>CANQSV010000014.1 GCA_947626605.1 uncultured Clostridia bacterium | reverse complement strand
AACTTCTATTAATTATGCTCTTTTTTTTATATTAAAATTTTTTTCTTTTGTTATTGACAATACATAGTTAGTCTACGTATGTTCAATATTAGAATATATTTATATAATTTTCTATGTTTTTTCGTAGCGAGCTTGTGTGAGGACCGACGAGTTAGAAAAACTTCTATTCTTGTTTATAAAACCCAAAACATTATAATTTTGAAAAAAGCGCATTGAAAGTAATTGAGCTAGACCTTCTTTGTGTTTTTATGGAAAGAGTTCATTTTTAATGGAAGGGTGCCATAAAAACCTCTTAGAAGGTCTGCGAAAATTGCTTGAACGAGCATTTTTGAAAAATTATAATGCTTTGGGTTAACAAACGAGCGAGAAAAAAGCATAGAAAATTTAGATTATTATCATAAAATTAGCATCTCTACAAAAAACGGGCGATCTATGATTGCCCCTACATATTGCATTTAAATTGCTCTTCTTGGATCTTCGCTTTCTTCGCCAAGTCCTCTTCCTTCTCCATTTCTTATCCTGTCATTATATTCTATTTGCTCTCTTCTATATGTTGCTAAGGCATCTTCTAGTCTTTCTTGTAAAGTTTCTCCTTCTGCCTTTTGAAATCTATCTTCTAGCTCATCTCTAGAACATGGTCCCATAATTTTTTGAATTTCTTCCATAAATTCTTCAAACTCTGCTTCACTAAAGTATTTCTTAGTTCCCTTTTGAGTTACACCTAATCTATTTAAATCATCAGCTGTTTCACCTAAATTCTCTCTATTTTCTTTCACATTTAAAGCTTCTTTTAGTTCTTTATTTGTATCATTTCCTTTTCCATGTATATCAATTGTTCTGGCAACAAAATCTCCTTCTGTAGTTCTATCTGCTTCATTTAAAATTCTTTCACCATATTGACCTATTTGTATTGTAATCATTTTATCTGGATTACTACGTGATTGCATCATAGCTGAATGTCTCTCTGTTGTTAATTCTCCATCTGCTGATTGTTTTGTTATTGTTCTTGAGTTTTCTACTGCTGGTCCCATTAATACGTCCCCACTGTCTTTATCATATGCGATATATGCTTTATATACTCTTGAATATCCAAATTCTACATTATGTCCTCTAAATTCATCAAATTCATTTATTTCACTATTTTCTAAGCTTTGAACTGTTCCTGGTCGTATTTGTAACTTAAGCTTAGCTTCTAATTCTTCTTTACTATTGCTTTCTTGTTCTAATTGTTTTATATCTGTATTTTTTATTGCTTCTTTATCTAATTCTCCTGTTGACAGCTCCTCTTCAATCATATAAACATTCTCTTGCTTTAACTCTGCTGTTTCATTTTTCTCATTATCATCTAATATCTCTTGAAGATTTTTATTGCTTACTCCTTTATTCATACCTTCTGATGTAAATACTACATCTCCATTTTCATTAACAGTTGCAATTAGGTTGTTAGTATCTTCTTTGTATATTTTAAAACTATACTCCCCATTATTTTCTTCTGTTACAATATATATATTTGACATAGACATTTCCATATTATTTACCATTTTTAACACAAAAGTTTCATAATATAAAATATTAGAAACCGAAGTTTTTTCTATTCCTGTTTCTCCATTTGCTATTCTTTCATTATACTCTGCTAAATATTGTGCTTCTAAATCATCTGCAAATTTATTAATTTTTTCTTCAATCTCTTCATCCGCAATTGCTCTTTCTAAATCTGACATATTTTCCCTCCATTACTCAATATATCTATATTATACACTATTTCTTTAATATTTACAACAAGCGTCTTTATAAAAACGGAGAGCTTTTAAAAAGCTCTCCATTAATTATTCATTACTAAAACAACATCTCTATAAATTTCATACCTCATTAGATGATGTTTTACTCTTTGCTAATAAATTCCCCTTAGTAAACTGCTAGATACCTTTCTAATCCATCTTTTATAACTTCATTAATATCATACCAACCTGTGTTGCCATAACATCCTGGATCTCCAACAAATACACGTGTTCCATCTTCATTAATTCCTAGTATAGTAATATAGTGTCCTTCGTTATACCTCCATTTTCCTATAGAATATCCACGTACTAATGCTATTAATGGATGTCCTTGCTGTAAATGAGATATCATATCTTCCTTATTTCTATCTTTAACCACAATGCTAGAATTTGCTCCAAAATACTTAATTAAACATTGTCTCATTGGCTCCCATGCACCACTCCATCCAAGGTTTCCATCCCAAAAACTAGTATAACTATCTCTAAATTCTAATGGGTTATCTGTACAACCTCCAAATCCACTAGCAACATTCAAAGTTGAAATCATTCCACAACCAGCACCTGATATAGTAGTTTCCTTATTCCAGCGGTTAAAATAGTATCGTTCATCTTTCCATGGTCCTCTAGTTTGTAAATATATTGTATATGTTTTACCTGCACTAGTAAATGTTCCAACAATACCACTGCTTGCTCCCAAATCATCTGATGCTACAAATTCCCCTTCTTCTCCAGCTAATGTTTTTCCATGGAATTCATTATAATATTTCAAAGCTGCATTCTGTCTACTTCTTTCACTTTTAGCTGATATTCCAGGTTTTTCAAAAGTATAGCAGAATGATAATGTTATATGTTCTAGTAATTGCTCATCCAACTCATCACTTGTTGCATCAAACCAATCCTTAGCGGGATAACCTTTTTTTATTGTACGAGTTCCTGGTGCTAAACATTGTGTTGCATATCCATCTGCTCCTCCACCACCTTGAGTTAGCTCTCCGGCTAAGTATTCTACCTGCATATCTACATCATCTATGCTTACACCCCTGCTACGTGCAAATTCGTATAATCCTTTTTTTCTATTGGAAGCAGACCATTGTGCCAATCCATAACCATATATTTTGCCATCACTTTTTTCCTTATATACAAAGAAATTTTCATCTAACTCTCCACTATTTACTTTGTTAGTAAATTCTTCATCACTATATCCAAAATCTTTATTTGCTGTATCCTCTAAATTATTAGTTTTAAATCCTGCTTCATGCTCAAAGTTACCCATAGCCGCTGCTACTTGCATATCACTATAACCTAAATCTTTTAAAGCAAACCATACCTTTGCTTGAACTGTATCTCCTCTAATTGTACCTGTACTTTTTAAGTTTGAACTATTTGGATAGAATTTTAGATTGCTCATATCAAACTCTGTTACACCATAATCATTTCCAGTTAATTTATAAAATAAATATCTCATTAAATCTTCCAAAGGTTGTGTGTCTTCATTCTTTGATATTGCTTTAAAAAACCAACTAGATGTACTTCCCGTAAGAGCTTTATATGCATTCCTAGTATATTCGTCTTTATTTAGGATTCCAACAAAATTATCTGCTTTCTTTTTGTCAGTTTTTTCTGTTGATTTTGTTTCTACTTTATTGAACTCTCTTCTTTCTACATTTGTTATTGTTTCTACTGTTCTATTTACTGTTCTTATGCTGTTTTCTTTTGTTATCAAAGCATACTTAGCTCGTATTTTTTCGTCTATTATTTTATCTTGTTTATCTGCATTAAATTCATTATATACTACACCATAAAACCAACCCATATTTTTGTTAAACACGTCAACATTTCTTTGATTAAATTCTCTTTCTTCGTCAGTTTCACCTGCATAAAAATAATCATTAAATCCTAGCTCTTCAAACTTTTCTCGAGAATAATTATATGTTTTTGATGACTTTCTAGCCACAATATCATCAATTATTCTTCCATCATCCCAAACACCATCTTTATATTCTTGTTTTGTATCATAATTATATATAAAATCATGAACTTTATTCGTAATTTCATTTCTTACAATATCAGCTCCATATGTTCCTGCTAATACTGCTTTTGCTGTTTTATACAAATTTGGTGCATATTTATCACTATTTATAATCTTGTCCGCTTCATCATAATTTGATGTTTCAAGAAGATCAACTACTCCTAAACTTTCATAACCTGTATTGGGTTGTGCTATTTCTCCATCTGATTCATCTTCTCCTGGTGTATACTGTGCATTATACTCCATTTCATATTTTACAAACCAGCTATCTATGTACTCCACTTGCATTGATACTGTGTTCATTATTAATGTATTAATTGTAGTTTTTTCATAGAATGAACTTTCATTAACTCCTTCTAAAGCTGTTCCATCAGCATTTTCTTTGAAATCATCCTCTTTGCCTGTGCTTGTTTTTGATGTTCCAGATGGTCTTATATAATATTCATAATAGTTTTCGTCTACTGTTTGCTCATGATTAGGAGATAAATTTAAAGTAGTTAATATTAATTTAACATATTCCTTTAATTTTTCTTCTTTTAGATATTTATCTATAGTTGTTGTTACAGTTGTTGTTACATTGTCTCTTACTCCTATTACTATTTCACTATCAATTACTAATTGTGCAACTTCATTTACAAAATCTATATTTTTTCCATAAACTGCTAATGCCCATAATAAATTAAATGGCATAGAATATTGCTTTACAAAATCTCTATAATTAAGTTTCTGTTCATATAATTCATATGTATCATATTCAGGATCTAAAACATCGTTTTGATTTTCTTCACCTGTCCAACTACTTTCTTGATGCTCCTCTGTATATTTAGCTATTACTAAATTATCCTGTGTATCTACAGTAAAATGATTAAATACTGTCATATCTCCATCAGTTTCATACTTCTCTTCTAATTCTTTAAATATTTCAGGTGGTTTGTATGTTAAAAATTTTGATTCTTCTTCTCCCTTATCATTAACTGAATATCTTTTTACTTTTACAGAACCTTGTATGTAATCCGCTTCAGGATCGCATTTATAATGTTCTACATCTGATGATAAATTTAAATATCGTGATGAATACTCTGCAATTATCCATAATCTTAAAGCTTTTTTCATATAATCTTCATCATCATCAAAATGCTTTAATGCTCCACTTTTTTCTTCTACCAAAAGCCTATAAATCTCATTAATTCTGGCATCCAACTCAGTGGCAATACAATATTCTCCCTCATCATTTTTCTGAATTGTAATTGTTTTCGTCATTACTAGGAATTCTTTTTTATCGTCGTCTTTATTACTAGAAACATTATTATTTTTATCTTTTTTACTAGATAAATCTGCACCCTCTGTATTTAATATTCCAGATTTAATATTTTCAACTAATTGGTTTTTACCTTCCTCTGTGCTAATATGTATACCCTCATCATCAGATATACTTGATTTTAGGAAATTTTTTTCATGAAGTTCATTTGTAATATCAATATAAAAAACCTCTTTATTGTTTTTATATTGTTCTTTAATAGTATTATTAAAAGTATCTATTGAATCATTAAGTTTAACATTTCCATATCTATATTTAGATGAAACATAATATACACTATTTACAAATATCGGAACATTTTTATATCTATTTTGTAAATTTGTTACCACATCTAATAAATCTTTTGCATTAAGTTCATTTACACCTAAAGCTACGGAAATCCCTTTTACATCTTTTGAATCTGGTAATGTTACATCAGTAGTTAATACTTTGCCTTTTCCCTTTTTAGTTACATCTTTCCAATCTGCTGGAGTTGATGAATCAACTCCGATTACTTTGATATTATTTCCTAAAGCTTCTAGTTTTGTTGCAATTCCACGAGTTCTAGAATCTCCTATAAACAAGAAATTATCTAAAGAAGTAAGATTATTTTTTACTTGGTCATTTTCTCCTGATGTACTGCTTGTTCCTCCTTGTATAACTCCAACATTCATTTTCCACTGTAATATTCTTTTTACAGATTCATTAATTCTATCTTCTGATATTTCTCCACTATTTACTGCTTGATTAATCTCATTATATGCTGTTGATACACTACCACTTCCTATAAGAATCATATCATTTCCAGCTATAATTGCTCTTTTATATCTATTAGATTGTTTATTCATTCCATCTACACTTATATCATCAGTCATTATTACACCATCAAAATCTTTTCTTAGTTCTCCAATAATTTTTGATGATAAAGTTGCGGGATTATCTTTGTCATAATTTGTATATATAATGTTTGATACCATAACAGATTGTGCCCCTGAACTAATTCCTGCTTTAAAGACCTCTATATTTTCATTTATATCTGCCTTTGACCTATCACTTGTTGCCTCAGCAAAATCTGAGTTTGTAGATGTATCTGGATAACCTGGATAATGTTTTAAAGCTGATGACATTGATACACCATTTTTTGGGCTGTTTTTTCTTGCTTCTAATATTTTTGTTATACATTTTTTTACTATACTTGGATCTCCACTAAAGCTACGTTGATATAAAGCTCCGTTTGGATCAGATATAACATCAGTTACTGGTCCTAAATTTAGGTTTATTCCTAACCCTAATAAATGGTTTGATTTACTTTTCTCATTATCTGAAAGTTGTGTATAATTTTCATTATCACCATAAGTTCTAGCATTTGTTTTAAATTGTGAAGCAGCTCTTGTTACACTTCCACCTTCATCATCCGTTGCTATAAATGGGCTTACTTTATAGTTTGATCCTATATTTCCTAAGTTATTCTGATAATTTGACTTACTTCCAACTATATATCCGCCATATTTTACATCTTTTAAATCATTTCCATTATTAACTACACTTTGTACCATCATCATCTGATAGATTTTCTCTTCTAGAGTCATATCTGCTATAATTTCATCTACAGAACCATATTGATTTTTATTACTTTGGCTATTATCTTCTGGATTATTTGATGTTCCATCATTCTCAGGATCTTCTTTATAAGTAAAAGTATAATTACCATTCTCATCTTTTTCTACATCTGCGGTCATAACTTTTTTTGTATCTCCTGGTAAATTAGCATCATTTTCAGTATCTTGTACTGTTAGTTTTTCCCAAATATACATAAGTGAAGCACTTAATAGAATAATAGCAATAGCAGCAATTATTGCTATTATTATTCCCTTAGATAAAAAGCTTTTTATAGGTTTTAAAACTGTTTTTAAGGTTCCAATAAATTTTTGTGATATTTTCTTTGCACTATTTTTTTCTGTACTATTGGTATTTAATTCAATATCAGTAGTATTAATATTAGACTTTTGTTTTTCTAAATCTTCGCTTTCTTCTGGTTCGTTTATATGCTTATTATTTGCCATATATATCACCTCGCTTTTTATTGGAATGCGTTAAATAATTATTCCACACTAAATGACATTACAAAATCTGTTCCTTCTCCTAATTGCATAATAAATGTAATCTCCTTTGTTTTACTTTTATCTTTTGCATTAACTATAATAGTTTCGCATGAATATAAATTCTCATCCTCTTCCGTACAAGAAGCTTCAGTTGTTGTGTTTTTCTCAAATAATATCTTTTTCATTTCTTCTTCAAACTTTTCTTGTGTTGGATACTTATTTTTCTTAAATGTTTCATCTAACTTGCTATACATATATCCATAATCAGAATCATTTATTGCATCAATACACTTATTTATATTGAAAGCAACTTTTTCTTCTTTTTTCTTAGCTTCATATTGTTTCACAAATTGTGGTACATCAACTGTATAATAATCCAAAATAACTTTATAATTACTATCTGGTGTCGCATTAAAGAAATAATATTTATTATTTTGATCTATTCCCATATAAGATGTATATCCCTTCTCTTCTGAAGCTTCATATCTTTGTATATTAAATCCTACTAATTTTTCTTTATTGCTTTCTATATATTTCTTATAATTCTCTACATTTCCAAATCTTTTAGTTCTATACTCTTCATCTAAGAAATTGTTATATGCTATTTCTGGAGCTCCCAATGCTAGTTTTTTATAATTTGATGAATATGCTTTTATTGTTTCTATTTCAATATTACTTGCTACATCAGTAAAAACATTATAATTTTTATTTTCTATGCTCTTTACTTCTTTAACTTCTAATTTTTCTAAGTCAGTTTTACCTGCCAACTGTTCAACTGAAAAAGTTTTATTTGCCACATCAATGTTTAATATTAAATAACTTTCTATTGGATTTTTGTAATCAATACTTTCAATTACACCATATACCGCATATGTTTTTATGTTATTTACATCCATTTTTTCATATATTTTTACTGGTATATAAAAACTACTTTCTTCTATTTTATAAACGAAATTTCTTACATTATTTTCATTAATAGAATTCTGTTTTATATAATTTGCACTTAGCATATTATACATATTCTGGTTTATTTCTTTATCTGTAACTATCATCTTATATTGGTTGTTCTCATCATAACTATAATATCTTGAATTTTTCACATTTAATTCAGATACATATTGATTAAGGCATCTGCCGATTCTTAAATATTCAATTTTGTTTATATTAGAATATATTAAAAACTTATTACTATTATTTTTATCAATTTTCTTAAATTCTTTTGTCATTTTTTCTATATCTAGAGAATCTTTATTTAAAGTTCCCTCTTCATATGGAATTACAGAAAAAGTTATATTTTCATAGTCAATATTCATGATTGCTTCAAAACTTTTTTCAGTTGAATCTTGTTCTTTTATTTTTCCATACACTAAATATACTTTCTCTTTTTCAGTAAGGTCTAAATAGTATAAATCTGTTGTCTCATATCCTTGATAATTATTAGAAAGATTCAATTTTTCTATTATATTATCTTTATTTATTTCTTTTTCTTCTGCATAGCTCTTATCTAACATTTCATAAGCAGTAGTAGAGTTTTTATCAGAAAATGCCTTTAAGAAATCTCCAATATGCTTATTTATAATATAATACTCACTCTTTGTAGCAGACTCTACTATTCCAATATCAGGGTCTAAGTAAACTTCGCCTTGCTCTTCTATAATATTATTCTCTTGATTATTTTCTTCTGATTTCTTTGTTTTTAACATATGCAAATAAACTCCTACTAATATAATAACTATTATCAATACTATTATTATTATTATCATAATTTTTTTACTATTCACATACATTCCCCCTTAGTAAACTGCTAGATAATTATCTAATCCTGCTTTTATAACTTCATCAACTCCATACCAACCTGTTCTGCCATAACCTCCTGAATCTCCTACAAAAACCTGCGTTCCATCATCGCTAATTCCTAATATAGTAAAATAATGTCCTCCATAATAATGACTTCCTAAATAATACCTATGTACCAATACTATTAATGGATGTCCTTGCTGTAAATGAGATATCATATCAGCTTTATCTCTATTTTTAACCACAATACTAGAATCTGCTCCGAAATTATTAATTAAACACTGTCTCATTGGCTCCCATAAACCACTCCATCCACGGTTAGGACCAGTATAATTATCTCTAAAAGTTGTTGGAGTGTCTGTACATCCTCCAAATCCACTAGCAACATTCAAAGTTGAAACCATTCCACAAGCAGAAGATCCTATTGTTGTAGCACCATTAAAGTAATAATATTCATTAACCCATGGACCTCTAGTTTGAATATATATAGTATATACTCTTCCTCCACTAGTAAATGTTCCTGCGATACCACTACTAGCTCCTGCATCCGCAGATTCTACAAATTCTCCTTCAACTCCTGATAATACCTTTCCATGAAATTCATCATAATAATAATGTGCCCATTTTAATCTGTCTGTTAAGTGAAGAACTCCTGGCCTTTCGAAAGTGTAGCAAAAAGCTGTTGTACATTCATCAATACTAGTAGCATTATACCAATCATTTGGAGTGTAACCTCTACCATTGCTGAATTGATATGTAGCATATCCATCTGCTCCGCCACCTGGAGTCATTTCTCCTATTAAGAATTCAATTTGAGTATCTTCATCTTTCCAGTCTTTTCCTTTTGAAGCAGCATAGTTTTCCAAAGCAGTTCTTCTATCATATGACCATTGTATTAAACCAATTCCTATTCCAGTATCACCTTCTATTGCAGATGGTGAAAATCCGCCTGATTCCCAATGTATATTTCCCATAACAGCTGCAGCATGTTCATCATCTAAGCCCATTCCTTTCATTGCAAACCATACTTTTGCTTGAACTGTATCTCCTCGAATTATACCCGTACTTTTTCCTGTTGTTTTAGGAACATAGAATTTAATGCTACTCATATCAAATTCTGTTACACCAAAATCTATATCAGTTAATTTATAGAATAAATATTTTATTAAGTCTATATATGGCTCTGTATCTTTATTTTTTTCCAATGCCTTAAAGAACCAACTAGATATACTTCCTGTAAGAGCTTTATATGCTTTTATATGCTCTGTTTTATCTAGAATTCCAACAAAATTATCTGCTTTCTTTTTGTCAGTTTTTTCTGTTGTTTTTGTTTCTCCTTTATTGAATTCTTTTCTATCAATATTGATTATTGTTTCTATTGTTCTATTTACTGTTCTTACATAATATTCTCTTGTTATTTCTAGATGAGTGGCACGTATCTTTTCATTTTTAATTCTCTCTTGCTCTTGTCTATTATATGTATTAAGAAATCCTTGATATATTTCCCTACATCTTTGCTGAATCTCCCCGACTGCTTTATTATAAGCCTCATTAGATTTTTTCTCAGCTTCCTCTTTTGCCTTTTCATCTTTTTCTTCATCACCTGTTGTTTCATAGGTTACAGTAAAATTATATCCATATTTTGTCTCTAACTCTTGCTTACTTGGTACCACATTACTATATGACCTTTGACTTCCCATAATAACATCTGTTACAATTTGTCCATTATTCCACATATAATCATAATATAAGTTATACTGTCCAGCTTGTCTTAAAGCTTGTTCTATTTTAGATTGAATTTCTGCTTTAACAACATTAAATCCTTGTTCATCTTTCAATTGTTGTTTTAGCTCAGTATAATTATTTTTAGCATACTCATCTTTGTTTGCTTCTTCTTCTATTGTTTTTATTATTGAACTATTACTATCATTTCCTGTTTCATCATATGGACCAACTTTTTCTTCATGGTCTAGTTCATATGCTGTATTTGTTTGAGGTATACCTCCATCTGACTTATCTGTTCCTGGTATATGGTTTGCATTATATTCCATTTTATATTCCGCAAACCAACTATCTACATACTCTACTTGCATTGCTGCACTATTACTTATCATAGTATTAACAGTAGTTTTTTCATAGAATATACTCTCATTAATTCCTTCTAAAGCTGTTTTATCTGCATTTTCTTTATAATCATCATCTGTAATTTCACTTTTCTTTAAAGTAGTATTTCCAGGTTCTATTAAATATTCATAAAAATATTGCCTAATTGTTTTTGATATATTAGATGGTAAGTTTAATGTTCGTACAGTTAAATACAAATATTCCTTAAGTTTTTCTTCTTTTAGATATTTATCTATAGTTGTTGTTACAGTTGTTGTTACATTATCTCTTATTCCTATTACAACTTCACTATCTATTACTAGTTTTGCTAGTTCATTTGAAAAACTTACATCTTTTCCATAAACTACCATTGCCCATAATAAATTAAATGGCATTGTATAGTTTCTTACAAAATCTCTATAATTAAGCTTTTGCTCATATATTGTACGTTTAGTATATACTTGATCTAATTCTCCATTTGGATCAGCTTCATCTGTCCATTCACTAGTTTGTATTTCTTTAGTATATTGAGCAATAATTAAATTTCCTTCCTCATCTAAAGTAAAGTGATTAAATACCTCTTTAGCTGCATTTTCCTCATCATCATTTGTTACACCTTCATATGCTGTTTCTAATGCTTTAAATTCTTCTGGAGGTTTATATGTTAAAAATTTCTCCTTTTCCTTTCCACTATCGTCTACCTCATATCTTTTTACCTTTACTACTCCTTGTATGTAATCTGCTTTAGGATCATATTTATAATTTTCTACATCAGAACTTAAATTAACAAATTGTGTAGAATATTCTGCCACTATCCATAGTTTTATTGCTTCCTTCATTTCGTCTTCGTCATCAAAGAATTTTAAAGCAGTACTATCTTCCTCTAGCATAATCTTATAAATTTCGTCTACTCTTGCATTTAATTCTGTTGCAATACACCATTCATCATCATCATTTTTTGAAATAGTTACATCATCAGTCATTATTAAAAAGTTTTCATCATCTTCTTCATCTTCTTCACTACTTGTTGTATCTACTTCATCTAATTTTAATAGTCCAACATCTACTTTCCATTGTAATATTCTTTTTACTGATTCATTTATTCTGTCTTCTTTTATCTCTCCATCAGTTATAGCCTTATTAATTTCATTATATGCTTCTTGAGCACTGTTATTTCCAATTAGAATCATATCATTTCCAGCTATAATTGCTCTTTTATATCTTCCAGTTTGGTTACTCATACCTGCTGTGCTTATATCATCTGTCATTATTACCCCTTTAAAATCTTTTCTTAGGTTTCCAATAATTTCTGATGATAAAGTTGCAGGATTTTTGGAATCATAATTTTCATATATAACATTTGACACCATAACAGCTTGTGCCCCTGAACTAATTCCTGCTTTAAAGACCTCTATATTTTTATCTATATCAACTTTTGACCTATTACTTGTTGCCTCAGCAAAGTCTGTGTTTGTAGATGTATCTGGATAACCTGGATAATGTTTTAATGCTGATGACATTGATACACCATTTTTTTTGCTGTTTTTTCTTGCTTCTAATATTTTTGTTATACATTTTTCTACTATACTTGGCTCTCCACTAAAGCTACGTTTATATAAAGCTCCACTCGAATTAGAAATAACATCAGTTACCGGTCCTAGATTCAAATTAATACCTAAATCTAATAAACAGTCTGATTTTTCTTTCTCATCTTTTAAAAGTTGTGCATAATCTTTATTATCACCATATGTTCTAGCATTTGTTTTAAATTGTGAAGCAGCTCTTGTTACACTTCCACCTTCATCATCTGTTGCTATAAATAGTGGAATTTTATAATTTGATCCTATACTTCCTAAATTATTCTGATAATTTGAATTACTTCCAACTATATATCCTCCAAATTTCACATCAGATAATTGAGTTCCATCTGAAACAGCACTTTGTGCCATCATCATCTGATATATTTTTTCTTCTAATGTCATACTTTTTATTAAACTATCTATTGTTACTGGCTCTTTTGTGGTATTAGTTTTTGTATTAGTTATAGCATTCTTTATATTTTCTGCAAATATTTTTGCTCCATCTGAATTGCAATGTAAACCATCATCAGTATACTCATCTTTTAAATATCCATTTGTATCATTTAAATTTGTACTAATATCTATATATGTTACATTATCAACAGTATTACAATAGTCTTGTACAGCTTTATTAAATGAATTAACATTATCTTTAAATGTTGCAGGATCCCATGTATATCCATTGTTCTTTGCTTTTGAATTTACCTGAACACAACTATTAACAAATATTGGAGTATTTGGATATAGTTTTTTTACTTCTTGTATTAGAGATTTCATGCTATTTACAGTATTATCTACATTGTTATAAACTCCATTAGCACCTAATTGTATTGATATTCCTGAGTATTTACCTGATATATCAACTGATTTTCCTTGTACTGTGCCTTTTCCACTATTTTTTACAACATTTACCCATTCATCAATATTTGAAGAGCTTACTCCTGCATTTTTTATATTATTTCCTAAAGCTTTTATATAACTATCAATTCCTGCATATCTAGAATCTCCTATAAATAAGAAATTATCTAGAGATGTAATTTTATTTGTTTTTGAATTTCCAGATGTAGGATTCATACCTGGTGCTGACAAACCGCCTACACCTGTACTTCCTCCACTTGTTCCCAAAATATCATAAAATTTCTTCATGAATTCATTAACTTTGTTTCCCCAGTTGGCATCACAATATGGTATCGCTATCTCTGAAACTTTATACTTACCTCCACCAAAATAACTTCCAGAAGTTGAAATGAAATATGCAACATCATCTGTACATTCTGCAAAGCTAGCATATTTTCTCCAAGATCCGCTACTTTGACCTACATAGCTTCCCTTTTTTGCTGTTCCTTTCATAGACATCCAATTATATGTACTAGAATCTATAAGATTCCAGTCCGTTCCAGCAGAACTTTCTTTTATTGTTATTGCCATTAGAAATACTGCATTTACTTTATAATTTTCTTGAGCATCTATAAACGCACCTACATTATCTTTTAAATTTTTCTTTGCTGCTTCACTACAATTATAGCCATCAATGATTTTTAATAATTCATCTTTTGTTACTGTCCTAGCGGCTCCACTCTCATCTGTTTTTACTATATAATCCTTTGAACTTGTTGTTCCATTATTTAAATGTCCTTCACTACTGCCACTACTACTTGTTCCACTACTACTTGTATCTTCTTTATACTCAAATTTAACTTCTCCTGTGTTCGGATCTTCTGCTGCATTTGCAGTCATAACTTGCTTAGTAGTGCCTGGTAGGTTAGAAGCGTCTTCAGTATCTTGCTTTGTTATTTTTTCCCAAATATACATAAGTGAAGCACTTAAAAAAACTAATATAAGAATAATAACTGCAGCAATTAATATTCCTAATTTTATATACTTCATCACTGGTGCCAAAACAATATTTACTGTTTTTCTAAATTTTTGTACCGCATCTTTAAATCTATTTATTTCTCTTCTATTTGCATTTGGTGATAATTCATCAAAATTACTTCCAGAATTTTGATGTTCTAGACTTCCTTTGTTTTCATCTTTAGTTTCTAAATTATTATTAGTGTTATTAGCCACTCTTCATCACCTCATCTCTTATGCTTTCATTTTTTCTACTCTCCTTGCCTCTAAGCAAAAATACATTTCTTATATATTCTTGCTTAGAGGCGAGTTTTCTTTTGTTTTATAAAATACTTATCTGCTCACTCGCCAATCTGTAACAAATTACATTTCAATAGTGCAACTTGTTCTATCTCTATATAGTGACTTGTCAGTGCATATTTTATATGCATCAGAGTCCAATATTATATCTGAAAAAGTCATTTCTTCTATTTCGTTTGTTGTTACATACTTATTCATAAATTTTATGTCTAACTTACGGGTACTACCTTGAGGTGCTTCTAATAAAGTATCTATTAACTCATGACTGTATGATGGAAACTCAATATCATTTGAATTTTTTAGATATATTGATTTTGTGCTTTCTAACGAGTCTAGTTTTATTGTTTTACTACTACCATTATAAACTTCAATAGAGTATTTCTCATAATCCATGAAAACATCTTTATATAATACTTTTATATTAATACCATTTGATGATCCACTCTTGTCCATTTTGTATCTACCCAAATATTCATTTATATTTAGTTTATTATCAACTATTGTAAAATAATCTTGTGTTGCTTCCGCATTACTACTTTTTCCAGTTGACAACATATTTTCAGTTAATCTTATGGTATATGTATTTCCATAATAATTTTTGATAGTATACTTTTTACGTGATGGATAAATTTTCTTTACATAATTTTCTTTAAAATAATCAAGTGTTGGATATAAAAGTTCTTTACACTCATCTGTTAATAAAGCATATGCTTGCTCTGATTTACCATCATTACAGAATCCTATAAATTTATCTATAACATTACTTTCTTTTTTATACTCTTCATCAGAAACTGTTGTATTAGATATACTAGACCTCTTTGCTCTTTCTTCTCTCACATTTACTACAGTATCATTTTTTACTGATATTTCTTGATTTTTGCTTTGATTTTTCACAAAAAAATTCACTAAATGAATTACAACAATAATTATAACAATTACTAGCAAAGTAAACCATATTGCTTCTCTATTTTTATTGTAATATCTAAAAAACGAATTCATATAAACACCTCACTTTTATGCGTATAAGGGAGATTTTTATCTCCCCTATACAATGAGAAAATTTTAACCAGTATAATTATCTCTATGTCCTAATATATTATTAAAGTTCTTCATTGTTTGATTTGCCATTTGTTCTGCATATTCTTCTCTTAATTCTGCTTCAGTTTTTATTGGTTTTTCATTTTCTTTCTTTGCTTTATTTAATTGTTCTATCTGTTCTCCATATTTTCTCTTTCTCAATTCTTTGTCTTTCTTCTTTCTTGTTTCTACTTCTTGTTGTTGCTCAGTTGCCTTTTTCCTCATTTCTGCTATTTCTTTTTCTATTCTTGCTGTTTCTTCTGTTCTTGCATTATGCCTCTTTGTTCTTTCTGTCTTACTACTAATTAGAGTTTGCTTTTTACTTTCTACGCTGCTCTTTCTATCTTCCAATTCTTTTCTTTTTCCACTTAGTTTTGCTCTTTCTTGTTGTACTTGTGATCTACCTTTTGCAATCTCTTCTTCTGCTACTTTTTTCTGTGTTTCAAGTTCACTAATTCTTTGTGTTGCTCTTGCTTGCATTTCTGTATTATTTGTTATTACAGCTTGATTATATACTGTTCTTTCATGATCTATATCTGACTGTATTGCTGTTACTTTTGCTTCTGCTGCTCCACCTACTGCATTATATTTCTCTAATTCTGCAAAACCAGCTTCTTCATTTCTTATAGCTTGTTCCTCTTTTGCTATTTCGGCTTCTTGTTCTTCAAGAGCTCTTAAGTCTTGAGCATATAAAGCTTCATCTGCATCATATGAACTATTAGCTTTTGCTATTGCTTCTTCTACTTCTTTACTCTTGCTTGCTATTTCGGCATTTAATTTTTCTACTTCTGCATTTGCTTCAGCTATTGAACTTCTTGAATCTATAAGTTCTTGGTCATTTTGCATTGTTGTTTTTAAATTACTTTCTTCATTGCTTATTCTTATTTCTTCTTGATCATGAGCTTCTTCTAATCTTCTATGTTCTTCTGCAGCTGTAGATTGTACCATTTCATTCTCTAAGAATTGATTTTTCTTTCTAGCTCTCATTTCATCTAATTTCTTTTGATCGTGTCTTATATCTCCATATGTAGCTATATCTTTTGCTGCTTCTATTGCTAATAATTGTTGTGTTTCTTCATTTTCTCCTGAAAATGCTTCTTGGAAATCAGCACTTTGCATATAATCATGTGCTGCTGCTATACTTTCTGCTTCTTGTACTCCATGTGTTAAACACATTTCTGTAAATTGGCTATTCATTCTTTCTCTAGCATTCTCTCCAAATGCCTCAGTAAATACTTCCATATTATCTCTATTATTTTTCCATTCTTTTATAGCTTCTGCACTTAATCTTTGTTTACGCTCTTCTGCTGTATACCAACCTTTATCTAGTGCATCTCTAACATCGTCCATTTTTTCAAATTCTTGTACCTTTTGTGTTCCTTTGTTTCCTATTGCATATCCTGCTACGCCTCCTGCTATTGCTGTGTTTGTAACATCACTACCACTTGCTCCTGTTGCCATTTTTATTGCTGCCATTGTTAGAGCTGTTCCTGCACCAAAAGTTCCTCCTACAACTGCTCTTCTTAGTTTTCTTCTTCTTCTAGCCCATTTTTTAGGTGTATTGGCATTTTCAATTCTTCTTCTTTGCATATCCATAAATTGATCTCTCGCTCTTCTTGCTCTATTTAGTGGTCTTTGTCTATTTAGCTCTGCTCTTGCTTTTGTTTCTTCTTGTACTTGTCTTTGTACATCGGCTGCTTGTCTTTGACTTCTTTCTTCCATACGTGCTTGATCTCTCGCTGCTTGTCTTCTTGCCATCTCATCCATATTAACTCCATTAGTTTGGGTACTATTATCTCCTCCATCTGGTGTTGGAGTTCCTACACCGGTAGGTGGATTTCCATCATCTGTTGGACCATCTACTCCTCCTAGTGGTGTTACTGGTGGATTTCCATCATCTGTTGCATCATCTACTCCTCCTAGTGGTGTTACTGGTGGATTTCCATCATCTGTTGCATCATCTACTCCTCCTAGTGGCGTTATTGGTGGATTTCCATCATCTGTTGCATCATCTACTCCTCCTAGTGGTGTTACTGGTGGATTTCCATCATCATCTAATTGATCATTATCTCCTCCTAATGGTGTTACTGGTGGATTTACATCATCTGTTGCATCATCTACTCCTCCTAGTGGTGTTACTGGTGGATTTCCATTATCATCTGGTGGATTGTTGTCTCCCCCTATTGGTGGGTTTCCTCCATTTCTTGCTTGACTATTATTTCCTCTTTGATTTGATGCTCCTCCATTTGTTCTTATATCTCTACTACTACTTCCCAAATATCTTTCTCTTGCTGCATCTGTAGCACTACGCTCATCGCTTTGAGTACTAGTGTCTACTTGTCTTATTCTATGTGATTTTGGTGGTTTATCTGCTTCTCTATCATCTCTTCCATCTGGTCTTATTAAGCCACCTAATTTTTGAATTCCTGTCATTGCCAAAGCTGCTCCTGCGGCTCCGCCTAATGCACTTGGTGTTTGTGCTTTTTCAAATCCAAACATCTTTCTAATAAACTTCTCTGCTGGTACAACAAATGCTAATGCTATTATTCCATATATTGGTTGCTTCATCATCAAATCTAATGCTGTACCACATAGTAAAGTATATATTAATAAGTGTATTGGTTGTAATAATGCATTAAATATATATTCTTTAATCCACATATCAAATGCTTGCGATTTTCCATCTCCTATTTTATCTATAGGATATGTTATAGCTACAAGTGGTGCTATTATTGTTAGGAATGCCATATATACAACCCTTTTTCCATATACCCATGTAAACATACAAGTTTGTACTACAAGCATTATATACATTATAATGTATCCTATTCCTTTTAAAGCACCATCGTCAGAAAATATTCCTGCATAATATCTAACTGCACCTACAAAGTTTGTAACTATATGTGCATTATCATCTCCAAGTGCTTCATAGTCTCCACCTTTTTCTGCAACTTTTGTATTATTTGGAAGGTCTAATATTATATATTCACTACAATTATTTGATAATCCCTCTGTGATTTTTTCCGATATTGTTAATATTGTTATCATTATTATATGTAGTAAGAATAAGATACATATTGCTACTACCCAGTTTACAATCATTTGTTTATATTTTGCCTTTTCTGGTGCTGTACTACTTAAAACTATTCTTATTCCTATATATACTAATATTACTAGTAAAGCAACTAATGCCAAATTTCTTAAATTATAATACCAAGAGCTTACTGTTTCTTGTAAGACTTGTGCTGGGCTTGTAAGTGTATAGTCTTCAACAGGATTTCTTCTGCTTTCAATTGATGAGTTAGGGTCATAATTTTCCTCTACCGCAGAATCTAAACGCATAACTTCATCATATGCTGTTTTTATTTCATCTTTAAGAGTATCTGTTCCATATTTTTTTATAATCTCTTTAATTGGAGTTCCAGATGAACTATCATAAACATATTCACCATTATCATATTTAGTATTAGTATAAGGTTGACCATTAACGTAGTAAACTCCATCTCTTATTTCCGTGAAATAACAATCATAAAAGACTCCTGAATTGTTCGATACCTCTGTAGAGTTTGCTATTTCTTCCCATACATCTTTAGCTGCCATTTTTTCAAAGCTCGTTTGTTCATAACAACTCCACATTACATTAGCCAAATCTCGATCATCATCTATTCCTATATTGCTAAGACCTATTCCTAAAACATTTTGCATACCAGTTGTCGTAATATTAGCGCCCGCTAATACTACTCCATTTTCTAACCATTTTTTAATTATACTATTTACTTTTTCATATTTTTTATTATATCCTTGTATATCATCTCGCCATGCTCCTGCATTAAAGAACATAACTTTTGCTGCCATTTCTGCTACTTCTTTTGCAGAATAACTTAATCTAGCACATTCCTCTTCTTCGTCTGTTACTTTTAAGTCACCATAAGCATACACCTGATACCCTACTTTTTCCATTATATGATCTTCAAGTCCTTCAAAAATTAAATTACCACTATCATCAAAATGTACATGATATTGTCCCGAATCAATTACATTTGATGCTTCTGTTACTTTATTAGCTTCTGCAACTTCCTCACCAATTAATTCAGGTACATTGTATACTTTTGATTCAGACGTTGATTTAGGGCTGAAAAAATTTATATCAAACATCGGAATCATTCCCGAAAATATTGCAAATGGTGTATATACTATTGTTGGTATATCAAAATATCCTACAAAGTCTTTTACTCCTTCTTTTGTGAAATATACTGCCCCAACAGTACACCCCACTGTAGCTGCAACTCCAATAACAAGTGAACCAGCTAATGAAACTCCTCCTGCTGAGAAAAGAGCAGCAACTAAAGATCCTCCAGCAGCTGCAGCAGCTGCTGTACCCGTTCCAAATGTTGCAACAGCAAAAGTTACAGCTGCCACCACACATACTGCAGCAATCAATAGTTTGCCTAGACCTCCTTTTTTATCCCCAGTTTCTTTCGACGTTGCTGGCAATAATATATCTATTTCAGATAATAAATTCGTTTGTAGCACACTTAATACACCATCAAATATAGACATAAATAATTCCATTATTGGCATTAATAACTCTCCACCTGCTTCTGCTAAATACCCTTTAGCTTGGCACGCGGTTGGTGATACAAAATTGAATAGTATAACTATCACTATTGCAATTATTAGCTTTTGTACAATATTTTTTTCTAAAAATAAATTTTCCATATGCCTCCTCCAGTCACTTTTTTATTTTCTTGATGGTCTTTAGTTTTTATTTATATTTCTTTTTCTTAAGAAAATCTTATCCAACATAATTATCCCTATGTCCTAAGATATTGTTAAATTGCCTCATTGATTGTACTGCCATTTTATATGCATACTCTTCTCTTAATTCTTCTTCTGTTTTTATTGGTTTTTCATTTTCCTCTTTAGCTTTATTTAATTGTTCTATCTGTTCTCCATATTTTCTTTTTCTTAAGGCCTCGTCTTTCTTCTTTCTTGTTTGTACTTCTTGTCGTTCTTCTTCTGCCTTTTTCCTCATTTCTGCTATTTCTTTTTCCATTCTTGCTGTTTCTTCTTTTCTTGCATTATGCTTCCTTATTTTTTCTGTTTTACTATTATTTAGAGTTTGCTTTTTACTTGCTATGCTACTCTTTCTATCTTCCAATTCTTTTCTTTTTCCATTTAGTTTTGCTCTTTCTTGTTGTATTTGGAATCTACCTCTTGCAAGCTCTTCTTCTGCTACTCTTCTCTGTGTTTCAAGCTCCTTAATTCTTTGTGTTGCTCTTTCTTGCATTTCTATATTATTAGTTATTACAGCTTGATTATATGCTGTTCTTTCATTATCTATATCTGATTGTATTGCTATTACTGTTGCTTCTGCTACTCCACCTACTCCATTATATTTCTCCAATTCTGCAAAACCTGATTCTTCACTTCTTATAGCTTGTTCCTCTTTTTCTATTTCTGCTTCTTGTTCTTCAAGAACTCTTAATTCTTGGGCATATAAAGCTTCATCTGCATCATATGAATTATTAGCTTTTCGTATTGCTTCTTCTACTTCTTTACTCTTGCTTACTATTTCGGAATTTAATTTTTCTACTTCTGCATTTGCTTCTTGAATTTCTCTATTTGAATCTATAAGTTCTTGATCATTTTGCATTGTTGTATTTAAATTACTTTCTTCATTTCTTATTCTTATTGATTCCTGATCATGAGCTTCTTCTAATCTTCTATGTTCTTCTGCAGCTGCAGCTTGTACCATTTCATTCTCTAAGAATTGATTTTTCTTTCTAGCTCTCATTTCATCTAGTTTCTTTTGGTCATGTCTTATATCTCCATAAGTTGCTATATCTTTTGCTGCTTCTATTGCTAATAATTGTTGTGTTTCTTCACTTTCTCCTGAATATGTTTCTTGGAACTCAGCACTTTGCATATAATCATGTGCTGCTGCTATACTTTCTGCCTCTTGTACTCCGTGTGTTAAACACATATCTGTAAATTGGCTATTCATTCTTTCTTTAGCATTCTCTCCAAATGCTTCAGTAAATACTTCCATATTATCTCTATTATTTTTCCATTCTTTTATAGCTTCTGCACTTAATCTTTGTTTACGCTCTTCTGCTGTATACCAACCTTTATCTAGTGCATCTCTAACATCGTCCATTTTTTCAAATTCTTGTACCTTTTGTGTTCCTTTGTTTCCTATTGCATATCCTGCTACGCCTCCTGCTATTGCTGTGTTTGTAACATCACTACCACTTGCTCCTGTTGCCATTTTTATTGCTGCCATTGTTAGAGCTGTTCCTGCACCAAAAGTTCCTCCTACAACTGCTCTTCTTAGTTTTCTTCTTCTTCTAGCCCATTTTTTAGGTGTATTGGCATTTTCAATTCTTCTTCTTTGCATATCCATAAATTGATCTCTCGCTCTTCTTGCTCTATTTAGTGGTCTTTGTCTATTTAGCTCTGCTCTTGCTTTTGTTTCTTCTTGTACTTGTCTTTGTACATCGGCTGCTTGTCTTTGACTTCTTTCTTCCATACGTGCTTGATCTCTCGCTGCTTGTCTTCTTGCCATCTCATCCATACTAATTCCATTAGTTTGAGTACTATTATCTCCTACATCTGGTGTTGGATTTTCTTCAGCAGTAGATAGAGTCTCCTCATCATCTAAAGAATCATTATCTTCTCCTAATGGTGTTACTTGTAGAATTTCATCATCATCTGGTGAATTATTAGCTTCTTTTATTGGTTCTGGATTTTCTCCATCATCTATTGAACTATCTACTCCTCCTATTGGTGTTGGGATTTCTCCATCAGTAGGTGTATTTTCTCCATCATTTATTGGATTATCAACTTCTCCTATTGTTGTTGGAGTTTCTCCATCATCTATTGAATTATCTACTTCTCCTAATGGTGTTACTGGTGGATTTCCATCATCATCTGGTGAATTGCTGTCTTCCTCTATTGATGGTGGAGTTCCTCCATTATTAGGTGGATTGTTATTATCATCTCCGCTTCCTATCGGTGTTGGATTTTCTCCATTTTTTGCTTGATTATTATTTTCTCTTTGATTTGATGATCCTCCATTTGTTCTTATATCTCTACTACCATTTTCCAAATATCTTTCTCTTGCTGCATCTGTAGCACTACGCTCATTGCTTTGAGTACTTGTATCTACTTGTCTTATTCTATGTGATTTTGGTGGTTTATCTGCTTCTCTATCATCTCTTCCATCTGGTCTTATTAATCCACCTAATCTTTGAACTCCTGTCATTGCCAAAGCTGCTCCTGCGGCTCCGCCTAATGCACTTGGTGTTTGTGCTTTTTCAAATCCAAACATCTTTCTAATAAACTTCTCTGCTGGTACAACAAATGCTAATGCTATTATTCCATATATTGGTTGCTTCATCATCAAATCTAATGCTGTACCACATAGTAAAGTATATATTAATAAGTGTATTGGTTGTAATAATGCATTAAATATATATTCTTTAATCCACATATCAAATGCTTGCGATTTTCCATCTCCTATTTTATCTATAGGATATGTTATAGCTACAAGTGGTGCTATTATTGTTAGGAATGCCATATATACAACCCTTTTTCCATATACCCATGTAAACATACAAGTTTGTACTACAAGCATTATATACATTACAACATAGCCAACTCCATATAGAGCACTGCTATCAGCTTTTTTATCACAATAAATTCCTGCTAAGTATCTAACATATCCCACGAAATTAGTATTAACAAATGGATTATCTCCTACTGGTTCTTTGTTATATGTACCATCTTCTTTAATTAATCTAGTATCTTTAGGTAAATTAATTACAACTGACTCCACACAACTTGACTTTAACCCCTCTACAATCTTTTCAGAAATTGTTAAAATAGTAATCATTATTATATGCAGTAAGAACAAAATACATATTGCTACTACCCAATTCGTAATCATTTGTTTATATTTTGCTTTTTCTGGTGCTGTACTACTTAAAACTATTCTTATTCCTATATATACTAATATTACTAGTAAAATTACTAGAGCTAAATTTCTTAAATTATAATACCAACTACTTACTGTTTTTTGTAAAACAGATGCTATTCTTGTATCTTCAAATGTTTTACTATTTAGTCCATTTTTGATGAGCTGCTGTTGCAAAATTACTGTTGTCTCAAATAATTCTAATAACTCTTTTTTTAACTGTGTTACTCCTCCAGGATATTCTTTATCTATTAAGGCTGAAGTACTCTCATAATCGTTTAGGTTTAGTCCACTTTTTATTTTTAGATTATAAAAATCTTTATAAAATCCTAAGTGCCCTAAAAGATCAGTTTCCCCTCCTCCTACAGTTCTGAATATCTTCTCAAATGAAAGACATTTATAATCAAAATTATTCACATCAGGTATTTCACTTAAAACTTGTTTGTTAATTTCATTAAGACCGACGCTTGCAACGTCTTTATTAATAACGCCCTCAATCACCACTGGTAAAGAAGAGGCATTTTTTAGGTCTTGGTTTGAATTTGGGTCAAAATTAAAACATAATACTCCATTTTCTAACCAGTTTGTTACAATATTTAAACATTGTTGTTGTTCTGGCATTGTTAAATCTTCTAAACTATCATTATTCGAAGCAGCTACTACATAGCAACTCCAGCTAGCAATATAACTCATATCAATAATCAATTCCTGATATTTTCCTCCATACTGAGAAGGGTCAACTTCTACATTCATAGATTCTTCCAATTCTTTTCTAGGGTCTTTAGCCTTATCCTCTATTGCTTGTATTTTGTTACCTCCAGATATACAATCTGCTACATTTAAAACTTGTACTGAACCCGTATTTGGATTAAAAAAGTTTACATCAAATAAAGGTACTAATCCAGAAAAAATTGCAAATGGTGTATATACAATAGTTGGTATATCAAATTCTCCTTTAAAATCCTCGACTGCTTCATTCTTAAAATGTGTAGCTCCAGCTCCAGCAACACCTCCTACAATTACACACCCTAATAGCGTTCCAACTTCTCCAGAGGTTATTGCTCCTTGAAAAGCACCAACTATTGCTGCCATTGTTGAAGTTGCAGCACCAGTAGCCCAACCAGCTTTAGCAGCAGGAACAATAACAGTAACAACCACATCTGCAGCTACACATACTGCAATAACAACTACTACAAAGCATAAAATTGCTCCTATTATTTTTAATGCACCACCGCTTTTTATCTTTATATTCTTCCGAAGATGCCGGCATCATTATATTTAATTCTGATACTACATTTGTTTGCAAAGCATTTAATACTGCATCTGCTATCGCCATAAATAATTCCATTATTGGCGTTACTAATTCCCCACCTGCTTTCAACCAAAATCCTTTAGCCTGGCAGGCTGTAGGCGATATGAAATTAAATAGTATAACTAACACTATTGCAATTATTAGCTTTTGTACAATATTTTGGTGTAAAAATAAACTTTCCATATGCCACCTCCTGCTAACTAATTTGCTTTTTATCTTTTTAACTGCATTTGTGCTATTTTATTTATATTTGTTTCCATAAATTCAAATTCTTTTGCTGTTGGATTTATTTGTATTATAGCTGAATCAGCTCCAACTTTAAGTAATCCTTCACCTTTTCCACAAGTTATTAAGAATCCTGCCTCTCCTTCTGATAGTTTAAATACTTCTCTTAAATAATTTATTTCTGCTTTATCTTGTGCTAAGAATAGTTTTGTATCTGATGATGTTAAAACTGCTTGAGCTTCTGGTTTTTCATAAAAGTCCTGGAATCTTTGTGAAATGATTGCTAATGATACGTTTCTTTTTCTGGCACGTCTTGCCATTTTATTTAAAAAGTCTACGGCTTCTGGGAATGGAAGCAACATCCATGCCTCATCTATTAATACCCTTTTTCTTCTTGCTCTTTTTTTATCTTCACTGTTTTTCTTAACATATTTTTCCCATATCCAAGACATCAATATTTGTTGGGCAAGTGGTCTTGCAAATCTTTCTTCTAGTTGTGAGATATCCAAATTTATAAAAGGTGCTCCTTCTAATAATTCGAAAGTTGATTGTCCATCAAAATATGCCATTTGTCCATCATATTCTCTTATGTATTGTTTCATTACTTTTAATAAATAACTGTAATGATAATTATAATCTGGATTTCGATTTTCTCTTGCTTTCTTTTGTAGCCTTTTATACCAAGAACCTATTGTAGGCATATCTTTCTTTTCTTCTGACATATTTTTAGATGTTAATTGAATTTTTGCATTTTTATATAAACTGTTTGGATTAGAATTTATTCCTGCCGCAGCGTATTCTTCTGCTACGGATTCGGCAATTATCTGTTTTGTAAGCTCATTTACTTCTGAACTTCTTGTACTTCCTCTTGCCATTGTAACTAAAGCTTGTGTAACATCTTCTACTTTATTTTCTACGTTTAAAACGCTTCTTTCTTTTCCTGTTATTTCATCTTTTATATTTTCAACTTCTATATCAAAAAGATTTATAATTGTTTTTGATGTTGGACTTATTACAACATTAATTCCTCCTAGAGCTTCGGCAACTACAGTATATTCACCTTCTGCATCTAGTGCTAAACTTTCTATTCCCATAAGTACTGATGACCTAGAAATTAAAGTTTTCATTGTTACAGATTTACCAGCACCAGATTTAGCAAATATAACCATATTATAGTTTGTTAATGATGAATGGAAGTTATCGAATAGTATTGGGACACCAGTTTGTTTGTTTATTCCTAGTGGAATTCCTGTTGGATGTCCTATTTCTGACGTTGTGAATGGGAACACTGTTCCCATGGATTTTCTATCGAATATATGAGTTATGTTTAATTGATTATTCATTAGTGGTAAATTTGATTTGAAAGCTTCTTCTTGTATTCCCCAAGCAGTTTTTATTCCTATTAGTGATTTAGACATTTCTGCTGATAATAATCTTCCTAATCTATTTAAATCTTCTATACTATATGAATATAGTGTTGAAACTATTGTTGCTTCGTATAATTTATTATATCCCGCTGCAATTTCATCTCTTAATTGCTCTGTTTCATATCTTTTTTGTAATAAGGTTCTATTTCTGTTTATATTTCCTCTATCTTCTGCAACAATTCTTTCTGTTTCCAATTCATTTATTACTCTGTTTAAATCATTTTGAGATTTAGATTCTTGTACTGGATTTATATATATTGATGTATTTATATCTCCAAACAAATACATATCTCTAAACAACTCTGGAAATGTACACATACGAGGTAATGTTGATACAAAAAAGCTTCTTGCATATCTTGTAATACTAGATATAATTTCTAAGTGATTTAAGTTAGAAGCATCAATTCCAGATGGAGCTATAAGGTCTTTTATTGTTGTAGGTTTAAAAAGGCTCTCTTCTCTTTTCTCTCTATTCTTGTTTGCGTTTTCCGTCTTTTGGTTCTTTTTTGTGAACATGCTTCATCCCCTCCTTCTGCTTCTTTTGCATATTTTTTTTCTTCTCTTTTTTCTCTTCTTTTTTTCTCTCCTCTTCATCCAGCTTTTCTGTAACTCTTTCTGCTATATCTTGTCCTAATACTTGTTTATTTTTTTCTAAAACTGTTCTTGCCATAGCATTTACGTATGTATTCAAATTTTCTTCTCTTTCTTGTATTTCTCTTTCTTGCTCATTTCTTGCTATCTGAGCTAAATCATTTATTTTTTCTACTGCCCTTTCTTCTATTAATTTGTCTAATAGTTTAATTCTCTTTTGGTAAACATCTTGTCCTGTAGAATATAGTTCGTCATATCCAGCTTGAATAGCTTTATCCATTCCAAAAGTATCAAATTCGTCTCTGTTATATGCAACATATAATAATTCTATCAATTCTTCTGAGTTAAGTATTCTTCCTTGAACATTACATGGAGCTAATGCTCTTATTAGTGATTGAGCTTTAGTATATAAATCCTGAAATACTTCTTCTCTTTTTTCTTCTAAATCTTCTTTGTCATCTTTTGATTCTGCAATAAATTGAGAAATTATTATATAATATTTTCTTGTTAATACATTTTTATTTTGAGATATTCTTTCAGTATTTTGTATTATATCTTTACTGTATTCGTAAACATTTCTTTTCCTATTGTATTCTAGTTTTGCATCTAATATTTGTTTACTTGTTGCTGTTATATCATTTGATTTTTGAATATATGCTCTTTCTGCTTGTTGATACTCTTGCTCATATTTTTTTAATCTTTCTTTATATCTTAATAAACTCTGATTCAAGTTAATTGTTCTTGTTTGTAAATATAATTGAATTGGATGTCTTAATGCATTTAAGAATTCTAAGAATCCTCTTTCAACACTATTTTTTTCTATCTCAGACATTAAATCATAATTTATACCTTGACATTCAATTACCATTATATATTTTCTATTTTTCTTAGTTATTATCATACTGTCTTCAATTTTTTCAAATTCCATAAAACTTTGTACAGTTTTTTTCTTTGTTACTGCATTAGGATCTTTTTCTTCATCTTCCTCACTAGCAGTTGGATTTTCTTTTTTGTTTTCGCTTTCTTTCCATTTAACTATCATCCACAAAACTATTAGAACCATCAGTAGGATTATTAATAGTACTAAAAAAAGACTAATTATTTTTTCCATCACTACTATTGTCCCCCTCTCTTTTGTATATGTATTTTCTGTTTTTATTTGATTTGAATTTTACAAGTCTAACTATTATTTCATCTATATTTAAACCACCAGCATTTTTTGTTATTTCAAAAGCATCTGACTCTGGGATTTTAAAAGTTGCTATAGCAAATCCTATAAAGGCTAATGCTATCATTACCACTAATCCCACAATTGTTAATTTTAGTGGTGAAAAAATCGTTTTTAATAATATAAAACCTAAAACTGCTCCAATAGCAGTATAGATGAGTGCTTTTGTGGAGAAAATCATTAAGATTCTTCCTTCTCCTTTTGTATTTCTTGGTAAATTATATGTTCCCATTTTTGCCTCCTGTTCCTTTGCTTTTGCTTAATGCTTTTGGTTTATTTTTCTATTGCAAATATTTTTACCCATATATCTTTATTATACTATATTTTCAGGCAAAATGCACTACTTTTTGCCATTTTTTTATTATATTTTTCATTTGTTTTATTGTTGTAACAAAGGTTTCCGGTTTTGGTTTACATTGTTTTTCATTATGTATATTAATGCATTTTATATAATTCACCATTTCCCTAGGGATTTATTAATTATTCATTATTCATCATTCACTATTCATTATTCATTAAAACCGAAAAAAGGGTGACAAATTGCTGAAGATGTTAAGGCTTTGCCTGTTGTAGGGGTCGGCGTCCCCGACGACCCAAAATATTTAACAATAGAGATGTTATTTCATACAAATATTGTTATCATAATAATTTCAAATTTGTATTTGTTAACATCTCTACCGTTTCGTGTTTGCGGGCCGTCGAGGACGCCGACCCCTACAAATGCTATATTTCCAAACACTATAAATTAGCATCTCTACCGTTCTTGATTTGCGGGTCGTCGGGGACGCCGACCCCTACAGCCTGTTACAGCGTCAGTATGCAGTGGCGGACGCCGACCCCTACACATATTCAATACCACCGGACTATATTCATAAATAATTACAAAAAAAAATCAATTATTAAACTTTGTTTAATAATTGATTTTTTATGTAATAATTTAACTCATATTACTCTAAGAAGCTCATTATCATTGTCATAAGTTGAGTTGCAGCCATTACAACGATTATACCAACTACTAATGGTATTAAAGATTTTTTGTAATCTGCTTTCTCTTCTGCACTTCCTAGCATATATTTAAAACCTATTACTGTTAGCAATATAACACCAGCTATAACTGCAACATTTCTTATCCATTTTATTACTTTACCAGCCATTGTAGATACATCGCTTACATTTCCTGATGCTGCTGAAATGTTAGAAGCTAAACCACTAAGTACTGTAGTTGATGTAGCATGTACTGGGATTGATACTACTGCTACTAGCATTATTGCTATCATTAGTACAGATAATATTTTCATTGTTCCTTTCATAACTTATTCCTCCTTTTATTATTATATATAATAATTTACTCTTTATGAGATAAATTTTAAAAGCAATTTTCCCCTTTCCTTTTAATTATATCCTAAAAAAAGTTATTTTGCAACATTTTTCTTGTTTTTTTAGTTTATATTAATATTGTGGTGGATTAGCTGGATCAGGTGCAGAACAATATTTGCATATCTTTCCACCTTTATATGGGGTAGAATAATCATGCTGTAACCTTCCCATTCCACCAGCACCTGAACCTACTTTACAACTCATTCTAGAAAAATTACAACCTGCACATGTTATATACTGTCCTTTATCCTCATATTTATGTCCATTTCCTCCAGCAGCTGTACATGTAAAATCACAGTCATCACATCCAAAATATCCTCCACCAAATACATGATTAAAACTATAACCACAATTTTGGCACTTGTGAAAATTATTATCAACTTTTACCATTGTAGCATGTGTACATTCATTACCACATATTTCACAATGTACGCTATTTCCTCCCGTACGAACATATTGATGTGGTTTTCCACTGCTACCAAAGCCACAATCTCTGAATTTAGCTCCACATTTCGGATTCGTGCAAGTTCTATCACCCATACTGTTGGGACTAGACAAAGGATGGCTACATTCGAATCCACAATTATCACATTTCTTATCTGAATAATTATCAAACAAATGATTTCCAGCGGCACAAGCTTCATCCAGTATTTTGGTTGTTTTTGCAACAGTTAATTCCGTATCCTCTAAATCTCTAAACAAGTTCATAGTTATTTTCCATATTGTAAATCCTCCAAATATTATAAAACAGCCAATACAAAATGGAATTAATGCTTCTTTTATTTTTGCCTTTCCTTCTGTGCTCTCTGTCATGAATTTTATTCCAAGGAAAGTACCAACAATAGCTGCTATGCCAATTCCTCCTAGAAAAAATATATTGTATAAAGTATCTGTTGCTTCTTTCATGCTATCCCCATCAAATGGAGTTTTACCATTTTTTCCTCTATTTAAAAAATCAGATCCATCTTGCCATATTTTATCTAAATCTACTGCTTGTACTGGTTTTACAATACTCATTGTAAATAAAGCTATTATTACAATTATTAATAATTTTTTATATTTCATGTTATCACCCCTCTACTATGAGTTTTCTCCATTATACTAATTTTGAAATTGAACTCATTAATATAATACAGCCAAATAACATAATTACTCCTATTACCAGAGGCATCATTGTTTCTTTATATTGTGCTTTTTCCTCTGCTCCACCTGCTAACATATATTTTACACCTATTATCGTTAATACTGCTGTTCCAACTATTAAACCTACATTTCTTAACCATTTAACTAGCTTTGCTGTTATTTGATTTGTAAGTCTTGATTCCTGTATATTTCCAGGATCATACTTGCTAGGATTATAAATTGGGCTAGGCATTTTAGTAAGTGAATTTTGTTCTCCTTCTGCAAAATTTACCTGAACACAAAATAAACAATTTATAATTATTGTTAGCATTAGTACTAATATTATTTTTTTTGAAAAGCTTATTTTTATCATATTAATTCCTCCTTACTAACAATATTTTACATAATAAAACATAATCTTCTTATTTTATTATACAATATTTGCGCTGATTTTTCAATATTTTTCGCTATTATATACAAAAAAGACCACTTTTTAAGCGATCTTTCGTTTTTTTATTTAAAATTTTCTTTTTCTTGCTGCCTCTGATTTCTTTTTTCTTTTTACACTAGGCTTTTCATAATGTTCTCTTTTTCTAACTTCTTGCATTACTCCATTTCTTGCACATTGTCTTTTAAACCTCTTTAATGCATCTTCTATATTTCCATTATTAACTTTTACTTCTGACATTTTTTCCCCTCCTCCTAGTATTAATTTCTTAGTATGTGGGATTTCTTCCTTATACGGTGATTATTATACCTTACCATTATAGATTTTGTCAATATCTTTTATGAATTTATAGAAATACCTTCGTTTTATTATTTATCGAGTTTTTTAATAATTGTCTTTTTATGTTAATTATGTTATAATTAGTTTGTAGGCAAGTCCAAATTTGAAAAGAAAGGGGGGAAAGTAATGCATCTGCTACTTTTCCTTTCTAGAGGTTTTTTGGTGTGTAAGGATCTTTTTATAAATACGCCAAATAACCGGGGCAAAGTCTTTTTAAAGGCTATTGCTGTCATTGGTATGGTCGCAATCGCGGCTATCATCATTGCTTGTTGCTGGTTTGTGTTGAGCATTTTAATTAATGCATTTTCAGATGGATTAATTACTGGATTTATTGTATTCATGATTATTGTAACACTTTTCAGCTTTTAAGCAAAAGCAGAGCTTTCTCTAACAAGATTGCTCTGCTCTTTTATTTTATATTGTAGGAAATTTTTCTTTCTATTCTACTCTCAAAACTTCTCCTAATGGCCTTTCTTCATTTAATCTTCTTATTGTTTCAGCAAATAGTGGTGCTATTGATAATACTTTTATTTGTGGTAATTTCTTTTCTTCTAGTAGTGGAATTGTATTTGTTATAACTAATTCTTTTAATGCTGAATTTTTTACTCTCTCTATTGCTGGACCTGATAATACTCCATGTGTACATCCGCAGTATATTTCTTTTGCACCAAATTTTTCTAATATTTGTACAGTTTCCATTACAGAACCTGCTGTGTCTATTTCATCATCAAATATTATTGCTGTTTTATCTTTTACTTCTCCTATAACTGTTGTAGCTATTGCTCTATCATCATTTCCCGCTCTTCTTTTATCTATTAATGCTATAGGACATCCAAAATATTCTGAATATTTATATGCTTTTTTAGAACTACCTGCATCTGTTGCAACTATTACCATATCTTTTAAATTTTTGCTTTTAAAGTATTTTTGTAATATATTTTGACCAGACAACATATCACAATTTATATTGAAATATGCTTGTATTGCAGGGTTATGCAAGTCACATGTTATTATTCTATTAGCTCCTGCTGCTTCTAATATTTCTGCCATTAATTTTGCTGTTATTGGAACACGTGGTTGATCTTTTTTATCTGATCTTGAATACATAAAGTATGGCAAAATTACATTTATTCTTTTAGCAGATGCTCTTTTGATTGCATCTATTGTTATTAATAATTCCATTATTCTTTCATTTATTGGTGGAACATTGGATTGTACAACATACACATCATGGTCTCTAACTGTTTCTAGGATTTGCACAAAGTTGTTATCATTTTTGAATTTCATTGAATTAATTTGCCCCATTGGAATTTTTAAACAATCACATAATTCTTTTGTAAAATCGTTTGCAGCCTCACTGCAAGAAAAAATTTTAATCTTGTTCATTTTATCCCCCTATTTGCGTGCAATGTTTTTCATTGCAATTAATATTTAATATATTATTTTTCATTTTTCTTTTGTAGGGGCTGACGTCCCCGACAGCCCGTGCATCATTAAACATATAGTGATGTTATTCTTGCCATATTTTATATTGCTAATTGAACTATTTTTTGCTCACTCATGCATTTATGTACGTCTATTATTCTTTGATTTTTTGATCCTCTAAATTTTAAATTTGGTTCTTTTTGGCTTTCTATGTATTCCCCATCTACTAATACATCGATTTGTTCTAAACATTTATTGGTTGTTTCATCATTTCTTGCCATCAATTCTTCTATTGTATATCCTGAATAACACCATACATTAAAATCTGGTTTTTCTTTTCTTAAGTCTTTTATGAAATCTAACACTTCTGGTATATTTTCTTTGCAAAGAGGTTCTCCACCGCTTATTGTTATTCCTTTTAAAATGGAATTTCCTTTTATTCTATCGATTATTTCTTGTTTGTTAAACTCTGTTCCATATTCGAAATTTTGTGCTTGTTTATTATGGCATCCTGGGCAATGGTGTGGGCATCCGCTCACAAATAGTACTGCTCTCCAACCTAATCCATTTGATATGCTTTCATCGTAAAATCCTGCCATTTTCATTTGAATTTCCCCCTGTGTGTGCAATGCATTCGCATTGCAATTATTCAATATTCATTATTCATTAACAGCTCTCTCCATGGTGCGAAAAAGAAGCAAGTATTGCTAGGCAAATTCAAAGCAAAATACCGGAGGTGTACTTGTGTACATCGAGGATTTTTGTTTTGAATTTAACAACGCAAGACGCAGCTTATTTTTCGCACTGTGTTCCATGTGTTACTCTATCTCTTAACTCAGACAACTTTCCTTTGTTCCAACGTGATGTTGTTCCTACTAAATATCCTGTTATTCTTTGTATTGTATCTATATTTTTTCCACCGCATACTGGACATTCTTGTAAGAATGCATCTGCATTTTCAAATCCGCAATCCATACATCTTGAACGTGTATGATTTACTGATCCATATCCCATGTTGTATTTGTCCATTAAATCTACTACTGCTTCTATACTTTCTGGATTGTGTGTTGCATCTCCATCTAGTTCTATGTAAAATATATGTCCTGCATTTGTTAATGCATGATATGGTGCTTCTATTTTTGCTTTATGCTCTGCTGTACATTTATACCAAACTGGTACGTGATTACTATTTGTGTAATATTCTTTATCTGTAACACCTAATATGTTTCCAAAATCTCTTCTATCCATTTTTGTAAATCTTCCTGCTAATCCTTCTGCTGGTGTTGCTAATAGAGAATAATTTAAATCGTATCTATCTGCTAAATTATCGCAGTCATCTCTCATTTGTTTTATAATTTCTATTCCTAAATTTTGTGAATCGTCTGATTCTCCATGATGTTTTCCTGTAAGTGTTATTAATGCTTCTGCTAAGCCTATAAATCCTATTGATAATGTTCCATGTTTTAATACTGGCTCTATTGTTTCATTTGGTAATAACTTTTCACTGTCTTGCCACAATCCTTCCATTAATAATGGAAATTGTTTTTTTGATGCTGTTGCTTGGAATCTATATCTATCATAAAGTTGTCTAGCTGCTACTTGTGTGTATTTATCTAATCTTTCTAAGAATATTTTCTTTACTAATTTTCTGTATTTAGGTGTCATGTTGCTTTCACTTCCAACACCTAAATCAAATTCTAATCCTAATTCTGCTTGTGCTTGCTTTGCTGATTCTATTGCTATTCTAACTAAATTTACTGTTGTAAATGATATATTTCCTCTTCCAACTGATGTATCTTCTCCATGGCGGTTAGAAAATACTCTTGTTCTACATCCCATTGTTGCTACTTCATAGTAATATCTATGTGGATCTTTTGCATCCCACTTTGGATGTGTATTAAATGTTGCATCTAAGTTTAAGAAATTTGGGAAAAATCTTTTTGATGTTACTTCACATGCAAATTTATATAAGTCATAATTTGGATCTCCTTTTAAGTAATTTACTCCTCTTTTCTTTTTCCATATTTGTATAGGGAATATTGGTGTTTCGTTATTTCCAACTCCTCTTAAAGTTGATTTTAATAATTCACGAATTACACATCTTCCCTCTGCTGATGTATCTGTTCCATAGTTGATAGAGCTAAATACTACTTGATTTCCACCTCTTGAATGGATTGTATTCATGTTGTGAATAAAAGCTTCCATTGATTGATGTACTCTTTCTACTGTAGCATTTATTGCTGCCTGTAAATATCTTTCTTCTCCTTTTAGGTCTTTTACATCTTTTTCTATATAATCTTTTACTTGATAATCATAATATTTTGATAGGTCTACTCCTACCATTTCTTCTGCTTTCTTTAATTCTTGTTTGAAAGTCATTTTTACATATGGTGCCATGTAAAAATCGAAAGCAGGAATTGCTTGTCCACCATGCATTTCGTTTTGCACTGTTTCCATTGAAATACATCCTAGTATACTTGCTGTTTCTATTTTCTTTGCTGCTCTTGAAGAACCATGTCCTGCTCTAAATCCATTTTCTAGTATTTTATCTAATGGATGTTGCAAGCATGTTAAGCTTTTTGTTGGATAATAATCTTTATCATGTATATGAATATATCCACCTTGAACAGCTTCTCTAGCTTCTTGTGATAATAAAAAATCATCTACAAATGGTTTTGTTGTTTCACTTGCAAATTTCATCATCATACCTGCTGGTGTATCTGCATTCATGTTTGCATTTTCTCTTGTTACATCATTTGATTTTGTTTCTATTATTTCTAAGAAAACATCTTTTGTTCTTGATTTTCTGGCAACATCTCTATTGTATCTATATGTTATATATGCTTGTGCAACTTCTTTTCTTGATGATGCCATTAATCTTTTTTCTACTATATCTTCTATTTCGTATACTGTTACTTGTGTTTTTCCATCAAGTTGTTTTTCTACTGCCATTGCTATTTTATTTGCTAAATCTACATCTACTCCGCCTGGTGTATGTGACATAGCTAGTGTTACTGCTTTAATTATTCTTTCTAAATTGAATTCTGCTAATCTTCCGTCTCTTTTTATTACCTGCATTTGTAAATACCTCCCCTAAATATTATATTTATATATATTTACTAGCTATAGGGTATGTGTGTTCCTGTATAGCCTTATTGTATTCCATTTTAAATGTAGATTTTTCTTAAATTTTATATAACATTATACGAAGTTAGAAGTAGCAAATAATTATACATATAGGGAAATGCATAATTTAATATTTGTTTACCTCTAACTTCTTTTATCTCTTGTATATATTTTTTTACTTTTGTATATTTAAAGATCTTTTGTTTCTCTCCGAAATATTATCTTCTGTTTTTTAAGATCTTTTGTTTCTCTCTATTATTTCTTGTGTTTCTTTGTAGATTTTTGTCTACTCTTTTGTTGTATCCACATATTATAATATGAAATATATAATGTCAAACTTCATGTTTTTATGTTAAACATGCAACAAACCCGCTGTTTTCAGCGGGTTTGTGTTTGTTGTTTTTTGTATTTTATGTTAATAGTATTTGTATGCCAGTTGGTTGTAGGAATTTTTTTGAGCATTACAAAACTATTACAAATTTTTTACATTAATTATTAATTATTCACTATTCATCAAATTTATAATAACATCTCTACCATTCTTTGTTATTCGGGTCGTCGATGCTGAGGCTGTTAAGGCTTTGCCTGTTACAGCGTCAGTATGCCTGCTGGACGCCGACCCCTACAGATATGCAATGCTTTCGCATTATTGGTCATTCATTAATTCTTTTACTTCTTTCTCTGTTAAATCCGTTATTTCCATTATTTGTTCTACACTATATCCTTTCTTCAATAACTTCTTCGCTATCGCTATTTTTTCCTCTTTTTTTCCTTTTTCTGTTCCTTCCTTTCTGCCTTCTTCTCTACCTTCTTTCACTCCTTCTTTTCTACCTTCTTCTCTTCCTTCTTTTCTGCCTTCTTCTCGCCCTTCTTCTCGTGCATTATTTTTTTCCCATACTTCATCTCGTAGATTCTTTTCTCTTAATTCTACTAATCTCCAAAAACCTTCGCTTCCTCTTAAGTGCTCGTATTCTTTCATTGCTTGTTTTAAAAAATCATTTTCTTCCATTTCTTTCAGCACCTCCTCATTTTCTGGATTGTCTAGAAACAATAGCCACAATCTAAGTTCATCCTTTTCCTTTACCCTATTTTTCATTTTTTCCATTTCTAGAATATGTATTTCTATATCTTCTGTTAAAATCTTTTCTTTCTTTTCTTCTTCTCTCAATTTCCACTTTGTATGATATTCTTCTATATCTGCTAATCTTTTTAAATTTTCTCCCATTATGATTATTGAAATTGTTTTCTTTACATCTTTATAGTCTTCTCCAACCTTTAATTGATTTCCATGTAATCTTGCCCAATAATACAAAGCTCTTTTTTCCATATTATTTTGATCTTTTAATTGTATTTCTATATTGCAACTGATTCCATCATTTAACTTTGCTCTTACATCTAATCTGCTTAGTTTTCCTTCTTCTTTTTCTCTTATTAATTCTCTATTTACATCTAAATCTATTGTTTCTATCTTTTTCCCTATTATTAATTCTATAAATCTTTTTGCAATATTCTCATTGCCTACTTTTCCAAAAATTCTTTGAAAAACCAAATCATTTTTGGGTACTAAATTAATTTTTTCCATTAGTTGTTCTCTCCTTTATTATAATAGTTTTTTGCTTTTTTAGCAACATGTAGAATAGATTTTTATAAACTTTTATCACCCTCTTTCTATTTGATTTTTAATTAATTTTTTGGATTTTAATTTAGAAAAAAATTTCTTTGAACTAAATTAATTTATGTCTTTCCTAAGGTGCATTTTGATTTAACAAATATTTTATAACATGAATAGATTATTTTGTCAATGCATTTGCATTGTAATGAATAATAACATCTGTATAAGTGTCAATGATGTGAAACATAAAAAATAATTTAAATCATATTATTATGTTTTATCTTATATATCCAATC
>CANQSV010000013.1 GCA_947626605.1 uncultured Clostridia bacterium | reverse complement strand
AACTTCTATTAATTATGCTCTTTTTTTTATATTAAAATTTTTTTCTTTTGTTATTGACAATACATAGTTAGTCTACGGATGTTGTTCGGGTCGTCGATGCTGAGGCTGTTAAGGCTCTGCCCTTTGTAGGGGCTGGCGTCCCCGACAGCCCGTGTATCATTGAATTTGTAGTGATGTTATTTTTTGCCATATTTTTTTGCATCATTATATTAATAATTTAATTTTGTATTAAATTAACATCTCTACCGTTTTTTGTTGTTCGGGTCGTCGAGGACGCCGACCCCTACAGCTTGTTACAGCGTCAGTATGCCTGCTGGACGCCGACCCCTACAGGAGAACTTTGGTACAATAAAAAAAGGCAGTTGACCAGACTGCCTATTTTATCTCTACATTATATACTTTTCCATCGTCAGAAAGTCTTATTCTATTTCCTGTGATTTCGTTTCCATTTACAAAAATTCTTTTAACTTCATTTGCACCATTTTTATATTTAATATTATATATACTACTTTTATATTTATATTGAATAGAAAAACCTTCCCAATCGCTAGGGATTGCTGGCTTAATATATAATTCCCTATTTTCAATTTTTAAACCTAAAATATATTCAATACCAGCTTTATATAACCAACTAGCAGCACCAGTATACCAAGTCCAGCCACCTCTTCCAAGCAAATTATCTTTACCATAGATATCAGCTGCAACAACATAGGGCTCAACTTTATACTTTTTCGCACTTTCCATAGTTTTAGAATGTTCTATAGGGTTTATAAGTCTAAAATATTCTACTGCTTTATCGCCAAAGCCTAAAATTGCTTCAGCAATAATTGTCCAAACGGCTGCATGTGTATGTTGTTGTTATGGACATTTTATTTAGTCATATACTTCTCTTCTATGTCCTATTTCTAACACTAAAATCACAATTTCATTTTCTTTAATTTCGCATATTAATCTATAATCTCCAATTCTATATCTCCATTGACCAGATTTATTTTGCACTAAACCTTTTCCATGTATTCTAGGATTTTCGCAGTCTACCAAATTTTTATCTATCCATGCTACTATAAGATTTCTTGTATATTTATCTAACTTTCTAAGATTTTTTATTGCTCTTTCAGTATATTCTACTTTATACTTTTTCATCTTCATCATCCCATAATTCCATCATTTGTTTTAATTCATCAGTAGTATATGTTTTAGGATTTTTTTTAAATTCTTCCATTGCATCATAATAGCATTGTAAATCATATTCATCTTCTATTTTTTCTAAAATAGCATCTCTTACTAAATCTGATATTGATATATTATTTAGTTTTGCATATGCTTTTATTAACTCTGTATCTTCATCATTTAATCTAACTGAAATAGTCATAAATATCAACTCCCTTTCATTTATTGTACTACATTGTATTACAATTGTCAATATTATTATACTATTTTCTCTTATAATATGTGATTTTATACAGCCTTTCTCTCATATTTCTTTTTAGCACATATAAATTTATTTAAATTATTATTAACTTCTTGTAATGGTTTAAAATTGAAATAAATATCAACTTGCTTGTCACTATGGATTTCAATTTTTTCTATAAACTCTCTAATTATTTCTTTTGATGGTTTTTCCATACTTAAGAATTCTTCTGTCAAATTATCTAGTCTACTTTCGTTTTCTGTTTTATCATTTTCTCCAGATAATCGTTCTTCAAGCTCTTTGATGTTTTGTTCATAACCTTTAACAGTTTCTTTTATTCTATTTGCATTTTTCATATATTCGTCAAGCGTAATAATTCCTGCAAGTCTATCATCATACATTACTTCCAACTTTATAGTTTCTTTTTGGATTGTCTCTTTGAAAGAGTCTATCTGCTTCTTTATATTAAATTCTTCGGACTGTTTTGATTTCGATTGTTTTGCAATTTCTTCTAATCTTTTTGTATTGGTATAAACCTTGCAAACCTCTCTTAAAACCTCTAGCATCTGTTTTTCAAAAACTTGATAATTAAAATTATGTGGTGAACAAACATCAAATTTTCCAAATCTTCCATATCTTTGACATCTACCATATATGTTTCCGTTTTTATCTGGACTTCTAATTCCAATATACCCTTTGCAATCATAACATCTAAGTAATCCTTTAAATAAATAATCATTTTGAACTACTCTTGAACCTTTAGTTGCTTGAATTACTTTTTTTGCTCTTTGAAAATCTTCTTTACTTATAATAGCTTCGTGCATATTTTCTACTTTTACCCAATCTTCTTCTGGTAAATTAATAAATTTTTTTGATTTAAAACTTACCTTTTTTCTCTTTCCTTGTATTACTGTTCCTGTGTAAATTTCATTTGAAAGAATAAATCTTACTGTAGATTGTTGCCATAATCCATAAGTTAGAGATTTTGTTCCTCTTTTTCTCTTGTTATAATCTGATGGAATTGGAATTTTCTTTTTACTTAAATAATCTGCTATTTGCATTGTACCAAAACCTGCTAAATATTTTTCAAATATCAATTTTACAACATTTGCTGCTTCTTCATCTATTATTAAATGGTATTTATTTTCTGGATCTTTTTTATAGCCATAAGGTGCTGTTCCTAGATATTCCCCAAGATTTCTTTTTGATTGTAATACACTATTTATTTTTTTTGATGTATCTTTTGCATACATTTCATTTAATATTGACTTAAATGGTGCAATATCATTATTTGATGTATCATAAGCAGTATCTATATTGTCTAATATTGCAACAAACCTTACTTCATGTTCTGGAAAATATGTTTCAATGTATAATCCTGATTGCACATAATTTCTACCTAGTCTTGATAAATCTTTCGTTACTACCATATTGATTTTACCTTCTTCAATATCTGCTATCATTCTATTAAATGCAGGTCTATCAAAACTTGTACCACTTACGCCATCATCAACATATTCTGCAATAAAATTAAGTTTGTTTTCTTTAATGTATTGCATTAGCAAAGTTCTTTGGTTACCAATGCTTTCGCTTTCTTGGTACTTTTCTTTTTCTTCATCTTCTCTTGAAAGTCTAATATATATGCCTACTTTATAATCAATATTATTCATTATATTAAGCTTCACTTTTCCTCCTTCCTACTAAAATAAAAAAGCGGATTAACAAATTCTAAATAACAAAGTTATTAAGAATTTGTAACATTCGCATAACTATCTTGTACGGAGCTTTTCTCTTTCTTTGAAAGAGAAAATTCCTACAATATAAAAATGAGATAATATTGATACTCTTAACTAATGTATACAACTTCATTCACATTCAGTTGCATAAGTCATCCGTAACGCTCCTTTGTCGCTAACGGCTGACTTAATTATATCATATTATCTATTGTTTTGCTATTGATTTTACTAATTTGTATTATTATGAATTTAACTTTTTAATTAACCTTCGTACTATTATTTCTTAATATATAATTGCTAAATGCTCTTTCTATGACATTTTCTAATTTTTCTCCTTTTTCATTAAATATAACATTTATTTTAAAATCATTTCTCTTTTTATATTTTCTTTTACATATATCATTTGAAGTTTCTTTTTGCATTACACTCACTCCTTTAGTTGTAAGTATTTCCAATTTTTGTATTTTTATTCTTTATAGCAAATACTATACCTACATCTGTAATGCATTTTACTATTTATTTTATTGTTTATTTTAAAATGGGTACATAAAAAGAAAAAAGGGTAGAAAAAAAAGAAGCTATTAAAGCTTTTTTTTCATAATTTATTATTATATTTTATTCTTTGGCTAAAATTTTTAATATTTGATAGAAAAATCTCATCATTTTCTGGATTGTAATAACAATCTATTTCATCATCCACCATTTCTAATCCTTCTATTATTTTAGATAAAGTAACCATATTTTTCTCTCCTTATTATTCTACTTATAAAATTGTCTAAATTCAATTGGTGAATATCCACCTAGCATATATTGTGGGCTATTATTATACCAATCCATAAATAAATCCATAAATTTTTTCAATTCAAAATCATCTTCAAACATACACATATTAGATAATTCTCCTAAAATATCTATTCCTAACTCATTCTTTTTTACTAATTGCTTAAATGTCCATTCATGTATATTATCATTTTTAGATTTCAAAAACTTATATAACTTTTGTACCTTTTCATTACAATAATATTCTTCTCTTTTTAATATTTCTTGCTTACTAAATTGTTTATATTTCATCTTTCTTGCTTTCTGTTCTTCTGCAATTTGTCCTATATCAATTGGTGAATATTCTTCATCTAAATATGTAATAAATGCTTGTATTTCATTTGTGTTTGTCCATTTAATATCATAATCATTTACAAATGTATTTAAATTTAACCTTGTAAAAAATATATCTCGTAACTCCCTTTCTGTTATTATTTCATTCATATATTTACACAATTGCTTTCTCAAAAATTCAAAATCTACTATTCCGTATGAATATAACATTCCTACAGTTAAAAATTCTATATCTCCATATCTTTTTGCTATTACCTTATTTTCTGCTGAAAATAGTCTTGTTAATTTTTCTATTACTCCTGGATTAAGTGAGTAATTATAATTATCATATTTAGCTCTCATAACTATAATCATAGCTTCTTCTAAGTATCTTATATCTGGATGCTCCCTTTTATAGAAAAAAGATTTTATATCATCACTTGTTTTTGTATATTCAATTAATCTTTCTAAATCTTTATAGGCTCTATATGGTAGCATTTTTATTATTTTTTCATCATCTGCATTCTCATATATACTTGGTATCATTTTAAGTATGTTTTCTTTTGTTGTATTTTCTTTAATATCTTGATTAAATATATTATTTACTACAAATAACATTGTATCTTTTGACACATTTATTTTTCCATTATATTCTCCCATATTTACTCCTTTATTTCTAAATGGTGTTCACAAAAGTGAACAGCTCTGAACAGATGTGAACAGCTCCCAATATATAACTTATTTAAAAAAAATCCGGTTTTAACCGGACTTTTTGTTATACAAAACCGGACTATTGACTTTATTCTATATTTCCATATAACATTTCCCTTTAATAAATTTCTTTATTCGTTTTTCATCTTTGCCTTCATAATATAGAATAAGTAAATCCTTAAATTCTTCTGTAAGTTCTGCTGGAATTGCTATAATTCCTTTTCCCTTTGAAATTAAATAATGGTTACTATATATTACTGACGTTCTTTTGTTTCCATCAATAAATACTTGCTTTTTCATTGTGTATAATAAAAGTTCTATAGCTCTGTCAACATCATCTAATTTTTTATTAAAAATTTGTTCTAATTCTTCTTTTATAATGCTTTCAATCGGTAAATCTGGTTTCCATGTTGTTCCACCTATGTTTACTGGAACGTTTCTAACCTTTCCTGCTGAATAATAAAATCCTTCTTCTACCATTTTATTTATTTCACATAATAATGCAAAATTAGTATCTACTAATATAACATTTTTGTTTAATATAAATTCCCAAGCATGTTTTAAATTTACTATTTTCATTATATCTTCAGATGTCATGTTATTTACTTTTCCACCTTCAATAATGCTTTCTGTATCTGCAAATGTAGTTGCAACACCTTCTAATATAGCTTGTTTATAAATGGTATCTACTAAATGTCTTTTTGCAAAATCTATATTTTGTTTCACTTTTTCGGAAATTTCTTCTTCTACATAATTTAATTGCTTTAATCTCTTATTTATTTCTCTTATTTGCTTTTTTAATTCTTTTGCCTTAATGCTATTGTTTAATATTAAATTATATAATTCTTCAGAGTATTCTCCAACATATTTTGTTAAGGCTACTCCATCTTCTCTATAATGTACATATATATATTTGTTTGAATCTTTTTCCCTTATTTCAACTGAACCATAAGAAAGCGATTGTAATTCATGTTCAAGTAATTGCTTATTTTGAAGAAGACCCATGATTTCCATTTTTTCTTCCATATATATCTCTCCTTTAAAAAATGTGAAACTTTTTTGTAGTTTTTTATTGATTCTGTTTCACATTTATATTATACCACAAAATTAAAAAATGTGAAACTTTTTTATGGTTTTTCTTTAATTTTGTTTCACATTTTTTTGTTTTTATATGCATATATTTTATTATTTTATATGCAGATATTTATGTATTTTAAGAGTATCAATATTTTTAAAAAACTGGTGCTAACAACAACACTCATGTGTATATTGCCCACCATTTTCTCTTACTCCTGGAAGATATGCTTTAATATATCCAGGTTCTAAAGAACTACTCTCAAAAGGTGGATCTAATAATTTAATTATTCCATTCTCACTATCCACCAAATGATTTTCTAAACTTTCCATACATATATATTTTTTATCATTGTCTCCAGCATTTGATATAATACTCCAAGTTTGAGAAATATTATCAATTTTGCATTCCTCATTTTCAGCACTTCCTAAGGTTGCTCCATTATCTGTAAAAGCTCTTTTATACCATCTTCCATCCCAACCTACATCATTTAATACCTTCTTTAAGCCTCTACAAACCTCTTCATATTTATTAGCAAGCTCAACCTCTCCTTTTTTTCTGGAAATGTCAATAAATTTAGTTAAAATATCATAAAGGAAAAATCCTAACCACACACTTTCTCCTTTTCCCTTATTTCCCACTGTACTAAATCCATCATTCCAATCTCCAGAACCTATTTTAGGAATATCATGTTCACCAAATTTTAAACTTCTTTCAATTGCCCTTACACAATGCTGATACACATTTTCTTTTTTATCTCCCAACAAATGCTCTTCATACCTTTCATCTTCGCCATTTGCTAGTTGTTGTCCCTCTCTATAAGCAATCTCTTCATCTAAAATAGATGTATCTCCTGTAAAATTAATATACTCAGAAACAACATACGGAAGCCATAGCAAATCATCTGAAAATCTAGTCCTTATACCGCTATTAGTATCATCATGCCACCAGTGTTCTACGTCCCCATCAATAAATTGATGAGAGCAATGCTTTAAAATTTGCTGTTTCATAATATCTTCTGATAAAAACTTCAATCCTAAAGTATCTTGTAGCTGGTCTCTAAAACCAAAAGCTCCTCCAGATTGATAAAAAGCACTTCTTGCATATAGTCTACAAACTATTGCTTGATAGCTTAGCCATCCATTTAGCAAAATATTCATAGAATCAACTGGAGTAGTTACAGTTAATCCTCCTAATAAATCGTTCCAATATTTTTTTGTTTCACCTAATTCTTTAAAACAGTTTTCTATACTAGAATAAATATTAACTTTATCCCTTATCTCATAAATTTCTGCTTCTTCACCCAGAATTAAACTAATATCTTTTGAACTAAAAGCTTCTAACTCAATCTCCATTTCTATTGCCATACAACTATCTAATCCCAATGAATTTTTATTATTTAACCTATCTACAATTAGAGCCTGAGGATTATAGACATCACTATTACCAAAAAAGAACTTTTTGTCTCCAGTAAAACCTAATATTCTTTCACTACTTGCAACATATACATTTTTCGAAATACCATTTGAAAACACATTACTCGCATAAACCACATTTGCACTTTTCATTTGAGTTATATCAATATATCCATTCGATTTTAACTCATCCTCCCCTAAAACTGTTTTTAAATAATAAACTAATCTCAACTTACGCTTTTCAGGCTTTTTATTTTCTAAATGCAAAATATTTATTTTAACATTATCATTATTAGGAACAAAAACTTGAATCGTGTGATTTATATCATTATTTTTCATACTAAAATTTGCATAGCCAAATCCGTAAGTTACTTGAACTTCTGAATCATTCAAAGCTGGTGACAAAGCCCATACATCTTTTGTATCTTCATCTTTAATATAAATTATTTCAGAAGGAATATCTATTACACTATTATTTCCCCATGCAGTAATTCTATTTAATCTGCTATTTTTACTCCACGTATATCCTCCTAAATTATGAGTAACAAGAGTTCCAAAATTTTTATTAGCAAGAACATGGCTCCATATTGTAGGAACTCGATTCTCTTTATTAACAACAAATCGATACTCTTTTCCATCTTTTGAAAATCCACCATATCCATTAAAGAAATTATATTCCGTACCATTAAACTCATTATCATTAACTTTAGCTCTATCACTTGAATCATTACACATTACATCTTGTTTTGCATTAACATCAATAATTTGATTCTTATTGTTTTCTAAAATTTCCTCTTCCAAATCATTTATATTAGTACTTAAATTTCCAAGTTTAGCATCTACAACTAAATTAGAAACGAAATCGAACAAATCCTTATCCTCTAAATCTATCAAATCTAATACGAAAATTCCACCATTAATATTTTGCAAATAGCCTAATTGACTATTTAGAATCTCTGTTTGAATTATATCTTTTACATATCTCTCATATGAATTTTCTTCTTCATTTAAAATTACTAAATCGAAAAATACATTTTTAGTTTTAAGATATTCAAAAGCCTTTAAAACTTCCTTTATAATATCTTTATCATTAGCACTTTTAACCTTCAACAAAAGAATTGGCAAATCTCCAGATATTCCATACTTCCACAAATCTTTTTGATGATAATTCAAATTTTTCATTTTACTATACTTAATTTGATTCATTAAAATTGACCTTATTGGATTTTGAAATAATAAATATGACATTATTTTTTGATAAACTAAAATATCCTTTCCTTTAACCCCTAGGTATCGTGCCTCTTCTTCTGCTTTAACTTTTGAAAGCTCATATAGTCTATCAGCATTTTCAAAATTCTTATATTTATTTAAATTATTAACAACATCATCTCTATTTTCTCCAACAGAAATAACTAAATTTAAAATTACCTTCTCATTTGGCTGCACTTTAACAGTCCTTCGCAAAGCAATACACGGTTCTACAACTAGCCCTAAACTGTTAGAAAATGGTGCAGAATTTAAGACTTTCTCAGGAATATCAATTCTTCCCTGATATAATTTATCTTTATTAATTTCATATTCAAGATCTCCAACCGCTTCTGCATTTGATACTAAATCCGTAGCTAGAAAAATAGGACTCAAACTTGGATTTCTAACATTTCTTTTAACTATAATATTCTCATCCTCTTTTTCATACTTCAAAAATAAATTATTAAAAGCCATATGAGAATAATCATCTTGCATACTAGATAATACAGGCTCTATATATCCCGTAACCTCAAAGCATTCCTCTAAATTACCATTATTTTTAATTTCAACACTTCTTATTTCGATTGGATTATTCGGATCAATTACAATTTTTGTAGTAGTCTCAATTGCTCCATCCTTTCTAACATATTTATCTTCACTCGGAGTAAAATGTACTGCAAACTCATCTGGAGCTTTACTATTCTTTAAATTAATACTACTCCAAACATTTCTTTTTTCCTTATTACTATTTTTAGTTACATTTTTAATATACACATTAATTCCTTGAGAATAATCTGCTGTATTTTTATATCTATTAATTAATACATTTTTATACTTACTATAGCCTTCTCCTCTTTCATTTAAAATAGTTGAATACTCTCCATTTGAGATGACGTTAAATCTATTCAATCTATCATCCACTCTAGTATATATTTTCTCACTATAACTCTCATAACCAGAATACTTAATTTTCTCGACCTTTTCTTTTTTCTCTTTTGTAACTAAAGCAGTTTCTGGCATTTTTTCTTGCAATAAAATGTCCAAACCTTCTATTTCTGGATTTCTCATAAATCTCTTTTGCAAAATATTATCATTAAATAAATTATTTATAGAAAGCAAAATTAAAGCTTGATGATGAGCCATATATGTTTTTACAGGTTCTGAAGATTTACCATATGAAAGCCTTTCAGGTGTATAATCTAAAGATTCAAAAAATCCGAATTTCCCATGCATTCCTTGACTTTCTAGGACTTTTAAATTTTTAACTACATCTACTGGATTTTCAGTTATAGTTAATATACTCCCATAAGAAGAAACTACCATCTCATCAGCAAGTCCTCTTTTTAACCCAAGCCATGGAATTCCAAAAGCTTTATACTGATAATTTGAATTAAAATCTCTTAAATTAAAAGCAGACTCCGAAATTCCCCAAGCAGTTCCCAGCTTCTCAGCATATTTTTTCTGACTCATTAACATAAACTTTGAAGACTCATCCAAAAGACTTCCAGGATATTTAGGAATATTAATATTAGGCATAAAATACTCAAAAGCAGTACCAGACCATGAAATAAGCCCCTTATATTTATTTAAAACAGTTAGAGTTCTACTTAAATTGTTCCAATGTTTTGAAGTAACATCTTTTTTAGCAATCGCAATTAAACTTGCTTGTCTTGCTTCAGAAGCAAGCAAATCATAATAAGAATCAGTAAGTTTATTTTCCTCTACATTGAATCCAATTGAAAAAATTCCTTTCTCATTACTGTATAGCAAAGAAAAATCCGTATTAATAATAATATTGTCTATAATTTTTATTAAATCATTTAAATCATAATCTAATTCACCCTTATCAACTTCATTGTTTTGTAAAATCTCCTCCAAAAAACCTTTTAAAGTATATAAATATCCTATAAAATTGCCACTATCTACTGTAGAAACATATCTAGGGACTAGCGGTTTCAAAGTTTTTATATTATACCAATTATACAAATGCCCATTCCATTTATCTAATTGTTCAATCACATCTAACATTTTACCAATTAAACCTATAGCATTTTTTAAATCAATATATCCCAAATCGTATGCGGAAACTACTGTTAATAGTGCCAGACCAATATTGGTAGAAGATGTTCTATCAACAATTTCAAAACCTCTATCCTCCTGAAAATTATCAGGAGGCAAAAAATTATTCTCTTTATTTATATACTCATCAAAATATCCCCATGTTTCTTGAGCTATTTCCGAAATATATGTTTTATCAGCCTCAGAAAGTTCTTTTAATTTGCTATCCTCTTTATTTTCTTTACTCACATACCAAACAATTAAAGGTGCTATAATCCACAAAAAAGCAAGAATTGGATTCCAAAAAACAGCAATAACACCACAAAAAACATTTATAATCATAGTTTTATAATATGAAGTTAAATCCGTTCTTCCTCGTACTTCTGCTTCCTCCGCAGTACACCATTCAAGCAAATGCTTTTTACTAAATTTAACCCTATAAATAGTCTTTGCAATAGCATTAATAGCCTCATAAGCCTGATATGGTAAAACCGAAAAATTAATAAACATTCTCCAAAAAGTTGCCTCTAAACCTGTAATTCTTTTCACAAAAGTTTTCTGCTTTTTAATATTCTCTCTTTTAAACACAACATTATTAACTATATTCAAAATTAAAGGCACAACATTAGCCAGAATAGTTAATAAAATAATCCATGTAAAACTCTTTTTATAAAATACACCTACAACAATTAGAAAAATTATATTAACAACAGAAAAAAACTCTAATAAGCTTCTTCTTAAATTATCTATAATCTTAAATCTTGACAAAAAACTTAAAGGATTTTTCTTTTTGTTTCCGTTCCTATCTCTAATATACTTTTTAAGCCATCTAACAATCTGCCAATCTCCTCTTATCCATCTATGCTGTCTTGAAATATACGCATTATACTTATATGGATATCCATCAAGCAAAACAATATCACTAGCTAAGCCACACCTTAAGTAATTGCCTTCCAACAAATCATGGCTTAAAACAGTATTATCTGGAATTTCATTTTTAAGCACTTGAGAAAACACTCTCAAATCGTAAATACCTTTTCCTGTATAAATTCCTTCTCCAAAATTATCCTGATAAACATCAGAAATAGCATTCGCGTACAAATCCACTCCACCATCATTTGCATAAATTTGAGTAAACAAGCTTCTTCTAGACTCTAACAAACCAACTCCAACTCTAGGCTGCATAATTCCGTATCCTTCAGACACAATACCATCATTATTGAGAATAGGCTTATTCAAAATATGAGCCATAGCACCAATTAACTCTAAGCCAGAATTCAAAGTTAAATTTGTATCAGCATCTAAAGTAATAACATATTTTATTTTTGGAAACTTTGCATTATTATCGCCTACGTTTTTACTGGTATCTAAAGTATTTACTCTAAACTGATTTTCCTCATTATTCAATAAAAATTCATTAAACTGCGTAAGTAATCCTCTTTTTCTTTCCCAGCCCAAATAACAACCTTCACCACTAGACCACACTCTATTCCTATACAAAAAATGAAACTTAGGAAACATATTATCTTCAGAATATTTATTATTCAACCTCTCAACTTCTTTTAACCCCTCATCAATAATCTCATCATCCACATCTTCATTAATCTTAGATGAAGCAGTTACGTCCCCAAGTAAGCAAAAATATAAATTATCACTTTTATTTGCAAGATAAAAAACCTCAAGCTTTCTCATAAGCTCTTTAACCTTTTTTCTATTATTTAAAATAGTAGGAATAACCACAACGGAAGAAAGTTCCTCAGGAACACCATCTATTAAATCCAATTTAGGAATTTTCTTAGTTTTAACAACCTTATTCAATACATATTGAATAACCTGAACAACAATTTCTGTTATTGGTATAAATAAAATAAAAAACTCTAAAAGAGTAAGAAACACATTAAAAGTTCCTCTAAAAAAATATAAGCTAGTCAAAATTGAAATAAACGCAGAAACAACTAATATTACTAAACAATAAGTTCTTACCTCAGCATCATAATCTTTAACAAAACCCTGCTTACTACTAATTCTATTTCTACCAATTTCCAATTTATCAATTAATTCATTTATACCTTTATCAATTAAATAATACCCAATATGAGAAGTTTTTCTACCTTTAGTTAACCCTTTACTTTTATTATCCGAATCCCCATAACTTTCCTTATCATTCATAGCTAAAGCCAAAGCCTTCTTAGCTATATAAATCTCTGATATCTTTGTTTTTACAGACAATTCTTTTATAGCATTTCTATACATAGACTTTGTCTTAAATGACATTTTAGAATAAATCCCCTCAGGATCTTTTCTTAAAATCTCTTCTACACCATTAATATCCTCAAAAATTTCCAAAAAATTAATAGACTGAAGCTCTTTTAAACTTTTAATAGCATTACCGATAGAAACCTTCCTCAAAGCCATATCATAATGCTCTTTTTTTATAACCTCTGCAACATTAGTTCCCATCTTCTCAACCTGTTCTTCCAAAACATAATTGAAACCAGTAGCCATTTTTCCATATTTTTTAAGCTTATAAGACATATATTCAATAAAAGGGTACTTAAACTCCTCACTATCAATATTTTTCATATTATACTTATTAGTAAACTTAAGCTCCTTTTTACTCTTCTTCTCAATCAACCTCTCAATAATATTTTCAACTTTGCATTTTTGAATTTCCGCACTATAAATTCTCTCACAAATAACAGTAATATTCTCTATCAGAGCTATTTTTAGATACAAATTAATATCCCAAATCTCTTCCATATTAAGAGTCTTTTTTCTCTGATACGCAGACAATAAATCCTTTAAAACTTTGCTATCAAATTTAGAATCAGTATAAGCAACAATTTCAGAAGCCAAAACATAGGCCCTAGCAAACCCCTTATACATTCCACTTGCCAAACCAAGAGTATGAGTATACTTCTTCAAAGATAAATCCTTAATAACACTTTTAGCCGCTTCTTCTATAATATATAAATTATCAAGCAACCATTCACCAGCAGGATGAATAGTAATACCATTTTTCAAATTATCATTCAAAATATCATAAGTTTTAGTTATATATTTCAAATTATTAATAACACTATAAATAGGATAAGTGTTTTTAGAAGAAAATTTTTCCAAAATATGATCAGAAGCAATATTCTCCAAATACTTTTCCAACTCTTTCTTATCAATAATAGCACCTTGTATTCTAAGTGTTTTTGCAGTACGCAAAGTTTTCACTCTCCTTTATTGGTTTTAACCTTAGTTTTACCAACCAAAAGGAAAGTATACAGAAAAAGTAAAAACAGTAGATTCTATATTGCAATTATTCATTAAATATAATATTGGTCCTTTTCCCATTTATATGGATTATTTTTGATATAATTTACAATCTCCAAATATTCTCTTTCATTTCTTATAATATGCTCATAATAATTTCTTTGCCATATTTTATCATTACATTCTTTATTTACTAATCTTTTTAATGTTGATACAAATGCTGGAATTTTTTGCATTTGTAGGGGTCGGCGTCCAGCAGGCATACTGACGCTGTAACAGGCAGAGCCTTAACAGCCTCAGCATCGACGACCCGTCTTTTATTTCACAGATAAAATGTATATGATTAGGCATAATAATATGTTCTTTGATTTTTAAATCATCATACACCATATTTATTGAATTTAAATATTTTTCTGTTATTTCACCATATGGTAACAATTTTAAAAATGGTATATCATTATTATTTTCGATTTCTGACAATATGCATTTTCTATCTTTTATACATATGGTTATAAAATATAATCCTTCTGTAGAATAATTATATTGAGGAATTCTTAAATTTTTTCTTTTTTGTAAATTTTTTTTCATATACATATTTTAATATATTTATTTTTATAATGTTGTCGAAATTTGTAATTTAATTAAAAAAATAACATCTCTACCGTTCTTGTTTTTTGCGGGTCGTCGATGCTGAGGCTGTTAAGGCTTTGCCTGTTGTAGGGGCTGGCGTCCTCGACAGCCCGTGATTAATAAAACATTTAGAGATGTTATTTTTTGCCTATTTTTTTCATCATTATAATAATAATTTTGTATTAAATTAACATCTCTATTGTTCTTGTTTTTGCGGGTCGTCGAGGACGCCGACCCCTACAGCCTGTTACAGCGTCAGTATGCCTGCTGGACGCCGACCTCTACAAAACAAAAAAACGAGCAATGCTCGTTTTTTTGTTTTGGTTTGTTATAGTTTTTTGTAATTATTTTTTCTTAATTACTTTTGTAACAATTACTCCTACACCTGTTGCAAATACTGCAATGATTGCGAATGCTAAGATATAGTATGTTGTGTCTCTATTCTCACCAGTTTCTGCTGTAATACTTACTGTTTCTAATGCCTTTGCTGTATCTCTTTCTAGTCTTATTCTTTCATTTACATAATCATCTGGTACTTGTCCATCATATGGAACTTCTGTTATTTCACGACTTATTAAGTCTTTAGTTGTTAGACTCTTCAAGTTACCAATTGCTCCAATGCTTCCATTTACTGTTGTTTCTTTTTGTGGGTCAAAGTTTCCTGGTATTGATTTTTCGTCTTTTCTTGCTAGTTTTGGTGTTGCAGTTTGTATTACTTCCACATAGTTAGTATATGCATCAATATCAGTATTACTATAGCCATTTAGAGTTTTTGTTAATGTAATTTCAACTGGGTCTGAATAATGTACGTTTCCATTTTCATGTTTAAGTTCTATATCTCTTGTAGCTACTGTACTTACATTAGTTAAATCAATCTTATTGCTTATCTTAATATCGCCATTTGTTCCTTTTATTGTATCTCCAAATGTATCAGATATAATACTTGCTTTATTAGCTCCTTCTATCGTTGTCTTTGCATTTGCAAGATTCCAATTTCTATTTTCTTCATTGAATTCTTTATCAAATGTCATTCCTGTTTGAACATAATCTACAATTGTTACTTCTTCATCCTCTGTTGATTCTCCAGATTCATCTCTAACAACTATCTCGTAAGTAATTTGTAGTTTAGCACCTACGATTTCTTCGTCTGATCTTTGAATCCAAATGTATCCTCTACTACCAGTTTCTGTGTTACCTGGTAACCATTGAACTCTTCCAACTGTTCCAACTGGTTTATTTCCATCATAAGAAGCATCTACATCAGTATTTCCAGCACTTGTATAAATCTTGATATCTTTAACTACTTTGTCAACTTTAAGATTTGTCATTGCTCTTGGTTTAATACCAAAGTTTATTTGTGCATTGCTATTTCCTATAACATTTCCATTTTTATCTGTGTATACTCCTTCTTTGCCTTCTGTTCCATTATAGTCATAATATGTTTCTTCTGAATCGGCTATATTAATTTTAAATTCTTCAGTTGCTGCAGTTACTGCATTTTCTACTAATTTTTCTAGGTATTCACCAACAATGTTTGTTCCTCTGTATGAATACAATAATTCAGCTTTTTCATTATTCATTAGGTATTTTGGATTTTCTGCTGTGCCTTTTGCTTTTCCATTTGCTCCATATTCATTTAATGTCTTATCTGCTTGAGTTCTTTGGTCTGAATTATCTTCAGCGTCAGAGTAAACTGTGTCTTGTCTAGCTTCATCCTTATACCAGAATTCTGAATCTTTACTTACTTTTGATTGATCTGTTACTTGGCTTGGATATTTAGCTGTGCTCTCATACTCTAATCCATTATATGATCTATCATTATATCTATGATATTCTTTTCCGTCTACTGTTTCAACATCATTAATTCCAGTTGCTTTATTTATATTATGTTCATCACTGTCTCCAACATTTTCTGTATTATCATCATCTGATACTTCATATAACTTAGGTAATATTGTATTTTCATTACCATATGTAAACTCTAGATGATATTTACCTTCTGGTACTCCAGTAATTTCGTATGATCCAATTTCCTTGTCGTCTTGTTTTTCTGTTAGTGTCATTGTTTCCTTTATTGGTTGGTTACTTTCATTCATAGCAACTACCTTGATACCACCGATACCAACTTCACCATTATCCTTTATACCATTTTTATTTTCATCATCAAATACTTGTCCAGATATCTTTCTGTTTGATGGATCTGCAATTAAGACTTTTATTGCTGGTGCTGTATCTTCATCTCTATCTTTATCATATTTATGACTTAATATTTCATAGTATTGTTCCTCATTAGGAGCAACAGGTCCATCTGAATCTGTAGTTAGAGCATAGAATTCTGGGAAACTTGATTGGTATGTTGTTTTAAATTTCTTATCCAAATCTCCATTTGTTGAGTTAGCATCTTTTCTTCCATTTGTGCTTATACTATCTAATATTTCTGCTACACCTAAAGTAACATATTCTGAACCTACAGATTGTATCTTACCAAATAACTTGCCATTGCTATCAATAAATTTGTCTCCGCCGTTTACTTTTTGGTATTTGTATTTTACAAATACTGTTATATTATTACCCTTTATGTCTTGATTTAAATTGATTATTACTCTGCCTGTATTTGCCGTTTCATCTTTCTTAAGATTGCCAGCCTCACTACCAGATTTCTCCATGTATTGTACTGGAACTAATTTAATACCAAACTCTTTATCTACATATGCACATTGTGTATTATTTTCTTCTGGTTTGTTTTCTACTTTTTGAATATTTATACTTGTTGTTCCACCATCTTTTGGTACTACTACAGAACAACTCTCAAAGTCTAGAAGGTCTGAATTATAGTAATCAGCTATTGATTTTACAGTTCCTTCTGCAATTTCTTCTCTAGAAATTACTATTTTATAAGTAACTTCTATATCTTTTAATACACTTAAGTCTGCTTGATTAATGTTTAATGTATACATTGAGCCTTGTGCCTTTTCTCCATAGTGATAAGTATAATTTTTTGATGTTTGAACTTTAATTTCTTCAACAAATTTTTCTAGTCTTAAACCAAATTTTGTTCTTTCAATAATACCAAGGTTTATATAATCATGGATTGGATCTAAAGCATAGAAGATTAATTGTTTGTCATTTTTATTTAATGTATAATCTTGTGTTATATCTTCTTCATCTTTCTGTCCGCTTCCTTCATATATTATTGCTGCATCAGCTCCAGATGTAGTACTATCTGATAATATAAACTGATCATATATTGGGTATGCTTGTCTACCTGCACCTGTTGGATTGTTGTCATTCTTTTCGTTGCTGTATACTTTTGTTTGAGTAGCTATTGCTGTATTCTTATCATTGTTATTATTATTTGGTTCATCTAGTACTGCTTTAGAGTTTTGTTTCCATTTATATTCATTAGAAATTTCATCTATTGATTTTGCTTTTCCTTCTGCTTTTATTTCTTCTTCACTCTTACCTTGTTGTGCTATTCCTTTCTTTGTTTCTTGCTCTATTGCATCTTTTATTGTTTTAACACTATCTGTTTGTTCAAATGTATACTTGCCATCCTCTCCTTTTGTTGCTGATTTTACTAAGAATTTAACATTCTCGTAATCCTCATAATTGTATTTTCCACACATTGTAAATGTAATGTAATATTTTTCAAATGGGTCTAAATCCTTAAAGCTAAATCTTCCTGTATCGTTTGTTGTAGTTTGTTTTACAAGAGTGCCATCACTGTATTTATATAGGTTAACTATAATACCATCTTTAATTTGAGCTTTATCTGTGTCACTTATCTTACCGTCTTCTCCAACAGGATTTATTGTTTTACCATCTTTATCAACAGTTTTGATTAAAACATCTTGTGCTAATTGATTGTCTTCGTTATTTTCGTCATACAATCCTTCAGTTGATACAAATTTATTATCTTGCTCTGCTGTATAACCGCCATCACCTTTTGCACTTGTTGTTGTTGGTCTATCTTCCCAAACAAATCCTCCTAGTTCTACAGTGTATGGTGTATCATCATCTTCTATCATTGTTATTTGATTTGTTCCGTCAACCTCATCTACTGAAGCTACATCGTTTGCAGAAATCGTGCAATTTTCTAACTTAGTTCCATTTACTGTACATTCTATAGTAGTTTGAGGTAGTACGTTAAATCCAGTAGGTGCACTAACTTCGTTAATAATTATTTTAATTTTACCTTCAACATAAATGTCTTCTATTTTTGCAATACCATCTTTGTCTGTTATAACCTCAAATGGTTCTCCATCTTCTACAGAATCTTCTTCATAAACAACACCTGAGAATTTTGCATTTGCAAGAGGATATTCTACTCTCTTCTTCTGTCCGGATGCATCGTTTATGCCCTTCTTTTTTTCTTGTTCTTCATCTACAAATTCTTCTGTATAGTAAACCTTCTTAATTTGTAATGGAATTTCTGTTTTCTTAGTATTGTATACTTCTAAATTGATTTCTGATTCTTTTTTGTCATTCTTATCAACATAGTTTACATTACTCTCAACATTGTTTAGTTTATTTCCTTTTTCATCAAAGGCTTCTATTTTTATAATCTTAATGTCTTTACCATCATGAGTATAGTAAGTTATTTCTATTCTCTTAAACTCTGATTTATAGTCTTTTGGTGGTTTAGTTTCTACCAATACTAATTTAAGCATATCGTCTAAGTTTTCGCTACTTGTACCATTCTCTATTGCTTTTATTTCTTCCTCAGTATATGTATTTTTACTATAATGTTCTTCGATATATCCTAAGTCTTTAATAGAAATTCTACCACTACTATCTGTTACTTTATGTCTATCATTTTCATCTGGATTGTCACTATATTTTAATAAGTTTGTACTGCTTGCATAATCTTCATTAGCTTTTACTAAGTATAAGTCAAATTCTGCTCCAGATAAGTTTTTATTCTTATCACTTTTATCTTTCTTTGAAATGTTTATATCATATTTTGCTGATGTTTCATTTTTAATTGTAAAGTATAACTTATCTGCACCATTAGTATTGTCAACGAAGAATCCTTCTTTTGTAACAATACCATTCTCATCAACTTCTCCTTCATTGTTAGTTAAACCTGCAAAGTTATTTTCAACATGTTTCTTTGCTTTTTCTAATATTTGCTTAATTTGTTCTTCATTGTCAATAGCATTTTTATTTTCGCCTTCTACAAAAGTACCTTTATATTTTAGAATTGGTTTTTGTCCTATATTAGCTGTTACTTCTATAATATGATATCCTTCTAACCTTACAACATCTTCTGGTGTATCAGTTTCTTTTACTATCATATAATATGTTCCATATTTATCAACATTTGGTATTGATACTTTTCCTTGTACAGAAGTAAATATCTGACCTTTATCTTCTAATATTCTAGTTCCTTCTTTGTCCATGAATAGAATCTGGAAGTGAACACCATTTATATTAGTTGAGTCATCCTTAGATTTCTTATAGAACTCTAATGGATATGAACTAGGTGCATTTGGTAATTCAAATGTTAAACTTAATTCACCATTGTCTGAACCTGTAGTTGTTGTAATATTTTGTCCAACAGTACCTTTAACTGTTATATTTGTCTTTTCTTGTGTCTCTCCTGGGTCTGATGTTGAGTAATTAATTACTATATCTCCATCATATTTGTCATATCCAGTTGGTGCTTGTTCCTCAGTTACTACTAATTGTAGATTATCACCAAACTTATTAACTTCTAATGAAATATGTTTTTGACCATTATTTTCTGTTACTAATTCTGCTCCAACTATATATTTGCTTGGAAGTTTTGTAGAGCTATCTTTATTTATTTCTCCATTTCCATTAAATACTAGTGTTACTGTATCCTCTGATTCTGTGTATTCTTCTTTAGTATTGTTCATCTCTCCTAGTTCTTTTAATGTTATGGTGAATTTAGCATTTTTATAATTAACTGCTCTATTCTTATCATCTGAATCTACTTTTTTCAAGTTTACTTTATAGTTTATAGCTTCATTTATAACTTGAATGCTTATATTTACTGGATCCATGTTTGTAAATGTTACATTTTCTGATGATGTGCTTGTTGCTTCTTTATTTCCTAGTTTTCTATTAAATGATGCAACCATAACTTCATCAGAACATTTCATTGAGCTTGGTTTTTTATCATTAATAAAGTATTCTTTAAATATTACATAAATTTGTTTATCATAGAATTTTATACCTGGTATTTCTAGTTTACCATTTTTTGTAGTTCCGCTGAAATATATTGTATCTGATGAGTTGTTATCTTTAAGCATACTTGGATTTAAATTAGCTTCAAATGTATCTTTAGTAACTGTATATTGAATTTTACCAGATTCATCTGTAGTTGTTTGTATTCCGAATTTACCTGGATTTGTTGTTACAAAGCCTGTAAATCCTATTTCCTCTATTACATCTTTTATGTTGTTATCATCATTACCATTAACACGAACTTTTTTGTCTAATGTAATAACTATAGTTGGTCTGTTTACAATGTCGAATAAATTATATTCTTTTGCTTCTTCTCCCTCTCCGAAAGTTACTTTCATATAATCTACTGTTTTATCAGTATTGTTTGCTTCATCAGTAGCTTGGTTATTTACACTATCAGCATCTTTTTCAATACCATCTTCAACTATCTTAACATCTTTAATTGTAACTTTTCCAGTTTCATAGTTTACTTCAGTTTTGTAAGTAACTACAATTGGTTTTTCTAATATTTGAACTGATAAATCATCTGCTGGTAATTCTTGCAATGTTAATGTTACAGGAGTTTCTCCATTACTAAATACATGAATATCATCTAATGTAAACATACCGTCTTTTCCTGTTTCTGGATAAAAGTCTTGTTTATCATTACCACTTTCAATCATAGCATGGAATCTTATATTCTCTAATCTATTTACTTTATCTTTATTCTCTTCTGTTATTAACTCATCTGTTTTAATAAATGGTATATCATATGTTAAGTCTGGGTTATCAACATTAACTGTAACAGTATTTTTATCTACGTTAACATGTTCATTTTCACATGTTGCTTCATTAAATGATATAGTTCTTATAACTGCATTTTCAGAAATAGCTTCTTGCATATCAAATCCTTGAATTGTTGTATTATTTGCTACAAATCTAAGTATTCTGTGTTCATTTCCAGGAATTGCTCTCCATACTGATTCTGCATTATCTGCCCATTCTTCTTTTTCTATAACTACATTAAAGTGACCTAGTAGATTTTTATCTTTTATTTCATCTTTAATATTGTTTTTATCTGAATAGTCAGCTTTAAGTTCTATTGTTGCAATACCATTTTCATTAGTTGTTACCTCAAAAGCTACACCTTCTTCTTTGCTATTTTTGCTATCTGATATTACATATCCTGTGAATTTAATTCCTTGTACTGGGTTTCCTTGTTGGTCAACCTTTTTAATTGGAATTTCAACACCTGTTCTAACAACCTCTTCTTGTAAAACAGCTTCTTGGTTGTCTTCAACAGTTATTTCTTCACCACTATCTATAATATCGTTATTGTTCTTATCAAGTCCACGTTTATTTATTTTTGTTTCGAATTTTCCATTGTGATATGAGCAATCATATTCAACAATAATCTTTTCTGGAATAATGTAATCTAATGTTTTTTGTTCTGGGATTATAAGCTTAATATTTGCTCCAACAATATTTCCATTAATTCCTGCAGCTGAAATGCTTCCTTTTTTAATTTGAGCATTTTCATCAATATTATTTCCTGTTAATTCTTCAAGTGTTTGAGAAAATCCTACAGAAACATCATATTCTGAACTATCAATTTCTTTCTTTTCATTGTTTTCATCAGTATAATAATATTTTGTATTTTCATCTGTAAATATTTTTCCTGTAAATTCGATACCTTCTGGTATTGCTACTTCTTGATTATTAACAATTATTACTTTCTTATCGAATATATTCATTAAGTTGTATCTGTTAATATTGTTCTTCATGCTTACAGATATTGCTCCTGGAGCCTTTGCATCAACTCTATCTTTGTATTGTTCTGTAACATCTGTATCGCCATTTTTGATTTTTACTGTTACTTCTCCATCATTTTCTATACTGCTTGTGCTATCAGCCTCAACTTTAATTTTCTTACCAGTAATTTCGACTGTTCCTCCAATGAAGTCTAATGGTGTACGATTTTCTGGTTCTACGCTTAATGGATCTCTTTCGTCTGTGCTCCAAGCTTCTTTGCTTATTTCAATCTTAACCTTTCCGGCAAATTGATTTACTTCCTCTTCAGTTAAGTGTAATCTAGCTATACCTTCTGAATCTGTTGTAATCCACTCTAGAGATTCTGTTGTACCATCTTCGTTAGTTATAGTTGTTGTAAATTTCTTCTCTATAGTCTTACCACTTTCATCTTTTCTTTCTTGTCCTTGGTCATCTAGTGCAACTATTCTTCCTTCGAATTTGATACCAGCAACAGTAGCTCCATTGCTATCTATCTTTTCAATTTGAATATCTAATGGATTTGGAATAACTTCGTTAATAATACCTACTGATTGGTTATAATTTGTATAAATCATGTTACCAATTTGTGTATTTTTAGCTTCTTCTCCGGTTTCGTCTTTTGCACCATCTTGTGGTACTTTATAAGTTATTTCTTTTTCTTCTCCATTTTCTTGTTTTTCTTTCCATTTGTATTCTTTTATAATAGGTTTTTCTTCTGGTTTTCCATCAGGGTTATAATCATATACAATTGTAATTTCCATAGGTTTTACATTATGTTCGCTAGATGTTTCTGTTAATACTAATTGTATACCACTACCTGTTATATCTCCCTTAATTCCTTTTGCAGTAATCTTTCCTTGAGTAGCATCAATTTCAATTCCTCCGTCTTGAGAATTAAGTACTACTTCTGGTTGAGAATCACCTTTTTGATTTTCTTCTGTAGGTTTAGTTTTGAATACTTCAGCTTTAAATCCAACACCTTCTTTTAAAGGTACAATTGTATCACCATGTTTTAATACTTTGTATCCTAAATCTAAATCATAATCTAAGATTGGGTTTTCTACAGAAATTCCTAATGTTGCTTTTCCTTCTTCAGTACTATATGTCTTTACTTTATCTTTGTATGCAGATTCTCCGTTTTCTACTTTATTTCCTTTATCATCACATTTTTCAACTTTTACATCTCCATACACTATTTTGCTCTTATGTGTTTGTGGATCAGTTTTTAAAGTTAATCCAGTGATTGCAAATGGTTCTTTAGGGAATCCTAGTACAGGTTTATTTGTGCTTTCAACCCATTCTTCGTTAGTGATTACAACTTCAATTTCACCTTCATAATTGAATATTTCGTCTTCAGGTATTTCAAGTAAAGCTACACCATCAGTATCTGTTATACCAGAATTTGTATTCTGCTTATCTGTGTTGCTATTTTCGCCGAACTCAAATTCAATCTTTTTCTGTTTTAATTTTCCTTCTGATGGGTCAGTAATTTCTTCTTTAGGAATTAGTGTTTCATCTGTTGCATTTAATAATGCAATTACTTTTCCTGTAAATTTAATTCCTGAAACTGGGTTTCCATTGCTATCTACTTTCTTTAAGTTAATTGCAACTGGATATTTTTCAGTATTGATTAAACTTACTTTTCCATTTTCATGAATATATAATACTTCTCCAAATGATTCTGAATTCTTCAATTCAACTGTTTTTCCATTAGCAACGCTACCATTTGCTTGTAAATTTACTGCTGGTTCTTCATCAGCTGCTTCTACTTCTACTGTTTCTTTTTTATCTGGAACACTATATTTATGAGTTTTATCTCCATCTTTCCAGATGTATTCTTTTACTTTTGTTGCAAATTTACAATCTCCTTTTTCATCGGTTGTGCATGTTGCTTCATATACAATCTTTATGATTGGTCTCTTAATTTCTTCTGGTTTTTCTCCATCTGTTGTTTCTTCTGAATTTGGTGATCTATTTGAAGATACCTCTCTTAAGATAACATCATATGTACCATTTGTTTCAGCATCATTTGTTTGTGCTTGTTGTGCTTGTGCTTCAGCGTTTGCTTGTACTTGTTTTGCTATTGTTCCTTTAATGCCTTTTACTTTAATTTTTCCATCAGTATCTATTCCAAATGGACCGATATATTGTAATTTTTCTTGTGCTTTTTCATTTCTCTCATAGTAGTCATTTAAGTTGAATGTACTATCATCGTTTGATAGTGTTACGTCAGGTGCACCTTCTTTATGTTTTGTTATAACAGCTTCGAAAGTAACATCTTTTAATACTTTTTCTATTGTTCCATTGTAGTTTGTAACTTTGCTATCAAATACATCTAAATCATATGTTGCAGTATCATTTTTGAATACAATTTGCATTCCAAAATCTTTATCTATGCTTACATGGCTACTAGCTTTATCGTCAGTTTCTCCCTCTGTTGTCTTGCTTTCTTCTACTTTAGCTTTAGAGTAGTCTACTGTATTTGTATTGCCATTGTTTCCGTCTGAATTTGTTCCTTTTTTTATTTCTATTCCAGAAATTACAACTGGTTCTTTAATAAACTCAATCTTGTCATTTCCTGCTTTTTCTGCTTCTGTGCTTACACCATTTTCAGTAGCCCATTCCTCTTTTAGGATAACTACTTTTACATCACCAGTTTCTGTTATTCCTTTAAATTCTGCTATACCATCACCATTTGAAGTTGCCTCTAATGTTTTGCATTTATCGCATTCATTTCCACATATACATTTCTCTGGATCTTTATCGCATTCATGCTCGCACTTTCCACAAACTCTTATAGTAAATTTGATACCAGAAACAGGTTCTTCTACCTCAATTCCGTTTGCATCTTTTACTTTTTTAACTTTTTTAATTACAAGAGTTGCTTCTTTTTGTTTTTGAACAATTGCTACACCATCATCAGTTACTACTAAATTTGGATTTTTAGTATCATTAGTTTCTTTATATTGTTCTTTTCCATTTTGTTTGTCTATTTGTTTAACATCTATTATACCGTTTCCATTTCCACTTGTTACATTTGGATCTTTGAATGTTAATAATTCTGGTTTTCCATCTTTATCAGCTTCGTTATTAGTATATTTGTATGTAACTTGGATGTCTTTTTCTATTTTTTGGATTCCTCCAGATTCCTCTTCATGTAAAACAAGTGTTAAATTTTCACCTTGTATAGAACCTCTAATTCCAGAAACTCTAACAACTGATTTTGTTTCTTGGTTATTATTGTTGCTATCCTTTTGTTCTCCTGCTTTAATTTCATTTCCTTCTTTATCAAGAACAACTACTTTTACATGATTTTCATCAAGTTCTTGGATTGGTTTGTTATTTTGACCATTTTCTTGATAAGTTGAATCATAAATCTTAGCTGTAAATCTTAACTCTGCAGCTTCTTCTGGTGTTAAAGCTCTATATGTCTTCTTTCCGTTTTCTGTTTTTTCAACTACTTTTGGTATTTCAATATCGTAAGTTTTAACTTCGTTTACAATCTTAATTCCGATAACATCATCTTGTTTATTTTCATTATTGTATGTGTCTATATCTAGAAGTGCTGATGTAAATTCATCATTTGTTTGTGTTTTATAAGTTTCTGTTGTTTTAGAACTTCCGTTTTTTGATTTTATTACTTCATCTACTATATCTTTTAGTTCTTTTCCTTCTGTTGTTGAAACACTATTTTCAGTTGTTTCATTTTTGCTATATGTATCCCAAGTTAAGTTTTGTCCATAATCAACAACTAATTTCTTTGTACCATCTGCTTCTTTTTCTTCTTTTACATCTACAATAATTTCAATAATATCATCAACGAAATTAACATCATTTTCATCTGCTGATAATTGTTTACCATCTTTCCATTTTTCCTCAGTAATAGTTATTCTAACTTTACCAACATAATCTTTAGTAATTCCATAAATTGTAGCCACACCATCATATGCTGGATATTCTATTCCTGTTTTTGGATCTTTACAATTATTACCATTTATGTCTTTTTGTTTTTCACCTGTTACAACTTTAAAGTATTGAGAAATTTCTTTTCCTTCTGTATTTTGTTTAACTTTATATCCATTTTGACCATTTTCGCCATTAATCTCTTCTACTGCTTCTACTTTACCTGTGAATTGAATTCCATTTCTAAGTATTTGTTGTCCGCCATCAGATTTTTTAGCTTCTTCATATTTCATTAATGGAATGCTTGTTTCTAATACGTTTATTAAGTATCTTGTCGTTGTTTTCGTATTAGTTGTTTTATGCCAAACGTGTCCTGCAACTATTTGTTCAAATTTATCCTGTTCGTTGTTATTTGAATTTTGCTCTATATTATAACGTTTACCATTGTATTCGTATCCTTTAATTTTTATGTCGAATGTTCTATTTTGCTTATTATATACACTAGTATAAATTACTGTAATTTCTAATGGTTGTCCTTTTTCTCCTGCTAGTTCTTGTAGTACAAAGTAGAATTCTGTATCTTGATTACCTGATATTTCTCCTAAAATTCCAGTAGCAGTAATTCTTCCTTCGCTATTTAGTCCAACTGTAAATTTATTTTTATCTGGTTGTTCTACGTTGGTTGGTTGTCCTTGTTGAAGTATTTTTCCATCTTTATCTTTTATATATCCTGTGAAATATATACCATCTTTTACTTGAGTTACTTCACCTGTAGAAGATACCCAAAGCTTTCCACCATCAAATAAGTCTTCTGTTGTTGGACTTGCACTCTTATCTAAGTTGTATCTGATTTCATCATTTACAAACTTAATGTGACCATCTTCGTCTACTGTTATATAATCATATTTTGCTACATTAATTGCTTCATTTTGTTGAGCATCTTCCTTTAGTTCATACTTAACTTCTTTTCCGTTAAGAAGAAGTTTGCTCTCAGTTTTCCATTCATCAACTGTCTTTTTCTCTACTTTAAAGCCTTTTATCTCTGCATCAACTGTCATAAACTCTAGGTCATAAGGTTGTCCTTCTGGCATTCCGCTTTCTGATTTTGTAGTTGTCCATTTATCGCCATCTTTAGTTCCCCAATATTCGTTAGTAATTGTAACTACAAAATCGCCATCCATCTCATATGGAACTGGTATTACTGCAACACCATCTGGAGCTGTTTCCATTTTTGCTTTTTCAAAATTATAATATTGTCCACCTGTTACTGTTTCGAATTCCCATGCAGTCTTTCCATCTTCGCCATATTTTGTTGGTTTACCATTTTCATCTTTTGGATATTCTATTGTTCCTTTAAATACAACGCCATTAACAAGTTTTCCTTTTTCATCATATTTTGTAATAGGAATATATAATTTATTATAGTTTATTAGGCTACCATCATCATCTACACGACCTGGAACTATATCTGCTTTGATAGGTGATTCAAGTGGCTTCTCTTTTTTATTATATCTAACTCCTTTATACTCATATCCTATAATTCTTGCTGTAAATAGCTCCAAACTACTATCATAAGTACAAGTATAGATAACTGTTATAGGTTCATCACCAGTATTTTCGTTAAGAACAAGTTTGAATTCTTTACCTTCTCCAGATATGCTTCCTTTTATGCCTATTGCATCAATTGATACTTTGCTTCCTCCATTTTGTGTTGCCTTTTTCTCAAATGTTACTTTTACATCTTCCTGTAATACTTCGCCATTGCTATCTGTTATTGTACCTTTAAATTGTATTCTTTTATCTTCATTTTTGTATACAGTATCATTACCTTGAACGTCTCTTATTACTTTATCAGGGAAAGGAGGAGGAGTATCGTCTTGGTCTTCATCATTATCAGCTAAGTTGTATCTCTTATATTTGTTTGTAATATAGAATGTTGTAACATTTTTATCTGTGCTAAATGTAATATCAAAATCACTTTCTTCAGAAGATTTTGGATTGTTTATATCAATCTCTTTTTCTTCTCCATTTTCTCCAACTTTAACCTTAAGTTTACCATTAGGAACTGTTAATTTTCTATATGTAACATTGTCTTGCTTATATTCTTCAATATAAAGTCCAGTAATTTCTATAGGTCCTTTTGGGAAGTCAAGTGGTGTTTTGTTTTGTGCATCTTCTGCCCACTTTTCTTCTGTAATAGTAAGTTTTACATTTCCACTAAGTTTTACATCTTTTATTACAGCAACACCATTATATTGATTTCCATCTGGAGCTGTTTCTGTACCAGTTGTTGCTTCGAACTCTTGCTTATGATTTTCTTCGCCTTTTATTGTTATTTCACCATCTTTATATTTTCCTCCAAGTTCCTCTATAGAACCCTTGAAAGTAATTCCATCTACAAGATTTCCATCTTCATCTTTCTTTTGTAATAAAATTTGAATTGGTTCAAATTTAGGTATATTTACAAGGATTAGATGTCCATCTTTATCTACCATAATAACTAGTTCGTATGAATCAATTAGTACTGTAGTTGCTCCTTGTTCATCTTTTGTTATCTCTTTTGTTTTACCATCAAATTTAACCTTTTTATATTCAGTTGTCCATGTGCCATCTGTTGCATTTGGTTGACAAGTATACTCAATTTCTATTGGATGTTCTATTGCATATTTTCCAGTGCCCTCTTCTTCTAATACTAATGTAAATGTTTGAGGTTGAGTATTATCTTTTAATTTTCCATTCTCATCAAAGAATTCACTATGAGTATCTATTCCATCAGCACTTACAACTATTATATTTCCATTGTTTTTATCAATCTTTTTAAGTTCTACTGTAAATTTGCTTGGATCTAATTCTTCAGTACCAGTGTAAGGTTGTCCATATTGAAGAATTTCTCCATTGCCATTATCTATTCCACCTTTTCTGATTTTTCCTGTGAACTTAATACCAGTAGGATCTACATCCATAAGTACTCCATTAAACAATTCTTTCTTTATAGCTTGTAAACTGTATGTTGGTATGTTAGGAACTGTTACTGTATGAGTACTAGAATTGTTGTCCCCTTGTCCTTCTTCTGAAATTGTAAATGCAAATTTTTCTGAAGTTTTATCACCAGCAATCTTAATAAAGTTTTCTACATTATTTTCTTCTGTTTTTTCAGTATTAACTAATACCACATATCCAGATTTTTGTATTAATTTTCCTTCATCACCAGCTGGTGCTTTCTTTATATAATCAGCAACAAATAGAAGTTTATGTTTACCAGCCTTATCATAACCTAAAAATCCTTCTGGCACTTTTTCATATAGTTCTAATGTGATTAAATCGTCATCATTTTCACTATATTCAAAAATATCTTTTATAGTAATCTTACCATCTTCAACAGTAGTAGCTAGAGGAATTTCTTTAGGATCTCCATTTTTATCTTTATGACGTATTATTGCTTCGAACTGAACATTTTGAATTCCTGTATTGCTTAAAGCATTAATTTTGTTGATTTCTAATGCATATGGAGCTTTATTGTTAATTATTTTTAAAGTATTTCCCTCTTTTGATACATTTTCATATACTTTGCTATTTGAATCTGTATATGTTATTGTTCCAGCCTTTCTTGAGTAAGATTTTACTGTTGCTTCCTGTCCATTAGATGCTGGAGTATATACATAAATATCATCTAACCAAGTTGGAGTTGTTTCTCCTTCTTTAATTGTATAATGAACAATTATTATATCTGGTATTAATTGATGTGTACCATCAGTTTGAACCTCTTTAATGAATGCATAACAATCTCCATAAGTTACAATATTATCTACTGAAACTTTACCTCTAGTGTTTTCTTCATCACTTGATACTATATTTTGACCTTGTTGTTTAGCTTGTTCTCCTTCACCTTGTATTCTACCAAGATTTTTGATGTCTGCCTTATTATCTCCATTTTTATATTGTGCAAAGCTTATACCTTTTCTTAAAATATTATCACTATTACCATTATTTAAACTCTCAGCAATTTCTTTAATAACGTCTGTTTTATTTTCGTTATTTTTATCGCTTCCTATACCTTGAACAATGCTTACTTCAAATTTTGCATTTCCAAGAGGTGTGTCTGTTGTATCTTCAACTTTCTCCCACTCTAATGAATATGGTACAGCCTTATTTATTAGCTTAAATATTTCATTTAGTTTTCCAAAATCAAATATATATCCATTATTTTTCATAGAATTTACAGTTACTTTTGTACCATCTTCTTTTGTCTGTTCTTCTTGTTGACAATGTAATGTTGTATTATTTGATGCAAGATTTTGACCATTATGCATAATTGATAAGTTTGTTATACTGTCAGCTCCTGCTACATAACTATATTTTATAGTTATTGGATGCTCTTTGTTTGTATCAGAATACAAATGTCCTTCTCCAGAGCTCTCTTCATACAAATAAAGTGTATAATCTTTACTTGCACCCTTTGCTTCAGAAGGTACAGCAAATTCCATATATCCATCTTTTCCACTTGTTGCTGTTCCTAGAATATTTGAGTCATCAAAACCTTCTTCTGTTGGATTTTTATTTGCTAATGTAAATGTTGCTCCTTCTAAAGGTTTTCCATTATCATCAACTTTAAAGAATTTTAAGTAGTGAGGTACAGGTGTATTGTCTATTCCTATATGAATAGATGAGTTATTGTTTATAGTAATTGCAGAACCACCTTTTAGTCCATCTGGCAACTTAGATGTATCTGACACAAATACTTTTTCATTAGGTGTGTTTTCTAATATAGTTAATTTTGCTTTTCCATTTTCAACCTCTGCTTTATATATTAAAGCAATAGTTTTTACTGTTAATTTAGATTCAAAACCAGGTTTTGTGTATGTTTCTTGTATATGTAATGCTAAATTATCTCCATAAACTCTTATTCCGTCAGCCTTAGCTACATATACTTTCTTTCCATTTTCATCTATTTCTTTTACTTCTATTTCTTTTTCATATGCAGCTTCCTTATTAGCACCAATTGTAATTGAAACTCTAAACTTAGTTCCTGCTAAATTAGTGTTATATTCTCCACCAGTTTCAAATTTAAATAGTTCTAAATCATATGGAGGAATCTCATCATTTGTAATAGTAATAAGTTCTCCATTAACTTCTTGTTGAGTTGTTTTAGAATTTAGATAAATTCCTTTTCCTTCTTTCGTTGTAACTTTATTGGTTGCATCTGTAACATTTCCTGATTTATCTTCAATAAATAGAACACCGTTTGACCAAGTATGTTTATCAATTTCTACTTTTTCTTCTTTATTAATCCAATTATCTAAATTCTTCTTTGCAGTTTCATTTTTGCTTATATCGCTATAATTCAAGAATTTAATATTTGCACTATCTGTTCCTCTTGTAGCTGAATATACAATTGCTATTTTCTTGAAATATTGATATCCATATCCACCAGTTGGTTTTTCTTCTATTACTAGAAGAATAGCATCACCATACATATCATTTACGAAATTTGCTTTACCTGAATCTCCTGTGTTAACTGTATGACGTTTACCAGGTCCATATTTCCAATCTTGGCTAGCCCAACTACCATAATCAACTGTTAAATCAGCAAACCAATATTCTAAATTCAAGTTTTTAATTGCTTGTTGCTTATTATCAATCTTTTTAAATGGTATGTTATATTCCTTAGGAACTGATGGCTCAGCCCAAGTAAGCTCTCTTGAGCTATTCTTAGGTATGCTGATAGTGTATGAATTATTTACGTTATCTTGCGTGTTGTAACCTTCTGGAATTTCTAGTTCCTCTTTAGTAGGAATACGATATCCATTTGGTGCTTCTGTTTCTTGCACTTCAACACATTCTAAAGTCCATTGTTTATCTTCCATAGAAGATAAAACTGCATTACCTTTTTCATCTCTTTCAATCTCTGCTATACTATCTGGAATATCATTCCATAAAATCCATCCATCACCTTCTGGCTGAGATGCTGAAATATATGTTTTTGCTTGTCCCTGTTTAGCTTTGTTTACAACATCACTAAAGTTACTTCCAAGATTTTGAGTTCTTGTTTCTAAGTCGAAATATGCTGTATTACCAGTTTTTACATTTTTGTATTTAGCTGCAGCAACGAATTTACCATCGTTAACTCCAACTCTTGTATCTTTATCTATTTTTCTTAGTTTGAAATCATATTCTCTAGTTTTTGTTTCAGTAGAGAATTTTTCTTCGTCCCAAGTTTGACTAAATGTTATAGCCACCAATCTTTGAGGGTGAGATGAGCTCCATTGCCAATCTGGTGAAGTTGGATTTGCAGCATCATTAGATCTTGTACAATCTCTTAAGAAGTGAACAACTGCTTCTATTTTATCTAAGAATTTGTAATCTAAGCTGAATGAGAATGTATCATTTTCTGTTAAAATCTCTCCATTACCTTTTACGCTTTTATCTAGTTCAATATAGAAAGGACTACCACTCTTAGGAACAGATACTATTTTTCCACCAACTTTTACTTTTTTAGTTGAATTATCTTTTGTAACTAGTTTATATTGGTCGGCTCCGTCTCCTCTAGTAAGTGTTTTAGTCTCTGTTGTTCCATCTTTTTTAAGAATATCTAATTTCAAATCAAAACCTTGAACACCTAATATTTGTTCATTGTTTAACGTGATTGTTGCATAATTTAATGTGTATGGTCCTATTAAGTATTTACCTTTTGCAGAATCTATATAAACATTTGCATTTGAATCATCAACTTTAACTTGTCCTGCAATTTTGTCCATATTAGTAACACCAGGTTCAGTTGTTGGATTAGGAACTTTCTTTAACCATTGATAAACTCTTGCAGCTTCCCAAGTAGTTGTTGAATATCTAATATCTAAACTATCACGTTCTCCAAGATTAACTAGGTTAAAAGAACCATCACCCCATAAAGCTTCTGCAGCAGTTGTTTCACCAGCAATCTTCTTTACTTGTTTTTCGTAAGCAGTAAAAATAACCTGTAATCTATCATATAAGTTAGCTTGTAAATAGTCTTGACTAGTAATGTCCTTTCCTGCTTTATCACCTGCAGTTCCACCAAATTTTACTGTTTTTAATAATTCAACTATTTCTGGATGTTTATATGTGCCATCTTCATATTGTTCAAATGGGTTTCTTATTATATCTGCTAAATCTTTGTATCTATCATCTATAATCTTGCATAATTCAGTTCCCCAGCCACCTGTTTTTCCAGCTGTTGGATGAGCATTATTGTAAAAATATTCAGCATATTTTTTTAATATCTCTTCATCTTTCACATGATTATTATTTGTTCCAATACAATTTGCTGAACCACTATTTTCTTGCATACAAAGTAAACCATCAAACAAAGCAACCGTAGCATTTTGATCATCTTCATAATAGAAACCAGATCCTGTATAGTATTTCTGCTCTTTTCCTTGTGCATCTTTTAATGTTTCAGTTTTAGGCTCTATTTTTCCATCTTTTGTTATATCATCATCTTCTACGTATTTCCATAAAGTTGCGCCACCTTTATCATTTTTTCCTTCTAGTCCTTCCGTTGAAGATCTATTTATATTGGTATTTGTGTATATTATAACCTTTTCCCCATATACATTTGTTTTTACTTCAGTTTTTACTTCTCCCCACTTATGTGTTGCAACAAGTTTTGTTTTATTAACCCACTCGCCTTTTTCATTTTGTTCTCTATACAAAGAGCCTATACCATCATCCCAATATGTATTTAAATGTTTTTCTAATTTTTCTACGTTTGTCCCGTTTGAATAATTCTTTATTTCATTACTATTGCCTGCTTTATCCATATTATAGAAGTGTTGATATAATTTAAACAATTCATATAAATACTTATACTCTTCAAAAGATATTTCTGTTATTTTATCACTATCTTCACTTGCACCATCGTATTGTTGTTGTTGTATTTCATATGCTATATTCTCTGCTTCATCATGTATTGTTTTATCATTATATGGTACATTGCTATTATTACCTAATTCATCTTTCAATTCACTTTTAAAAGCTTCATTTTTTAATATTTTTTCTATATCATTTACTACACTATCCCAGTCATCATCATTAAGATTTGTAAAATCTCTATGTTGTTTTAAATCTTCTTTTGCATTTTTCAACTCTGTACTTTCTGCTGCTTTATTATGTTTTAAGAATAAATCTATTTCTTCTACTTCAATGTCTGCTATGTTTCCAGAAGTAGTCATTTGAGATGTACATTTTGTTGCTATATAATCTTCGATTACTTGAGTAACAGCTCCTTGTTCTGCGATTGCATAAGCAGTAGCCTCTGCATACTCAAAAACTCTCTTTTCCCTTATTTCTTCTTGGTCTGCTTTTGGGAATTTTTGTTGCATATCTTTTATTGTTTTTTCATCATATTTATCTACAATTTTTGTTTTATCAAGTAAATAGTACATATAATACCATAACCTACTGTCGTCCATCCCGTCCTTGTAGACTGTTTCTTTTGGCATCTGCAACATGTTTGTAGCATCAGTTGATGAAGCACCAGCTACTATATTTCCATTATCAGTTTGAATACTTGGCACATCGTAACCAGTACCATTCATAGCAGAACATTTTAATGCAAGCTTTGCAAAGTTCTCCATTTCACTTATCTTGTCTTTATTATTACTTCTCTCTGCTTCTGGCACCGCAATGTTCTCTTCATATACATTCCATGCATATTCTCCTGAAGTGGTTTCTTTTAAACCTTCATCTGATTTTAGAAAATTCTTTACTTTTAACTCTTCTTTTATGAATTCTATTTTGTTTGCAATTTCATCTATTTCTTTCTCGTCTACTTTATATTCGTTTTTTAATGTTTCTTTAATATTAGGTGAAGATAAAAGCTCTCTTACCTCTTGCATTATCTTGGTTCCAATTTGTGACTTTTCATTTTCCTCTTCAGGTATCCAGTAAACTCCAAAGTCCTTTAAACAATCCTCTATTAACTTTTCTTTTTCTGCTGTAGTTATATTCTTCCAATCAATTTGCTTTTGATCTATAATATTACGAAAAGTATTGTAATCGTATGTTTTTTTATTTGTGTTTTTATCATTACTAATATTAATTAATGGAAAATATTTGTCATCTATTTTTTTTAATTCTTCTTTTGATGTTTCAAACTCATTTTCAATAAAATCATTAGTATTTTGAGTTTGAGAAGACTCTGCAGGTACATAATTTTTTCCATTATTTACATAAGTTTTTGAAAAGAAGTTATCTGGAAATATTTCTGCAACTTTTGTAGTGTAATCACTAACATAAGAAGACAATGTTGTTTCATTTTTTGTCAACATTGTAGTATAACCTGGATCTCCATCTTTTAAATTTTCATTAGAAGCTCCAATATTACCAAAATTTATTCCATTATAGCCTTCAAACCAACCTACAAAATTACTATTCATATTTAATATTGTACTTCCTTGGCTAGCTCCACTATTGTTCCATATTAAGGTTTGCACGCTATCTGCGTATCCTCCACCTTGTGCAAAACCTACTCTAGATACATAATATGCAAAACCGTTTGCACCATGGTCAAGTGTTCTATATTCTCCTGTACATTGATATGTATTTCCAGTATCTGCCCCTGAACCATATGCCCAGCCATTGTGATGCTCTCTACAATATATTCTTACACCATTTGAGTAGAAAGGTACTCGAGCACCTGCCCATCTACCATATGTCTCTGCAGCCATAACATATGCTTGGTATCCTACTATTCCAACTATTACTATTAGAATTATTGTTAGTAGTTTCTGTTTTATCCTTTCCATTGTTTGCTCCTTTCATTTCAATACTACTCTCTTTTAGTATTAAATTTTGTTGTTTTCTTATATGATAATTTTCAACATATATTTATAATCGTTAACAAATCTTTTTTAGGTCCTGTATCATCAATTTCTATATTTGAAATTATTTCAGGTCCTGTATCTATATTATCTACTTCAAAGTAGCTACTCATTATATAACTCTCGCCATCTGGGCTTCCTCTATCATCTCCGATAATTCGAACAATTTCATTTTTCCAATTGTCAGCAAAATCATTCTTATTTTGATCCTTAAATTTCTTGTCTTTTAAATCGCTCAGTTTCATCGGTTGACCTCTGCCGATTTCCCTCCTTTCGACAAAAAGTATCAAATTGTTTATCCTGCCTTATACCCAGTTTATTGCTTATCAGTTTTGCTAGGTGAGTATAATTTTCAGTTGCATACACACCAATGAAAATAAAGCTTATAATCAACAAAGCTACTACAAACATTGCTATGAAATTTTTGTGAACAATCAATTCTTTCATTACACCCTCCTCAAAACCTTTTTCATCCTTTGCGGATTTTTTTATGTTAATTACTAACATACTTATTGATATTTTTACATTTTGTGATTTTTTTTTCAATATATGGTCTGCCGATATTCTCTCTAAGCCTTTACGGATGCGGGTTTGAAGTTATATTATTTCATTTGTATTATTTTTATATTACATCCACCTTGAGAAAAAGCTATTTTTCTTAGGGGCAACGCGTGTTTCAGCGTTTTTTGATAAAAAAAGACAAAACAGAAACAAACTTGTTTCTATTTTGTCTTTTTTTAATATAATATTCCGTTACATGCATGGGAACAGGGAAACACAGCAAATAAGAAGGGAGGGTATCCACCACTGCATACTGAGGCTGTTAAGGCTTCGCCTGTTACAGCCTCAGCAAATGATCGCCCCTACAAATATTTAATATTATGTAATACATTATTATTGGATTTCTTTAATTTCATCTTCGCTTAAATCCGTTATTTCCATTATTTGTTCTACACTATATCCTTTCTTTAATAACTTCTTTGCTATCGCTATTTCTCCTTCTTTTCTGCCTTCTTCTCGCCCTTCTTCTCGTGCATTATTTTTTTCCCATGCTTCATCTCGTAGATTCTTTTCTCTTAATTCTACTAATCTCCAAAAACCTTCGCTTCCTCTTAAGTGCTCGTATTCTTTCATTGCTTGTTTTAAAAAATCATTTTCTTCCATTTCTTTCAGCACCTCCTCATTTTCTGGATTGTCTAAAAATAGCAACCATAACCTTAATTCATCCTTTTTCTTCACTCTATTTTTCATTTTTTCCATTTCTAGAATATGTATTTCTATATCTTCTGTTAAAATCTTTTCTTTCTTTTTCTCTTCTCTCAATTTCCACTTTGTATGATATTCTTCTATGTCTGCTAATCTTTTTAAATTTTCTCCCATTATGATTATTGAAATTGTTTTCTTTACATCTTTATAGTCTTCTCCGACCTTTAATTGATTTCCATGTAATCTTGCCCAATAATACAATGCTCTTTTTTCCATGTTATTTTGATCTTTTAATTGTATTTCTATATTGCAACTAATTCCATCATTTAACTTTGCTCTTACATCTAATCTGCTTAGTTTTCCTTCTTCTTTTTCCCTTATTAATTCTCTATTTACATCTAAATCTATTGTTTCTATCTTTTTCCCTATTATTAATTCTATAAATCTTTTTGCAATATTCTCATTGCCTACTTTTCCAAAAATTCTTTGAAAAACCAAATCATTTTTGGGTACTAAATTAATTTTTTCCATTAGTTGTTCTCTCCTTTATTATAATAGTTTTTTGCTTTTTTAGCAACATGTAGAATAGATTTTTATAAACTTTTATCACCCTCTTTCTATTTGATTTTTAATTAATTTTTTGGATTTTAATTTAGAAAAAAATTTCTTTGAATTAAATTAATTTATGCCTTCCCTAAGGTGCATTTTGATTTAACAAATATTTTATAACATGAATAAAAAAGTTTGTCAATGCATTTTCATTGTAACAACTTCTTCTTTTTCTCATATTCTATACTGTATATACATAAGAATATATAAGGAGGTTTAATATGAATAATATGGATATGCAAAAGCTTATGGCTGTTCTTTCACAAATGAATAAGCAAGATTTAGAAAGAGGTTTAGCGAAAGCAACTGAAATACTTAAAGCAAAAGAAAATGAAGAAAATATGAGAAAAAACAATTGTAATAATAACCATAACCATTAATTTTAATATGAGGCCGTTGATTATCTAAATTAACTATTGGTCTCTATTTACATATAAATCTTATAAATATATTATAAGGAGGAATCAAAATGGAGCAAGATAATTTTTCTGAACTTATGAATAAGTTTAGTCAAATGATGGAAAATGGCGATGTACCTGAAAATATCAAGGATATTTTTAATAATTTCAACTCAAATCAAAATTCCTGTGATTCTTCCTATAATAATTCAAATAATTCTTCAGAAAGCTGTACAAATGATAGTAATAATAGCTTTAATTTAGACTTTGAAACAATTATGAGATTACAACAAATTATGAATCAAATGAAAAATGAAAAAAATGATCCCAGAACCAATCTCCTTTTATCTTTAAAGCCTTATTTAAAAGACAGCAGACAGCAAAAAATAGAACAATATATAAATATCTTTAAAATAACAAAAATAATAGATTTATTTAATAAAACTGGCGGTGATAACTTAAAATGATTTCAGATTCTACAAATAATTCTAATATCTCAACTTATCATTTCCCTAAGGGTTTGCCTAATTTTGATACCTTATTTGACAATTCTATTTCAATATTGGGTCTAACCCTTCATTTTGAAGAATTACTCATCATATCACTAGCATTTCTATTACTAACTCAGGAAAATTGTGACTTTCTTTTAGTAATTGCTTTATTATCTATTCTTTAATTATTCATTATTCTTTAAATTTATAATAACATCTCTACCGTTTTGGGTTTGCGGGCGATTGCTAATCGCCCCTTGTATAATATAGTCAATGTAAATATTGGCTATATTTTTTAGCTTATTTTACATAAATTGATAATTGTAC
>CANQSV010000012.1 GCA_947626605.1 uncultured Clostridia bacterium | reverse complement strand
ATATCTTCTTGTGCTTTTTTTACTCTTGCTTTTGCATGGCTAACTAATGATGGATTATCTTTATATTGCGCAATATTTTTTTCATGTCTTTTTTTTGCTTTTTTTAAACTTTCTAAAGTACTTATTTTCTCTTCTAATTCTGCTATTTTCTTTTCTATTTCTTCTCCAAATACATTTTTTAGTAATTCTGATTCGATTTTCATACCATTACTTTCCATCTATATCCTCCCTTGTTTTGCTTAAAACAAGCAAACTATGCATATTATTTTACCACAATTTACATAATAAAGCAACTGTAATTGCATATTTTTACCCAAAAAAAAGCAAAAGCACCCCTGCTTTTGTTTTTTTCTTTATTTTTTACTTTCTATATATAAAAATTACAAATTAACATTATTATCTTTTATATATACAATTAATTCATCTAACTTAACTTGTAATTCTTGTTTTTCTATTTCTTTTACTTCTGAAATTATCTTACTTATATATTTGCTAGAACTGAAATCTGGATAGATTTCTCCTTGCTTTTGGAATTTCTTTAATTGATATATTAATTCATCATTTTTCTTTATTGGAGATAGTAATATCATTGATGCTAATAATAGAATTTCTTTTTCTATCTTATCTATTTTTAATCTATTTATTTTATTTATTATTTCGTTGATATTTGCACTTTTAGAAATTCCTGGTTTTATTTTTCCAGACAAGATCATTTTCTTTTCCATTTATAGCCTCCAATATTTTAATACGTGTATATTTTACTATAAATTTATGAAAAAATCTATATTATTTGCAAACTTTTTATGACAATTTGTTTTATTTGCAAAATCTATGCTTTCCTATTACTACTGTCATTGGTCTAGACCATATCCATTTATTGGTTGCAGTATTAGGATTAAAATAATATATTGCTCCATATGATGGATCCCACCCGTTTAAAGCATCTTGTGCTGCTTTTTTAGCCGTACTATCTGGTGTTAAATTTATTTGTCCATCACTTACTCCATCAAAAGCCCCTGATTGATATATTACACCTGCAACTGTATTTGGAAAAGAGGAACTTCTTACTCTATTCAAAACAACTGCTGCAACAGCTACTTGTCCACTATATGTTTCTCCTCTTGCTTCAGCATACACTAATCTGCTTAGCAAATTTACATCTGATGAACTACTAGAACCTCCTGAACTGTTCGAAGTACTATTATTATATATTCCCATTGCTTTTAAAGTTTTTTCTCCTGCTATCCCATCTGCTGTTAGTCCGTTCTTTTTTTGAAAATATTTAACAGCTTCAACTGTTTTTGAACCATAAATTCCATCTACACTACCTTTATAATATCCCCATCTTTTTAATTTTGTTTGTATTGTTATAACTTCCTGTCCCCTTGAACCATATTTAGATAATGCTTCTACTTCTTGTTTTTGATATATAAGATTATAGGAAACTATCAAAAATATTATAATTATCATTACAAATAAAATTCTTAATCTGTTTTTTGACATAAAAAAATCACCTTATATTAAAATAAAATTATTTACTAATAATCATATTTTTAACATATAAGGTAATTTTTATTCATTATATAATTCAAATTAGAATATTCCTACTATTTCTCCATTTTCTTGTATATCTATAGCTTCTGCTGCAGGAACTTTTGGTAAACCTGGCATTGTCATTATTGAACCTGTTATAACAACAATAAATCCAGCTCCTGTTTTTAATATTACATCTTTTACATGTATCTTGAATGGATCTTTACATTCTAAGTTCTTTGGATCATCAGAGAATGAATATTGTGTTTTAGCAATACATACTGGTAAATTAGAATATCCTAATTTTTCTATTTGTTCAATTGTTTTTAATGATTCTTCAGTATATTCTACTCCATCTGCTCCATAAATTTTTGTTGCAATCTTTTCTATTTTTTCTTTTATTGAATCTTCTAAAGCATATGTATAGTTTAATTCTGTTTTATTTTCACAAAGTTCCACTACTTTAGTTGCTAAATCTGCTGCACCTTTTCCACCTTTTCCCCATGCTTCTACTAAACTCATATTGATTCCTTTTTCTTGTAGTTTATTTTGTAAAAATTCTATCTCTTTATCTGTATCTTCTAAGAATCTGTTAATTGCTACAATAACATTTAGTCCAAATTTATTTTTTATATTATCAACATGTCTTAATAAATTATGTACTCCTTTTTCTAATGCTTCCATATTCTCTTTTTTAATATCATCTTTAGGAACTCCACCATGATATTTTAAAGCTTTCATTGTAGCAACACATACCACTGCATCTGGTTTTAATCCTGCTGTTCTACATTTTATATCTAAGAATTTTTCTGCTCCTAAATCAGCACCGAAACCTGCCTCTGTTACAACATATTCTCCTAATTTTAAAGCTAATTTTGTAGCAATTATACTATTACATCCATGTGCAATATTGGCAAATGGTCCACCATGAATTAAGGCTGGTGTATTTTCAATAGTTTGTACTAAGTTAGGATTTATAGCATCTTTTAATAAAACTGCTAAGCTTCCTTCTGCTTTTAATTGTTTTGCTCTAATAGGCTCATCATTCTTATTGTAACCTACTATTATATTTCCAATTCTTGCTTTCAAATCTTCAATATCTTTTGATAAGCATAATATCGCCATTATTTCAGAAGCTACTGTAATATCAAATCCATCTTGTCTTGGAACAACTCTTTTTTCGCCAGATAGACCACATTCCACTTTTCTTAGTTGTCTATCATTTAAGTCTACACATCTTTTCCATATAATTCTATCAAAACCTAATTCATTTCCCCAATATATATGATTATCTATCATAGCTGCTAATAAATTATTTGCTGCAGTTATTGCATGAATATCTCCAGTAAAGTGCAAGTTTATATCTTCCATAGGAGCTACTTGTGCATATCCTCCACCAGTTGCTCCTCCTTTAACACCAAAAACTGGACCTAATGATGGTTCTCTTAAGGCTAATATAGATTTCTTACCAATTGTAGATAAGCCATCTGCTAGTCCTATTGATATTGTTGTTTTTCCTTCACCTAATGGTGTTGGATTAATTGCTGTAACAAGTATTAGTTTTCCATTTTCTTTATCTTTTAATTCATTATAAAGCTTATTTGATATTTTTGCTTTATATTTTCCATATGTTTCTAGATATTCTTCTCCTATGTTTAATTTTGCTGCAATTTTTGTAATTGGCTCTAATTTTGCATTTCTTGCGATTTCAATGTCACTCATTATATTTCCTCCTTAAATATAATTATTATATTATCAAGCTATCATTCCTACAATTATTCCTATAATAGCTCCAACAAACACTTCTTTTGGAGTATGTCCTAATACTTCTGTTAATTTTTCTCTTACTTCTAAGTTACTTAGACCTGGTGTATTCACTATTTTATTTAATAATCTAGCTTGTTTTCCAGCTGCTCTTCGAACTCCTGCTGCATCATACATTACCACTGCTGCAAAAATTATAGATAGTGCAAATATTTCAGAATCAAATCCACAACCTCTTCCTATTAAAACAGCTAGAGATGTTACTACTGCTGAATGTGAACTTGGCATTCCCCCAGCTCCCATTATTCTTTTAAAATTAAATTTTTTTGTTTTTATTAAATCATATATAACCTTAAAAGCTTGTATTGTTAGCCATAATAAAAATGGTATATATATGCATTTATTGCCTAAAAATTTTAATAAATTTTCCATTTTTTCCCTCTATCTAATTTGTCTATAAAATAATACATTGTTCATAATTATTTTGCTTCAAAATCCTCTTCTTTTAATGTTTCATTTTCTTGAAGCAGAATGGAAATTTTCTTTTCTGCTTCTTCTAACATTTCCACACATGCTTTAGAAAGTTTCATTCCCTCTTCAAATTTAGCAACAGATTTATCTAATGGTAAATCTCCTTTTTCCAATTCAGTTGCTATTAATTCTAATTCTTTTATAGTTTCTTCAAAATTAATTTTTTGATTTGTTTCTTTATTCATTTTTATCCCCTTTAAAATCCTTTTTTGTTACTAAAATATCTTTGCATTTTTCTTTCCATCACAAAATGTCAAAGTAATTTCATCATCTTTTTTTAAATTCTTGCTATACTTAATTATTTCTCCATCTTTCTCAGAAATACAATAACCCCTTGTCAAAGTTTTCAAAGGGCTTATTGCATCTAATTTGTTAATAATATTGAAAGCTAAGTTTTTGGAATTTATAAACTTATTATTTATTGAATCTTGTAAAACTTTTATATTTTGATCTATTCTCATAAAATTTTCATTTATAGATTTTAGTGGATCTGAAAAAGCTCTTGATTTCATCACTTTATCATATCTTAATCTCATAAACTCAATTTTTCTCTTTAAAGATATTTTATATCTATTAATATAATTATTTAATTTTATTTTTATTTCTTTTATATCCGGCACTGCTAGTTCTGCTGCTGCCGATGGTGTTGGAGCTCTCAAATCAGCAACAAAATCCGCTATTGTAAAATCAGTTTCATGCCCTACAGCAGATATTATCGGAATTTTCGAATGATATATTGCTCTTGCTACAACTTCTTCATTAAACGGCCACAAATCTTCTAAAGAGCCTCCACCTCGTGCCAGTATTATTACATCTGCTAAATTTTCTTTATTCATCAAATATATTGCATCTGCAATTTTATCTGATGCTCCTTCTCCTTGAACTGGTACTGGTAATAATTTTATGTATACATTTGGATTCCTTCTAGTACTTACATTAATTATATCTCTAATTACAGAACCTGTTTGAGAAGTAAGAACACCTATAACTTTTGGCATTATAGGTATCTTTTTTTTATTAGAACTATCAAAAAGCCCTTCTTTCTCTAACTTTGATTTTAGTTCTTCATATTCCCTATGTAAATCTCCAATTCCATTAGATTGCATTGCTCTGCAGTATATTTGATAAACACCATCTCGTTCAAAAACAGAAATTGTCCCTAGAACTATTACTTGCATTCCATCTTTAGGCATAAAATTTAAACCTGCAGTATATGTTTTAAACATTATACACTTTATTAGGGATTTATCATCTTTCAGAGTAAAATACATATGACCTGTATAATGATGCTTAAAATTTGAAATTTCTCCCTTTACCAATACATTATTTAAATACTCATCATTGTCAATCTTATCTTTTATGTAGTTATTTAAATCTGATACTGATACTGCTATTTTTTCATAATTCATAAATTATCTCCATTTTTCTTTACAACACTTGCCAAAACTCCATTTATAAATTGAGGAGAGGTTTCCTCTCCATATTTTTTAGCTAATTCTACAGCTTCATTTATAGCCACTTTATATGGTGTTTTAGTATATAAAATTTCATATATAGAAAGTTTTAATAATGATAAATTTACTTTTGAAATTCTTTCAATATCCCATTCAGCTTTTAGATTTTCAGATATTATATTTATAATACTCTCGTCTTTTTCACTTATTCCATTTATAATATTTTTTATATAATTTTTAGCTTCATCATCTTTTATTTCATTATTTTCTATAAATAATTCAATTTGTTCATTACTATTATCATGCTGAATCTGCGTACTATATAATAATTGAAATGCTAGTTCTCTTATTGCAGTTCTATTCATATATTCAAATCCTTCCTATTTATCTTGTTGTTTTTCTTCTTGAGTTTCTAAATTTGTTGTTTCACTTTGTACAGCTGGTTTTGATTGCACATCTGATATACTTTTTACCCTTATATTAACTTCACTCAATTCTAAATTTGTTACTCTTTTTACAGCTTCTTTTATTTTATTTTGTAAATTTATAGATAATTCAGCTATTGATACTTCTCCAACTACTTGTAGATTAACCAAAACACTTATGCTGTTATTTACAACAGATAATTTTGTTGATACATTTTGAGTGCCATTAAATCCTTTTGCCACTCCATTAACTATATTCTCTATTGTTTCTTTTGAAATAACTAATTTTCCATTATCATTTTTTAGCAATATTCCATCTGAATTTTTTTCTTTTACAACTGTTGAAGATTTAAAGAAAAGACCTTTAATAGATAGTAAAATAGAAATTGCTAGAACTACTACAGATACGATTTTATTATTTCTTAATACTTCCAAGCTATCAGTTATAAGTCCTAATTCAATTAAATCTAATGTGTAAAAACATAAAATTATTGATATTAATAATATTATTATTGAAAATAATGCTAAAATCATTTTATCAAACAATTTCATTTGAAACTCCTCCATTTAATTTATATTATATTTACTCTGTTATTTCTGTATTTTTATTTTCTGATTCTTCTTGCATTTTTTCTTCTTTTACTACTGCTTTTCTATCTTCTTTTTTAAAGTTAACACCTTGAACATTAACATTTACAGCTAAAACTTTTAAACCTGTTTGACTTTCCACAGATTTTTTTACTTTTGTTTGTATCTCAAAAGCAATATCTGGTATTCTTACTCCGTATTCTACAATTATATTTACATCTATTCTTGCATCTTTTTCTCCAACATCTACCTTAATTCCTTTTGATAAATTGCTTTTACCGCTAAAAACCTCTGTAATTTTTCCTGCCATTCCCGCTACTCCCGGTATCTCTAAGATTGCAATTCCAGCTATATCTGATACTACATTATCAGATATTTTAAGGCTATCATTTTCTGATATATCTAAAGAAATTTCATCAAGATTTGTAATCTCTTGTTCTTCATTCACTTCTTCTATTTTATTTTCTTCTTCCTCCATATCAAAACCTCCTTAAAAATATTTCTTTATGCAAATAAGTATATCAATTTTCTAAGATTTTTACAACACTTTTTAAACAAATTTCTCCCATACAAGATTTGCAAAATCCAAACCTCTATCAGATAAAATAATATTATTTTCTTTGATTTTAATTAACCCTTGTTGCAATAATACATTAAATTCTTTGTCAAAAACTCTTTTGAAATCTTCACCAAATTTTTCTTTAAATTTATTTATGTTTATTCCTTGTATTTTTCTCAAGCCTAATAGAACATACTCTTTTTCTTTGTCTTTTACATTTTGGATTTCATTTACGGTAATATTTCTTTCTATTTTATTTTCTTTTATATTATTAATATATTCTTCTATGCTAATAGTATTGGAAAATCTTTTGTTATCAAAATAAGAATGTGCTGCTATTCCAAATCCTAAATACTCTTTTTGATTCCAACAATTCATATTATGCCTTGATTGATATCCTTCTTTTGCAAAATTAGAAATTTCATAATGTTTATAATTATTATTTTCTAGCATCTTTTTGGTTTTCCAATACATTTGTCTTTCTTCGTCTTCATCTGGTAGTTTTATATCTCCTTTATTTACCATTTCAAACAATTTTGTATTTTCTTCTAAGATAAGTGAATAGATAGAAATATGTTCTGGATTCAATTTAATTACTTTTTCTACTGATTCTTGTAACATTGCTAAGTTCTGTCCTGGCAAAGCTAACATCAGATCAACATTAACATTATTAAATCCGGATTTTCTAATCATATTATATGCGCTTAAAAATTCTTCATATTGGTGGATTCTTCCTATGTTTCTTAACAATTCATTATTTGTACTTTGTAGCCCTACACTAATTCTATTAATTCCAGAATTTTTATAACATTCTAATTTTTCTTTATTAATTGTTCCTGGATTTATTTCTATTGTAATTTCCGCATTTTTCTTTGTTTTATTTCTAATTAATTCTATATTTAAAATATCATATATATGTTTTTCATTTATATAAGAAGGTGTTCCCCCTCCAATATAGATAGTATCTATCACTATATTTTCTAATTTTTCCAAATTCAAGGTTATTTCTTTTTTCAAGGCTAATATATATTCATCAATCAAACTATCTTTACATTGATACGATATAAAATCACAATAGAAACACTTTCTCTTGCAAAAAGGAATATGTATATAAATACCGAATTTCTCTCATATCTCTCTTCTTTCTTTTATTTATTTGTTAGTTCTTCTGCTATCTCTTGAATTTTTTTTAGTCTATGATTAACTCCTGATTTTCCTATAGGCTTTTTTAGCATTTTTCCCAATTCTGCCAAAGATATATCTGGATTTTTTAATCTCAGTTCTGCAATTTCTTGTAAATTTTCAGACATTTTCTCAAAAGCATTTTTTTGTTTTACAAATTCTATTGCTTGTATTTGTTGCATAGATGCATCTATTATTTTGTTTAAATTAGCTGTTTCACAATTTACAATTCTATTAACATTATTTCTGGTTTCTCTTACAACTCGTATTTCTTCAAACTTTAATACAGCTTTTCCTGCACCAATAAAAGCTAAAAATTTAGATATTTCTTCTCCATCTTTAATGTATAAAGAATATCCCTGCTTTCTTTCTAAAATTTTTCCGTTTATGTTAAAATTCTTAAGAATATCTATTATATATTTAACATTCTCTTTAGAACTTAGTATTATTTCTAAATGGTATTTACTTTCTGGATTATTTAACGAACCTGATCCTAAAAAAGCTCCTCTTACAATAGATTTTAAATTTTTTTCTTTTTTTTCATCAATTTCATATAATGAAGCAATATCAATAAATTCATTCACTTTTATTAAATAATTTTTTCCTTTTATCTCTATTTCATAATCATTTATATTTAAATTATTTAATAATTTTGAAAACCTATTTATGTTATATTCATTTTCCGTTTTAAAAACTAAATTTTTCTTTGTTATGCTTATATTACATGTTAGCAAATATCCTTTAAATTCTGCTTTAACACTTTCTTTATCGGATAAATTATTCAATTTACTTATCTCTTCTTTTATTTCAGAAGAAAACGACATTGATTTTCACTCCTTATATTTAATCTATACTTTATACTATTGCACAAACAACTCTATCATTCCCAGATAAATCTTTTTTAGAGTATACCTTTTTATATTTACAACTTTTTTTCAATAAATTTATTACTTCTTCTTTTTGGTCATATCCTATTTCTAATAGTAAAGCTCCATCTTCTTTTAGGAATTTATATGCATTTTCTGATAATATTCTATAAAAATTCAAACCATCTTCTCCGCCATCTAGTGCCATCATAGGTTCTTGTTGTACTTTTAAATCCAATTCTTTAAGTATGCTTTTTTTTATGTATGGAGGATTCGAAATTATTACATCAAATTTTCCCGTAATATTTTCGAACATATCTGATTTTATAAATTCACATTTATTCAAAACGCCATTTTTCCATGCATTTTTTTGCGCTATTTCTAATGCCTTATCACTTAAATCTGTAGCATATACATATGCATTTTCAATATTTTTTGCTACCGAAACAGCTATTGCACCACTTCCTGTACATATATCTAAAATTTTTATTTTTTTACTCTTTTTATTTCTAATAAAATCAATTGCTTCTTCCACCAAAATTTCTGTATCAGCTCGTGGAATTAGAACATAGTTGTCTACATAAAAATCTAGTTTCATAAATTCTTGATGATTTGTTATATATTGAATTGGATATCCTCCTGCTAATTTTCTTATATTATCTAAATAATTAAACTCTTTTATTTTATCTACTTCTTCTTTATCATTAACAACTATATATTCTCTATCCACTTTTAATACAGCTTCTAAAAGAATTCTTGCATGCATAATAGGATTTTCTATATTATTTTCTTTTAATATTTCTATACCTTGCTGTAGTAGTTGCCTTATATTCATATTTATTATCATTCCTTTTAATAACAAAGCCGATTGAAAAAATGTAGGCAATATATCCTACATATTCTCAATAGTTTAAATTACTTTTTTAGTATTTCTATAGCCTTATTTAATTGCTCATCTTTTTCTGTTTTTTGATTATCTTTAATTTCTATGTCTGGTTTTATGCCAACCTCATTAATTTTATTTCTACCTGCTGTAAAATACTCTTCTACTGTCACTTTTAGTCCAGCACCATCTGAAATTTCTAATAATGTTTGAATCACACCTTTTCCATAAGTATTTTTTCCCACTAAAGTAGCTCTTTTCAAATCCTTTAGTGTTCCTGAAACAATCTCTGAAGCACTAGCACTATTTTCATTTATTAATACTACTAATTTTGAAGTTGTTTCTGGATCTTTCGTTGATTTATATACCTTTTCCTTTTTATCCTTATTTGTTGTTATTAACAAATTATCACCTTTATTTGTAAATAATTCCAATATTTCTAAAGCTTCATCTACTAAGCCTCCACCATTATCTCTTAAATCTAATATAACTTTATCTATTTTTTTATCTTCAAATTCCTTTAGTTTTTCTTTTACTTCTTTGCCACAATTATTATCAAATGATGGCAAAGAAATATATCCTATATCTTTTTCTAATATTTTTGATTCTACTGGTGCAATATCTATGTTCTTCCTCTCAACTTCGAAATTAAGAGTTTTTCCGTCCCTGTTTATTTCTATACTAACTTTTGTTCCTTCTTTTCCTTTAATGTCATTACTTGCCTTATCCATATCACTTCCTGAATACTCTATTCCATCTACTTTAGTAATAATATCTCCTGGCTTTATTCCTGCTTTTTCTGCTGGGCTTCCTTTTATAGGAGATAATACAATTATTGAGTTATCTGAAGTTCTTACACTCATATATATGCCTATTCCTACATAATTACCTTCAGTTGATGTTTCAAATTCTTCTAATTCACTTTTTGTAAAATATACTGTATATGGATCACCTAAACCATCTACATATCCTTTAATAGCTCCATTTATTAAATCTTCCTCATTTATTTCTCCTAAATATTCTTTTTCTAACGTAGCCTTAATTTTTTCTAAATATTGTGGCAAATCAATTTCACTTTCTGCTGGGTCTACTTGTATTACTCTCGAGAACAATCTATCTCCAAACACTTTATTAATTGCTATCGCTGTTATAAAACTAGATATACATGCTGTTATAATTATTATTATAATTATTCGGTATATCTTTGAACTTTTACTAGACTCTTCCATAATCTCCTCCTAATGTTTCTTTATAAATTATACGATTCCCCTAGAAATTTATACTTAATTTATTAAACAATACAAGCACAGGATACAACTCTGTGCCTGTTCGTTTATTTATTTTTAATAAACTGGTCCTACTTTATTTTCACATCCAAGATATGGTGCTGGATTAACTTTATTAGAGGTGCTTCCTAAACAAACTTCAAAATGTAAGTGAGCTCCATATGACCAACCTGTACTACCTGCATACATTATTACTGTATTTGTTGTTACTGTATCTCCAACAGATATTCCTCCTATTCCACTTCCATGTGCATATAAAGTATATAAACCATTTCCATGACTTACAACAACATATTTACCAAATCCGCCTCCCCAGCCAGATGAATTAATATATACAACTTGTCCATCTGCCGCTGGATATATAGGTGTTCCTTGAGGTGCATACAAATCTATCCCTCTATGTACTGAACCAGATACAGGTATATCTGTTCTTCCTCCTGGTGCATATATTGAATTAACTCTCTTTTCTATTCTAGTTGGCCATGCTAATGTTCCTCCTGTATATTTATTATAACTAACAGTTCCACCATTAGCTGCTGCTTGTTCTGCTGCTTTTCTTTCAGCTTCTTTAATTGCTGCATTAACTTTATTTAATTCTTTATTATATTCCTCTATATCACTTTGTAAAGCTTTTTCTTCATCATTCAATTTTCCTACATAAGAGTCTTTTTGAATTTTTGCATTTTTTAATGCTGCTGTTTTCTTTTCAATTTCTGCTTTTGCTTGTGTCACTTCATCTTTCTTCTTTTTTAATTTTTCTTGTAATTTTTTATTTTCAGCAATTTCTTTTTCCATTTCCTGCAAGAAAGCTTCATCTAAATCTGCCATTTTTCCAATTAGATAATATTTTGATACAAACTCTGTCATATCTGATGATTCAAGCAAAGCTTCTAGATATGTTGTATTTCCAATTTTAAGCATAGCAATAGCTCTTTTTTCAAGTACATCTCTTCGTTCTTCTTCTTTTATTTGTGCTTCTTTTAACTTTTGTTCTGTTTCTTCGATTTCATTTCCTAAATCATTAAGATTTTCATTCAATTTAGTTATCTCAGATTGATATTCAGCAATTGATGAGTTCAAAGCTTGTACTTCTTTCATAGTATTAGACAAATTGTCTTCAACTTCCTTTAACTTATTCTCATTTTCCCTTATTTGTTTTTGTATTTCCTTTTGCTGTTCTGTAAGACTTTCTGCAATAGTTGATAAAGTAAAACTACATGTTAGAATAATGGCAACAAAAATTATTGCTATTTTCTTTCTCATTTTATACCTCCTTTAGGCCTTTAAATATTTTCTCATAGAAATTGTACTTCCTAAAATTCCAACACCTATTCCTAAGGCTAAAAATACTATTATTAACAAATTAAACATTTCACTAAATGGTTTTAATATAATACCAAGCATTTGGAAAGTATTTAGTTGCATTGTAAAATCTTGTAAAAACTTGTATCCTAATCCTGTTATTATAATTGAAATTGCTCCTGAAAAAATTCCTATTATTATACCTTCTACTAAAAATGGCCATCTAATAAAACTATTAGTTGCTCCTACATAACGCATAATAAAAATTTCTTTTTTTCGTGCTTCTACAGTTAATCTAATTGTATTTGCTATAATAAATACCGCTATAACTATACATATAATTAAAAGTGCTAAACTTCCTAATCTAATTCCTTTTGCAATATTTAGCAACATATCAAAAGCTTGATCGTTACTTTCAATGCTATCTACAATATCTATTTTGCTCAATTCTTCTTTCACTTGTTTACTATATGATAAATCTGTTAGTGTTATTTCGTATTTTACTGGCATTTCATCAAAAGTATCTACATATTCTAAAAGATCTGGTTTGTCTTTCCAAATTTCTTTTATCTCATTTTTATTTTCTTCTGCTGATACATAACGAATACTGTTTATCTCATCTATTTCTTTTAGCTTTTCTGAAAATTCCTCTGTTTGTTCAGGAGTTGCTTCACTTTTTAACCATATTTCCATTAATCGTGACTCATTTATGTCTTCCATAACATGAGATATATTTTCACCTAATATAAAGAAAATTCCAAAAATTAACATTGAACAACACATTATAACAAGGGAAGACACAGTTGATTTTTTATTCTTAAATACATTTTTAAAACCTTCTCCAATTAGGTAACTAATAATATTAAACTTCATTATCATACCCACCCTTTTTTACATCACTTACTATCTCTCCGTCTTTTATATGTATAACTCTTTTTCTCATTCTATTTACTATTGCTTTATCATGTGTTGCCATTACAACTGTAGTTCCTCTAAGATTTATATCATTTAATAGCGTCATTATTTCTTTTGATGTTTCTGGATCCAAGTTACCTGTAGGTTCATCTGCTATTAGCATAGATGGATTATTAACTAATGCTCTTGCTAAAGATACTCTTTGCTGTTCTCCTCCAGATAATTCTTGTGGATACATTTTCGCCTTATTACTTAGTCCCACTAATGACAATACCATAGGAACTTGTCGTCTGATTTGCCTTGGTGTTGATTTTACAACATACATTGCAAAAGCTACATTTTCATAAACTGTTCTATCTGGTAACAGTCTAAAGTCCTGAAATACTACTCCCATACTTCTTCTTAAATATGGAATTTTCTTTTGTTTTAAAAAAGTAGTATCTTTTCCATTTATAATTATGTTACCAGATGTAGGATTTTCTTCTTTTAAAATTAGTTTTATAAGTGTTGACTTTCCTGAACCTGATGCTCCTATTAAAAAAGCAAACTCACCTTTATCTATTTTGAAGTTAACATTATGTACCGCTTCAGTTCCTGTACTATATGTTTTACTTACATTTCTAAATTCAATCATTATAAAAAACTCCTTAGTATATATACAAATTCTATACCATATAATATCATACCAATAAACTGAGTTTATTGCAATACCTATTTAGCAAAAAAACGATATAAATAGTAGTATTTTCTGCTATTTATACCGTTTTTCATCATTTTTCTCTTTTTATATTTTATATTAACTTTTCAACAATATCTTCTGCAGTTAATTTAAAATATTTTAATAAAACATTTGCATTTGCTGATTTGCCAAAAGTATCATTTACTCCCATCCTTATAACTTTTTTAGGATATTCTTCTGATAATACCTCACACACTGCAGTTCCTAGACCTCCAATTATGCTATGATCTTCTATCGTAATTATTTTATCTGTTTCTTTAGCACATTTTATAATCAATTCTTTATCTATTGGCTTTATTGTATGAATATCTACTACTCTTACATTTATGCCTTTTTCTTTCAAAATTTCTTGAGCTTTTATAGCTTCTGAAACAACTACTCCAGTTGCAAATATAGTGGCATCTTCACCATCTCCTATTTGTACTCCTTTTCCTATTTCAAATTTCTGATTTTCATCATAAATTACTGGTGAAGCTAACCTACATAGTCTTAAATAAACAGGTCCTTTGTACTTTGAAATTTCTTCAACAGCCCATTTAGTTGATATATCATCTGATGTACACATTACAGTCATATTAGGTAAAGTTCTCATTAGACTTAAATCTTCTAGCATCTGATGTGTTGCTCCGTCTTCTCCTACTGTAACTCCAGCATGTGTAGCACAGATTTTAACATTCAAATTAGGATAACATACGCTATTTCTTATTTGATCATAAGCCCTTCCTGTTGCAAATACTGCAAAAGTACTTGCATATGGAATTTTTCCACAAGCAGCTAAGCCTGCTGCTGTTCCAATCATATCTTGTTCTGAAATTCCCATATCAAAAAATCTATCTGGAAATTCCTTTTTAAATATTTCTGTTTTAGTTGCTGCAGCCAAATCAGCATCTAATACCACAATATTTTTATTATCTTTTCCAAGTTTTGTTACGGTTTTACCGTAACTCTCTCTTGTAGCTATTTTTATATCTAAATTCATATAGTAATCTCCTTTCACTATATCACTATTTACACCAATTAATAATTTCCTTTGGAGTTAATTTAATTCCTAATATGTGCTGTGCATATGCAAATCTATCATTTTATTCCTCCGTTTTTTACTCTATTACTTTATATTTTTAATTCATTTGAAAAAGGATTTGTATATTGCGTTGTTTTTCAAGCCAGTTCTTTTAGTGCTTCTAGATACTGTTCTTCATTTGGTGCTTTTCCATGCCATCCTGCTTGGTTTTCCATAAAAGATACACCTTTTCCCTTTATAGTTTTTGCTATAATTGCTGTTGGTCTTCCTTTTATTTGTTTTGCTACATCAAAAGCTTTAATAATTTCATCATAATTATGACCATCTATATTAATAACTTCAAATCCAAAACTTTCAAATTTTTTATCTATTGGATAAGGGCTCATTACGTCATCAATTTTTCCATCTATTTGCAAATTATTATTATCTACTATAATACATAAATTATCTAATTTATAGTGTACTGCAGACATCGCAGCTTCCCAAACTTGACCTTCTTGTATTTCTCCATCACCTAGTAAGCAGTAAACTCTATATCCTTCTTTATTCAACTTTGATGAAATTGCCATTCCATTTGCTATTGATAATCCTTGTCCTAGAGAACCTGTTGTCATATCAACTCCAGGAATTTTATTCATATCTGGATGTCCTTGTAATATAGAATCAATTTTTCTTAAATTTATAAGTTCTGACTTATCAAAAAAACCTCGATTAGCTAAAGTACTGTAAAGTGCTGGAGCTGCATGTCCTTTTGATAGAACAAACCTATCTCTTTCTTTAGCATCGGGGTTTTCAGGATTAATATTCATTTGATAAAAATATAATACTGTTAAAATGTCTGCACAAGATAAAGATCCACCTGGATGTCCAGATTTAGCATTATATACAGACTCAATAATTCCTTTTCTAATTTCTCTGGTTATACCTGGTAATTCTTCTTTTTTTAATCTTCCCATATTTCACACTCCTTAAAAACATTTTCAAAAAAGTTATGTCTTACTCATGTTTAAATCCTACTATAAAACTTTTCACATTTCAATACCTCTTTTGGTAAAATTGTTGCATATATACTTTTTTTATAATATAATAATCTTATTAAAAAATGATTTCATTTTCAGAAAGGGAGGATATAAATTGGAATCTAATTATGATTTTAACAATAACATCAATGAATTTGATGTTTCAAATCCAATAACAAGTGTTAATAGTAATTTACTTACTAAATCTTTTTTTTGGATGTTTTTAGGTTTGGCTGGTTCAGCTCTAGTTGCATGGTATACTTTTTCTAGTGGTTTATGGCTTAAATTAGTTTTAAACAATTCTTTTTTCGGGCTAGCAATAGCAGAACTTGTTGTAGTTATAGTTTTCTCATTACTATTCAGAAAACTTTCTCCAACAATGGTAGCAGGGCTTTACTTTATTTATTCTATGATTAATGGTGTTACATTATCAACCATATTTGTAGCTTATGATATGTCTTCTATAGTTTATGCTTTTGCTGCATCTACTGCCTTATTTGGTGGTCTTGCCTTATTAGGAGCAAAAACAAAAACTGATTTATCAAAACTTGGAAATATTTGCTTAGTTGGTCTTATTGTTGGAATAATATTTTCTGTTATAAATATTTTTGTTGGTAATTCAACTTTAGACCTTGTAATAACTTGGGCAATGTTAATACTTTTCTGTGGTATTACAGCATATGATGTTAACAAATTAAAAAATTCTCAAGGTCTAGCAGTTGCACAAGCAGATAAACTTCATATATATTTTGCAATGGAACTATATTTAGACTTTATAAATATTTTCTTAAGACTTCTTAGTCTTATTTCAAGAAATAAAAATAATTAGTTTTAATCTTATATAAAAAACAGGTAGCCCTTGTATTATGGCTACCTATTTTTTATTCATCTTCTATTTCTATATTTTCACTTACTGTATTTCCATCGCTATCATATTCTATTTCATAGCTTATTTTTTCATTATTAGAATTATTTTGATTTTTATCTTTCTCTTTATCTTTATTTTCTTGGTCTTGCTTTTTATTAGCCAATTTATCCACAAAACTATTTACTTTGTTTATTACTTCTGGTGCATAGTCAAATAATTTGTCCCAAGCACTATCGTGTTCTATATTTAGAAGTTTAACAGTTTCGTTTTGTATTACTAAAAAACCTATTGGTTTTATTGAAACTGTTGCTCCACTTCCCCCACCAAATGGATAGTTTTCTTTATTATCTCCTTTTATTTCTTTATTGCTCTTTTCAATACTTATTTTTTTGTTGCATTTATCTTTTGTATCATACTCTGCTCCTCCTGAAGCGAAACCAAAACTTACTTTTGATACAGGAACAATTAGCGTTCCTGGTATGGTTTGAATTGGATTTCCTATTATTGTATTTACATCTATCATTTGTCTTATATTACTCATAGCTGTATTCATTAAGCCCTCTATAGGATGTTCTGTCATTCTCCTTCACTCCCTTTAAAATCATTTTTAATAATATAATAATAATATGCTTCATATTTATTGTAATTATACTTTTAAAAAGCAGTTTTATATTTATCATACTATTGTTTTTAATATTTCCGATAATATTAAATTTGTAGTATTCCCCTTTAAACCAATATAATAAATTTCCCAATAAAATTGATAGTAAAGAAGCTATATATGTCGTTACAGCTCCATCTATCAACCCGAATTCTAATTTTAAAAATATACTTTTCAAATATACTGGACTTTTATTAAACTGTTTTTTATATATTTTTATATATTTCTTTACTGTTTTTATTATTTCTGAATCAAATTTTTTATTTTCTAAAAGCTTTATATATATTTGGGTATCTTCTAGCCTTTCTATACATTTTTGTACTTTATTTTTATCAATCTTTATCTCAGAAATCTTTATAAAATTAAACAAATATGTTTTTAATAAAATATCGAAATCAAATTTTGGATCTTCATTATTTCCATAAGTTATTTCTAAACTATTAATTTCTATTCTTATGTTTGAAAAAAAAATAATTAAACTAACTATTAAAATTAAAGTAATAATAACTATTACTGTCCATAACAAAAAAACTAGCATAAAACAAAGCTCCTTAGTTTGTTTTATACTAGTTTAACCATATTATTCCTAATAATACACTATGATATTTTCTTTTTGTTTTTTTGAACTATAATATCTCCAAAAAGTTCTTCCTGGGTTGTTAATACTTTGCTTCTTCTTGAAAGTTCTAATAAACCTGTAAAAGCTGTAACAACTTCCTGTTTATTGCAACTAGATGTCTTATATAATTTGTTGAATACAAATTTAGGTTTTCTTATTAACTCCCTAAACATTTCTTTTACTTTATCTCCAACAGAATATGTTTCTGTAATAGCAATTTTTTCTATATTCTTTGCATTCTCATTAACTTTTTCTTTATTTTTATTAAAAATTCTAGAATATATTTGTGGTATAATTTCTTTCGTATAATTAGATTCTAGTTCTTGCTTTGGAAGTTTTATATCTTCCTGTACTCTGTAAAATCTTTTTGAATAGATTTCTAAGTTTTCCCTGAAGTTTTTTGTTATTTCTTTATATTTTTTATATTCTATAATTCTTCTAATTAATTCTTCCTCTGTTATTTCTTCCTCTTCTTCATTTTGTGAAGGTAATAAGCCTTTTGATTTTAAATATAACAAGGTTGATGCCATTATTAAAAATTCACTTGTTAATTCTAGATTCATTTTTTCCATTTCATTTATATATTCTATATATTGATCTGTTATTTCAGATATTTTAATATCATATATATCCATTTTGTTTTTATCTATTAAATGGCATAATAAGTCTAAAGGTCCTTCAAAATTTTCTATTTTTATTGAATACTTATTTGTTTCTAAAGTTAATACGTTATTCATTATATTGCTCCTTTAAAGTTCTTCTAATGCATATTCAATACTACTCTTTTTATATCCTTTATTTATAAGATATAAATTTATTTCATCTATTGTTAATATGCTTGATTTTTTTATGGCTAAACTTCTTGCTGATTTTTGTTCATATTCTAATAGCATTTCTATATTATCATCTATATAATCATCTATTAATCTGTTATCTAACCCTTTCGTCATTAGTTTATATTTTATTTCTCTTATTGATAAATTCTTTAAATTTATGAATTCATTTATACTCTTTGCTATATAATTTTTATCATCTACATATCCAGCTTCTTTTAAATGAGCAATTATATCGTCTAACAAATCGGCATCCACTATTGATTTGAATTTGCTTCGAATTTCATTTTCTGTTCTTTTTTTATATACAATGTATTTCATTATTTTAGATTTTTGTTCATCGAATTCTTCTATTGTATACATATTTTTTCACGTCCTTGTTTTCATTATTGCCTTGGTATTTTTAGTTTTTATTATTGCTATATTTTATTTAATCTTCTGTTTCTTCTTCATCTTTTTCTACTTCTTCTATATCATCAATTAAACTTTTTTCAAAAGCTTGAGAAAAATTATCTCTTACTTTTTTATCTATTTCTGCCATAAATTCTGGATTTTCTGCTATATATTTTTTAGCATTTTCTCTACCTTGACCTATTTTTTGTCCTTGATAACTAAACCAAGCTCCAGATTTATCTATAATTTCTAAGTTAACTGCCATGTCTAATAGACTGCCTTCTTTTGATATGCCTTTTCCATAAACTATATCAAATTCTACTTCTCTGAAAGGTGGAGCTACTTTATTTTTTACTATTTTTACTCTAGTTCTACTCCCAACAACTTCTCCATCTTGTTTTATATTTTCTATTCTTCTTATATCCATTCTTACTGATGCATAGAATTTAAGTGCTCTTCCTCCAGTTGTTGTTTCTGGATTTCCAAACATAATGCCTACTTTTTCCCTTAATTGGTTAATAAATATAAGAACTGTTTTTGATTTATTTATTGCCCCAGCTAATTTTCTTAATGCTTGTGACATTAATCTAGCTTGTAGACCTACATGTGAATCTCCCATTTCTCCATCAATTTCTGCCTTTGGCACTAATGCAGCAACAGAATCTACTACTATTACGTCTAATGCGCCACTTCTAATTAATGCTTCTGCTATTTCTAAGGCTTGTTCTCCTGTATCTGGTTGTGACACAATTAGGTTGTCTATATCTACTCCTAAGTGTTTTGCATATACTGGATCTAAGGCATGTTCTGCATCTATAAAAGCTGCTTCTCCATTTGCTTTTTGAGCCTCTGCTATTATATGTAATGCTAGCGTTGTTTTTCCAGATGATTCTGGTCCATATATTTCAATTATTCTTCCACGTGGTACTCCACCTATTCCTAATGCAATATCCAAACCTAATGCTCCTGTTGGAATTGCTTCTATATTCATTGCTTGGAATTCTCCAAGCTTCATTACTGATCCTTTTCCAAATTGTTTTTCAATCTGTCCCATTGCTACTTCTAGTGCTTTTCTTTTTTCTGAAATATCTTTACTCATATGTTCCTCCTCGATTTTTCTAAACGTTTGTTTGTGATTATTATATACTATTTATATTTTTTGTCAATAGTTTTTTTATTAAATATTTTCTCTTGATTTATTGTGCTTGTCTATACCATGTTTCTACATTATAAAATATATTATAGTTATTTGGTGATATATTTCCACGCAAACTTGGTGTGTGAACCAAAGTATTTTTACTTCTATATAATCCTATAAATGGTAATTGTTTTTGATATATTTCTATTATTTTAGCATACTTCTGGTGTAACAAATTATCATCTGTTATGTCTTTTGCTTCTTTAATAATATTTTTTATTTCTTTATTAGAATAGTTAGATATATTGTCATTTCCAAAAAAAGTCTCTAAATTTGGAGTATTAGAATTATAAATTCCTGTTATAATCATATCATAATTTTTATCTTCTAAATAATCTTCATATCTGTTTTCACTAACTTCATATACATCGATTTTTATTCCAAAAGACTCTAATTGTTTTTTTATTAAATCTGCTGTTTTTAAAGCATTATCATCAGTATTTTTTACAACTAAATTTAGACTGAGTTGCTGTGTATATCCTTGAACCTTTTTTTGCCAAACTTTATTTTTTAAAGTCCAGCCATCATCTTTTAGTATTTTTTTTGCTTTTTCTAAATCATAATTTTGTGTATCTATTGCTGTATATGCAAAATTACCATAGTCCAAAGGAAATTTTGTTTCATAATATCTTCCATAGAAAACGTTATTTATTATTGCTTGAGTATCTATTGCATAATTTACAGCATTTCTTACTTTTTCATCTTTCAAAAATTTGTTTTTACAATTTAGTGATAAATAATCATATTCTCTTCCTTTACAGTCAATTTTAATAAAACCTATTGTTCCAATATAATTTTCTACTACTAAGGTATTAGTTGTTAATAAGTCTACATTTCCCAATCTAAAATCATTATAAACTTCTCCCATGGAATTATATTTATTAATTGTTATTTTTTCTATTCTTCCATTTTTATTTTCTATATTCCACCAATTTTCATTCTTCGCTAATTCTATTGTGTTTTCTTGTAATGCAACGAATTTGTATCTGCCTGTTCCAAGTGGATAATTGTTTTTATCAGTTTTTAAAAAATCTTCGTTATCAAAAAAACTTTTTGAAATTATTGGAAATGTTAGATTGTATTCAAAAAATGGCTCTTCCTTATTTAATTTTATTTTTAATGTATATTCATCTATAATCTCGAGTTCTATTAGATTTGCTAGATTATATCTATATATAGATTCATTCTTATTATCTTTTATTTTGTCTATTGTGAATTTTACATCTTCAACTGTAAATTGACTTCCATCTTGCCAAACAACATTTTCTCTTAACTTTACTAAATATGTAGTTGAATCAACTTTTGCCCATTCTGTAGCTAAACATGGTTCTAATCTGAAGTTTTCTGTTATGTTAAATAGTGGCTCACATATTAATTTAGATATATCTTGCACATTTTGGTTTTTACTTAATATTGGATTCATATTATCTAATGATACTACAGCTAATCGTAAATCTGTTAGTATAGTTTCTGTTGCTTCTCCATTTGTATTATCACCTTGAATTGGTTTATCATCTTTTTTTAAATAATACACTGAAATGATAATTAGAATTATAACAAAAAGTATAAATATATATCTAAATAAATTTAATCTCATATCTAGCCTCCATTACCATTTATTTTTTACTTCTCAATAATATATTAAATCTTATTTTTTTTCAAGTAAGTTTACCTACAATATAAATGAAAATTAGAATTTTGGTACAATATAAAAAAAGGAGCATAATTAATTTAATAATTTTGCTCCCCATATCTATAACTTTCTTTTTTACATCCTAGATTCTACTAGAATTTTAATTCCAGTCCTATCTTCTCCTTCAACTTCTACCTCTGCAAATGCTGGTACACATACCAAATCCACTCCAGATGGTGCTACAAAACCTCTAGCTATTGCTATTGCTTTTATAGCTTGATTTAATGCTCCTGCTCCAATTGCTTGCATTTCTGCCTTATTACTTTCTTTAACCAAACCTGCTATTGCTCCTGCTACTGAATTAGGGTTTGATTTTGATGAAATTTTTAAAATTTCCATTATTTTTGCCTCCTATAATTTAAATTTTGTTGCAACTTATTACCAAATATATTTATATTATATTTGTATTTTAAAGTCCAGTATTTTTTGGAAATTTTTGGTATTTTTCATCTTCTTTTTTCTTCATTTTTCGCCTTTTATTGTACTTTTATTCTTTCAATCTTTTCTGTTCGACAATTTTCATCATTAATATCAAAAATGCAACCATTTAGCATTGCTTTTCCTTCTGCAGTTTTATATTTTTCTGGAAGAGTTGTTTTAAATCTTTTAATTGATACATTGATATCCATTCCAATTACTGAATCTACTGGTCCAGTCATTCCTATATCAGTTATATAAGCTGTTCCCTTTGCTAATATTGTTTCATCTGCTGTTTGCACATGTGTGTGTGTACCAAATAAGATATTAACTTTTCCATCTAAATAATACCCCATAGCAATTTTTTCAGCAGTCGCTTCTGCATGAAAATCTACAATTATAATATCTGTTTTATTTTTTATTTCTTGTATTATTTCTTCTGCAATTATAAATGGATTTTCTGATAAAACATTCATATCAGTTCTTCCAAGTAAATTGATAACACCAATTTTCTTTCCATTAACTTCATATACCCCATATCGATTTCCCAATACACCTTTAGGATAATTAGCTGGTACTATTAATCTTGAATCATCTAAAAAGTTAAAAATATCCTTTTTCCCCCACGTATGGTTCCCCATTGTAACAACATCTGCTCCTGCTTCTATAATACTTTTGAAAATCCTTTGCGTAATTCCCATTCCATCCGCTGAGTTTTCTCCATTTACAATAATAAAATCTATATTTTTATTTTTCTTCAATCGGGGTAATTCTTCACATAATTTTTTTACCCCACATTGTCCAACAATATCTCCAACAACTAAGATTTTCAATTCTTTTTCGTCCTTTCTCTTGTATATTTACATTCTTAATTTTAACATATAATGCAAATTTATACAATCTTTAAATAAATCATTTTACTAATCAATACTATCGTTTGTACTAAATGAAATATCTGCTAACAAGCATTCTTTTTCTTCTTTCTGTACTTTATCTGTATTAAATTCATCTACTATTGTATAAATTTTTTGTATAGCATTATATTTATTGTTCTCTTTAATTACCATTAACCATAAATATATAACTATAAAAAATATCGCAATGTTTTTTAATATATATATCATAATACTTGATATTATAGTAAGTATTATCATAGTAATATTAGATATAATATTAACCTTATTAATTGCTTTCCTCTTACCTAAGCTTAAATGTAAAATTTCTTTAACTACTCTTCCTCCATCCAAAGGGTAGATTGGTATTAAATTAAAAAATGCAATTAATAAATTTATGTATATTATCTCATTATTTATATTTGTTTTATATAAAACAATAGCCATTATAATATTTGCACATGGTCCTGCTAATGCTACTATTATATTTTTTACATTTCCAAGATTTCCTTTATAAATTCTTTTATTATATTCTTCTACTGCACTTTTAAATGTTATATTACTGCCTAAAGGTAAAATTTCCATTTTTTCTATTTTTTTTCCAACTAATATTCCTGCTATTAAATGTCCAATTTCATGAATAATTGCAAATAAAATAAAAAGGAAATATATATGTACTTGATTTGTAAAATAAAAAATTACTAATAGAATTATCATTTCAATTTTTCCAATAATTCGCATTTTCCCTCCTATTAAAAATTTAATATTAAAGCAGGATTAATGTTTCTATCTGATACTTTTATTTCAAAATGCAAATGAGAGCCAGTAACTTCTCCTGTATTCCCTACTTCTGCAATTTTCTGTCCTGCCTTTACTTTCTCTCCTTTTTTTACATATAACTTATTACAATGTGCATACAAAGTTTTTATTTTTCCATCATTTATTTCAACATACTTTCCATATGAAGAAGAAGTGGTAGCAATATCTACCACCCCATCCATTGCTGATATAATCTTAGTTCCCTTTTCTGCAGCTATGTCTATACCTTTATGTTCTGCAGTTACTATTGGATTTGAATCTTTTCTATCCCCAAATTCTGAACTTACAATTCCTTGTACTGGCTTCTTTAATGAATAATTTTCTTTTAAATATTTAACATCTTTCTCCATTGTAGAAACTTCTTTTTCATCATTTTTTTGGGTCTTATTTTCATTGTTATTTTCTTTTTCATTATCGTTTACTTGATTTTTACTGTCATTATTTTTATCATCTGTATTTTTCTCTTCATTAGATTCAGAATTATATAGTTGTTGTAAAAAATTAATTCCATTATTATATATTTCCACAAAATTTATATCATAAGATAATATTTCTTTTGTATTTCTTGTAAACTCTTCAGAAAAAATAAAATTTTGATTTTTTATTATAAAAAATAAGATATATACTACTAAACATATGCAGATTTGTTTTATCATTCTCAATAGTATACGGTTATTTTTTTGTTTATCTTCTTCGCCTATAAAATTTTTTCTTTTAGAATACATATATTCTTTTGGATTGTTTTCCCTTAGACTTCTCCTTAATTCGGCTACTTGTTCCGCTCTTTTTATTCTTTCTTCTTGAGATAAAACTCTTTCCATAAAAGGTCCTCCTCCTTAGTATTTAATTAATACTATTCGAAGGAAATTATTTTATTCATTGATTTATATAAAACTTTTTATTATTGTTATTGCAAATAAAAAAATAAGAAAAATATTTAATATTTTTAATTTTTCATATTTTAATTTCCAAATATCCTTATTTTTCTCATTTTTTCTGTTTTCTATATCTTTCAAATAATTCTCTACTAACATTTCTGCTTCTTTTATTATATATTCTTTATTTTTACATTCATTATAATTTTTATTAGTATTTTTATTTGAATTTTCATAATTTGTTAAATCTTGTATTTGTATTCTCTCATTCTCTTTTAATACAATAAAGGCTTCTTCAACTAAATTTGATGGTAAATTTTTTAAAATAACAATATTTTTCATTATATTAGATTCCATAATATCCTCCTAATGATCTTTATATTATTATCTTAATTATTTCCAATTTGTGGATATTTATTCAAGTTTTTCATAAAAATAAGTGACAGCATAAAGCTATCACTTATTTTTTTATGAAATTTATTTATTATTCATTTGAAACAACATGTTTTCTTGTCATCTCTAATAAATTCAATTTTGAAAATCCTAGAATTTGAGTTTTAGATCTATCATGTTTTAAATTATCTTCAAGAATTTTTATTATTTCTTCTTTATTTTTTTCTTCTTTCATGTCTATATAATCAATAATAATTATTCCATCTATATCTCTTAATCTTAATTGTTTTGCAATTTCTACACTTGCTTCTCTGTTGACGGTGAATATCGTTTTCTCAAAGCTATCTTTTCCTATATATTTTCCTGAATTTACATCTATTGCAGTTAATGCTTCCGTTTTATCAATTGTTATATATCCACCACATTTTAGCCATAACCTTCTATTATTTGCCTTATCCAATTGTTTTTCTATATCATACATTTCCATAATACTATTTTCAGAAAGTTCTACTTTTATTTTACTATCAAGAACAAACTTTGAAACTTTTTCATAAATGCTTTTATTATCTACTACTATTCTTTCAACATTTCGATCCATCATATCTGTTAGTACTTTTTCTATAATCCCCTGATTTTTACATATAAGCACTGGTGCATTTGGATTTTCTTTTTTTGCTTTATTTTTTATTTGAGTCCATAATTTTTCTACTTGCTTAATATCTGTTATTATATCTTCTTCTTTTTTCCCTTCAGCTGAAGTTCTAATTATACATCCACATCCTTCAGGGAGATTTTTTCTTATTATTTCTAATAATCTGTTTTTTTCTGTTTCTTTTTCTATCTTTTGTGATATTGTAACTATATTAGTATTTGGCATAAACACTAAAAATCTTGTTGGTATACTTATATGTGTAGAAATTCTAGCTCCTTTTTTATTAGTTTGATCTCTTTTTACTTGAATTAGTAGAGTTGAGCCTCTTTTTATTACATCTCTTATATTACTATTATTAATTATTTCATCTGGATTAGTAGTTTTTACATCTATCTTTGGAAGTAAATCTTTTAGATGTATAAAAGCATTTCTTTTCTCTCCAATATTAACAAAAGCTGCCTGCATTCCTGGTAATACATCTTCAACTTTTCCTAGATATATACCCCCCTCTAATCTTTTTTGTGATTCAAATTCTTCATATTTTTCAACAATATTTCCATTCTCTGATACCATAACAATTATTTTGTTTTCTGATTTGTTAATTAGTATTTCTCTCATTGTTCTTCGCCTTTCCTTTTATGCTTTTAATTATATTTATTCATTGCTATATCTATATTATTATTAATTGTTTCAACAACAGCTGAATATGCTAACTCTATTCCTTTATTAATAATTTCTTTATCTTTTTCATCTATTTTTTGTAATACATGATTAATCATATCATTTTCATATTTTGGTTTTCCTATTCCCACTCTTATTCTTGGGAAATTTGTTGTTCCTAGTTCTTTTACTACTGATTTCATTCCATTATGAGTTCCTGCAGATCCTTGCTTTCTAATTCTTATTTTACCAGGTTCAACATCAATGTCATCATAAATTATTATTATATTTTCTATATCTATTTTATAAAAATTAACAAATTCTCTTATAGATATTCCACTTAAGTTCATATACGTTTGTGGCTTTAATAAAATTACTTTTTCACCTTCAATTTGTCCACTACCATAAAGTCCTTGATATTTTTCCTTAACCACTTCTATGTTATATGATTTAGCTATTTTATTTATTACCTCAAATCCCATATTATGTCTCGTATTTGCATATTCTGATTCTGGATTTCCTAATCCAACTATTAAATACATAATTTTAACCTCTTAAACACAAAAATCTATAAAAGTATATCATATAAATTCAGTAAAATCAACTATAATAAGTTCTTAATATACTCATTGTACAATTTTCTTAATTCTTCCATTTTATTTTCTAGCTCAATTATATAATTAGATGCTAATTCATATTCTTCTTTTTCAAAAGCTCCTAAGATTTTTGCAAATAAGCATTTACCAAATTCTTCTGTATTTTTACTTATATATACTTTTAACCTTTTTATTTCTTCCCATTTTTTTTCATCTTGTTCTGTTATTTCAAATAAATATTCTGGATTTTTTATACATCCTATAATTTCTTCTCTGTATTCTTTTATTAATCTATGTATTATTTCCGTTTTCCATCTATTAATTATTGATGCTTTTATAGAATTTATCATTCTCTTATCAAAAATTGTATTATTCTCAAATATTTTCATTTTTTTAGAGTTACTTTCTAAATTTTTTATATTTTCATATACAGTTCTTGGAGTTATACCATATACTTTATTTCTAAACTCTTCTGTATATGCTTCAAAAACATCTTCTTCACTTCTATATTCTCTATCTTTTTCTAAATATCCTGCATCTTCTCCAGCTTTTTTAGATATTTCTGTAAGTAATTCTGTCTCTGTTTTTTTATTTCTAACTGCGTACTCTATTCCATCTAACATAGCAAGATAACACACCGCTTCTGTTATATATAAGTTAGAACCTGGATTTGGAGACCTTAGTTCAAATCTTGTTGCATTTGGATTATTGTTATCTCTTACTAACCCAATTAAAACAGAACGGTTTCTTGATGGAGTCTTTTCGTCTATTCCTAAAGAAGTTACTATTGATACTGGTGCTTCATATCCTGGTTTTAATCTATTTAAAGAATCTCTTGTTGATGATATAAATGGATTTATTACTTCATAGTTATGCAAAATTCCCATTAAAGCTCCATATCCTAATTCACTTAAGAATCCATTTTCTGTACTATTAAATAGATTTACTATTTTCCCATTGTTTAGCTCTACTGATATTCCTAAATGAGTATGCATTCCATTTCCAGCAACATCTTTTATTGGCTTAGCCAAAAAAGTGGTCTCTAATCCATATCTTTTAAAAACATCACTTACTAGTTCTTTTATGTATGCTTCATTATCTGCAGTTTGCATAGGATTAGAATATTTCCAATCTATTTCTAACTGCTCCATAATATGATTATCTCTTATTTCAACACCTAATTTAGGTTTAATTCCTCCTACTTCTTTATGTCCCATTTCTGGTTCAAAATTGTATTTATCCATAGTAATTAAACAATCTTCTAAAGCTGTTCTCACTACTCCATCTATTCGATTCCAATATTGTTCATTTAAACGTTGTGATGTTGTTAATGCCTCTATTTCTGCTTTATCATTTGGAGTTTTTACCCAAAATTCAAGTTCTGTTGCAGTTGTGAGCAATATATCTTTAATAGAATCTTTTTTTATTTCATATTTTTCTAAATATGTATCATTATCTTTTAAAATCTGTAATATTCTTTGTTTAAATGTTTCTACAGTTGTTTTCAAAATGCTTCTTGAATCAACTGGTTTATTATTATGATATAAAAAACAAGGTATTAATATAGTGCCTACTGGAGTATCAGAGTTTGAATCCATTAAAGAATAATTATAATCAACAACCCAATTAACATCTAAGTCAACTGCCATATCAACTTTTGCATCATTTAATGTTGATATTCCAGGCAAATTTACAGAAGAGCCATCTGTTTGAACAGCTATTCCATTTAAAAAATTATCAATATCATTAATAAATACTTTGATTGGAATTCTTTCATCTGTTGAATTGCCAATCAAATCCACTCCCATCAATGATACAAATTTAATTTCTTTATGTTCTTCTATTAAATTTATTAAAGATTCTTTATTGTGTTCTTCTTTTTTTATAATGTATATTAAGTTATCTTTCATATAAATCACCCTTTATTATTGATATGCTTCATTCTATACTATTGTTATTTATTTTTCAAGTTATTTTATTTTCATATATTATCTATTTTACCAAGTTTTTCAATTATCTTTAATTCAGTTATTATGTTATAATTTATAAGAGATTACTCTTTTACATATTGCTTGTTTAATGGAGGTTTTCATGAAAAGGAAATATGAAATATTATCAGAAAAAAATATAGAATTTCAAAATATTATTAATGAAATAATTATGAATGAAGTTGTTCAACAAATGAAAAATTTTAAACAACATTATAGTACTACTAGATTCGAGCATTGTTATTCAACTGCATTCTATTGTTATTTAATCTGCAAGAAATTTCATTTAGACTATATATCTGCAACCAGAGCTGCAATGCTTCACGATTTTTTCTTATATGATTGGAGAATACGTGGAAATAGGAAGGGCCTTCACGCTTATACTCATGGAAAAGTTGCTTGTACCAATGCTTGTACACTATTTAATTTAAATGATAAAGAAAAAGATATTATTTTAAAACATATGTGGCCAGTTACCCTTAAGTTTCCAAAATATCGTGAAAGTTTTATTTTAACTTTTGTTGATAAATATTGCGCCACTATTGAGTTTTTTGAATATTTAAAACACCTAAAATTTTTACATGAGAATAGTATCTAACAGATTTAATGTTAAGCTTTGACTTTTTATGTTAAGTATGTTATAATTATATACATTCTGGAATTTCGCATTCCATGAATCTTAGTTTATAAAAACGTGGCTAACGTTTTGATGACTTAAGTGTCCATATTGACCATTACCGAAAGGAGTAAATTATATGAACAGAGAAGAGGCAAAAATATTCTCCGAACGGGTTGTAAAGTACTATGACCCTTCATCATCCATTTCGGATTTACGTGAGTTGCTCCGGAATAAAAATTACTCAGCAGTCGGTGGCTATCATACATCTTCGGATGATGCTGACCCACTTCCTCTGTTGATGTTTCCTCTTGACGAAGGATCTAGGCTTTACCTTCCCAATCCTCATTTTGTTCGTGAGCACTTGCTCAGAAAAGGTTGGGCTGGTTGGCTCTGGATTATTTCAAAAGTAAAAGGTTACTACACCTTATCCGGGTCTCCCGGATTCGTCGGTCTCAACAATAGTATTGAACTTTCTCCTTGCTTCAAAGATGATAGTATGACTATTGTTGGCAACATTCATCTTTCTTCCTAATAAGTAATGGGCACTTATTTCATCAAAGCTCCGGCGCTTTATGCACCGGAGCTCTTTCTTTTTTAGTATAAGATTTTTTAATTCTGCTCTCTACTCAGCTAAATATACTTCTGGATCTACATTTTCATCATCTTTTAATATTTCAAAATGCAAATGCGATTCATCTGCAACCTCAAAAGTAGCAGTATTTCCAACAGTTCCTAGGGTTTGTCCCTGAGTAACACTCTCACCTTTTTTTATAAATTCTGCTGTTAATAAGTTTGAATATATTGTTTTGTATCCATTTGTATGTTCTATAATTACTGATAGCCCATACCTTGGATCATTTTTTATATCAGTAATTGTTCCTGCTGCTGATGCTTTTACTACAGTTGCCTTATCTGCTTTTATATCAATTCCCTTATGCGTAATCCATTCTTCTAATGTTTCAGAATATATTAAATTGTCACTAGCATATTGTTTTGATATTTTACCTTTTTCTATTGGCATTAAAAACACTGGATCTTGAACATCATCTTGAATAACTTCTACTGTATTTGTTTTTGACGAAGATTTATTTTCTTTATTTGTATTTTTATCTATTTGTGTTTTAGTATTATTTACTTTTACTGTAGTATTATTTTTATTATCTTCTTCTAATTCTTCTACCTTTTTTCCAATTTTACTACTTGCAGATTCTATAGTATTGTTTTCTAAATCTAAAGCATTATTTAAAATGTTACTCATATTGTTTTTTTGTAAAGTTGTTTCCTCTGCAAATTTTCTAAGTTTACTTGTATACGCAAAAAAAGCAATTATACATGATACTAATATTATTAAACATGCACTTCCTATTACATATATATTAGTTTTTCTTTTATTTTCAATAGTTCTCTTTTCCATAAAAACCTCCTATTAATTTTATCTTTAGTAAAATTATTTCCAGATTTTATATGTTTATTCATTTATTTTTACAATTTCAACACCTGTATAGAAATGCTTTATTATTTCTTTGTAGTTACTTCCTTGTTTAGCTAGTGCATCTGCTCCTGTTTGGCTCATTCCAACTCCGATGTCCATATCCTATTACACTAAATTTTATTTTTCCATCTTCTTGTGTTATTTTGAAATTTGTAGACCTTAATCCCAAAATTGTTCTTGTTTCTACCCCTGATAAATTCTTATTTCCAAACTTAACTGTCCTCACTCTATTACTATCTGTATACTCAGTTATTTTTATTTCATCTTTTTTTTCAAAATTTATTTTTATATCTGAGTATTTTTGTTTTAATTTTTCTAAAAGTTCTTTTTCTGAAAATTCTGCTTTAGATGAATACTGAGAATAGCCCTCTTCTCCTGATGTTTCAACTACTTGTAAATATGGATAGCCACTTCCTCCCCATACATTTATTGGCTTTTCTGTAAAGCCTCCACTACTAGCATGAAAAAAAGCATTTATTGGTTTTCCATCATATGTTATTATCTCTCCTTTTGTTGAATTAACTGCTTGTTCAATCTTTTTCCAATTTTTATCTCTCACATCTTCTTTCCATTTATTTAATCTATCCTCCTTAGATATCCAAGCTTGACAGCATGTTGAATCATCACATATATCTGCATTTTTATGTTTTCCTCCATTTTCTATTTTATAAATAGTATATGTTCTAGCAACCACTGCTTGAGCTTTTAAAGCTTCTTCCTCATATGTTGCTGGCATTTCAGCTGATACAACATTTAATAAATATTCATCTAATTTTACGGATTCTACTTTATTCGTTTTAGCATGAAGTAGCTTAATTTCAGAATATTTTCCATAATTATAAATATTTTTTTCATTCTCATCTTTAATTTGTTTATTCTGTTTTTCTATAACTTGTTCACTTGCTATTTTTTCTGTTGTATTACTAAAAGCATTAGCAAAAATAATAGGTATACAAAAGCAAATAAAAACTATCAAAATAATATATAAAAAAAACTTTCTCATACTGCCTCCAAATTCATTCTCATTCTATCTAAAATCTTTTTCTCAATTCTAGAGACTTGTACTTGAGTTATTCCTAGTATTTTTCCTACTTGGCTTTGAGTTTTTCCTTTATAATATCTTAATAGTATTATTTCTTGCTCTCTTTTCTCTAATTTCTCTAATAAGCTTTTTATTGTAAGTTTGTTTACTACTAATTGTTCTTCATCTTTGTTAGAAGCTATTGTATCAATTAGCCCTCTTTTATCTTCATCATTTGTTTCTCTATCTAACGATTCTATACATCTTGTCGAGTCAAGAGCAATAATTATATCTTCTTTATCTACCTTTAATTCATTAGCCAATTCATCAATACTAAGTTCTCTTCCCTTTTTTGTTAAATACTCATTTTGCATACTAGTTATTTTCATGTTTAGTTCTTTTATACTTCTACTTATTTTTACAGGATTATCATCTCTTATATATTTTTTTATTTCGCCTAGAATATATGGTACAGCATATGTAGAAATTTGCACTTCAAAATTCCAATCAAATCTTTTGATTGCTTTTATAAAAGCTAAACAACCTATCTGGTATAAATCATCTGCTTCATACCCTCTACCATTAAATCTCTTTACTATGCTCCAAATTAAGCCATTGTTATTTATTACTAATCGCTCTAGAGCTTCTTTGTCTCCTTCTTGAGCTTTTTTTATATCTTCTTTATTATTTTCATACATGTGAAACCTCTTCTTTTTTTATCATTTTTTTCATTGACACTTTTGTTCCAAGTCCAACTATAGAGTCAATCTTCATATCATCCATAAAACTTTCCATAATTGTAAACCCCATGCCTGACCTTTCTAAATTAGGTTTAGTTGTATAAAGTGGCTCTTTTGCAATATCTATATTTTCAATACCTACGCCAGAATCAGAAATTTCAATACTAAGAGTATTTCCAAAAATTTTACACTCAACAGTAATAATTCCTTCACCATCTTCATAACCATGAATAATAGAATTAGTTACTGCTTCTGATACAGCAGTTTTTATATCTGCTAATTCCTCTATTGTAGGATCTAATTGAGCTGCAAAGGCTGCAACTGCAATTCTTGCAAATGCTTCATTATTAGACTTACTTAAAAATTCTAATTTCATTTCGTTCTCATAAAATTCCATAATAATATATTCCTTTCTTTTATACTTCAACTTCGTTTACTATTGGTACTAATTTTAGCACTCCACACATTTCCAATATTCGCTTTATATTAGGATTCACATTTTTTATTTCTACTGTTCCTCCAAACATCTTAGCCATTTTATATCTTCCAATTAACATCCCTATTCCTGCACTATCCATGAAAGTAACACTATTAAAATCAAATATAGTTTTTCTAGGCATAAATCTTTCAATTTCATAATCCGCCCTCCTCTTAATTTTTTCTGTAGTATGATGGTCAATTTCTTCTGTAATTTCTAAAATAAGTAGCTTGTCCTTTTTTAAATATTCACTCTTCATATATACCTCCCATACGATTTTACTTTTGAAATTATATCTTAATTGGTAATTTTTTCCAATAGCGAAACTTGGGAAGTTTTAGCGAATTATGGGAAGTTTTCGACATTTTTTTCATTTCAATAATATGGTCACACACAAAAAAAGACGTGTTTTTAACACGTCTTCTATACACATCAAATACATCAAATGGTGAAAAATACAATTAATCCGCCTGCCATTGAAAATATATATCCTAATATTTTTAATCCCGATGAGACTTCGTTTTCATTTCCAAAATCGAAGTATTTTTTTGCAATTAACCTTGCATCATATATACATATTACACCTAAACAAGCAATTAGCATTCCTATTAATTTTAACATATTATTCAACATCCTTTTCTATTTATAATATTTCTATTATACTGTACATTATTATTTTTTCTATCGTTTTTTTTATATTATTATTGTTAGTATAAAAAGTCAATACTATATTTCTAATCTTTCATTAAATCTTTTTTCTACAAACTTTTTAAATTTTTCATTTTTTTCTTTTTCTAAATATGGATCTTCATTTATAACCTTTAGTGCTGTTTCCTGTACTGCCTTTAGTATTTTTATATCTTCAAATAAATTAGCTATTTTAAATTCTGGCAACCCATGTTGTTTGGTTCCAAAAAATTCTCCTGTTCCCCTTAATTCTAAATCCTTCTCAGATATTATAAAACCATTATTTGTTTCTTTCATAACATTCATTCTCTGTCTTGCTATTTCTGATTTTCCTTCACACTTCAAAAAGCAAAATGACTCATACTCTCCTCTTCCAACTCTTCCTCTTAATTGATGTAATTGTGCTAGACCAAATCTCTCTGCATTTTCTATTATCATAATACTTGCATTTGGTACATTAACACCTACTTCTATAACTGTTGTAGATATTAAGATATCTATTTTTCCATTTTTAAAATCTTCCATTATTGAGTCTTTTTCTTTAGCTTTCATTTTACCATGCAAATATTCTACTTTTAAATCTGGGAATACTTGATTTTGATAAATTTCTGCCATTTTCATTACTGAATTTGCTTCGATTTCTTCACTGTCTTCTACAAGTGGACATACAATATATGCTTGCCTACCTTGTTTTATTTGTTCTCTTACAAAACTATTTAAGCCTTGCTCCTTTGCCTTTCTTACTATATGAGTTTTTATTTCTTTTCTGTTTGGAGGTAATTCATCAATTATTGATATATCTAAATCTCCATATAGAATTAAAGCCAAAGTTCTTGGAATTGGAGTAGCTGTCATAACTAATACATCTGGATTATTTCCTTTGCTTGATATAATTCCTCTTTGTCTAACTCCAAATCTATGCTGTTCATCTGTTACAACTAAGCCTAAATTTTTAAATACTACATTTTCTTCTAGTAAGGCATGTGTTCCTATTAAAATATCTATTTCTCCGTTTTTTAATCTTTCTAGTATATCTTCTTTTTTCTTTTTAGTAATACTTCCTACTAATAGTTCACATTTTATTCCAAACGGAGCTAAAGTTTTTTCAAAACTTTCTAAGTGTTGTGCAGCTAGAATTGCTGTTGGTGCCATAATTGTCATTTGATATCCACTTTTTACTGCTTTATATCCAGCAATCATTGATATCGCTGTTTTACCAGAACCAACATCTCCTTGTAGAAGTCTATTCATTACCTTTCCACTTTCCATATCTCTATCTATTTCTTCAAGAACTCTCAATTGTGCTTTTGTTAGCTTAAAAGGCAATGCATTAATTACATCTGACATTTTTGCTGATTTACTAAATCTTATACCTTCTTCTTTTTTAGAATACTTATTTTTTAAGCTTAAAAGAAGTATTTGCATGTTCATTAATTCTTCGTATACTAGTCTTTTCCTTGCTTTTGAAAAGTCCTCAAAATTTTCTGGAAAATGTATTTTCTTTATAGCTGAATTTATATCTATTAAATTGTTTTCTTTTAATATGTAATCTGGTAATGTTTCTTCTAATTTATCATTTTCTATTAATTTTAGTCCTGTTTCTATTATTTTTCTTATTGTATTTTGTTTTAATTTATATGTTAATGGATATATAGGAATTATTTTACCAGTATTTCTATCTTTTCCTTCAAAATCATATACTGGTGAATTCATCTCGATTTTCCCAGCTTTTTTACTAATCTTTCCAAAAAATCTGCACTTTTGCCCAATCTTAAATAAACTTTTCAAATATGCTTGGTTATACCATATCATAACACAACTTTCTGTTTCATCTCTTACTATAAGTTTATATATTGTCATGTTCCTTCTTCTAGTTCTTATCTCATTTATTTTTGATACTACCACACCTTCTATTAATACTTCTTCTTCGTCTTGTGCATCTATTATACTAATTGGTTTACCTCTATCTTCATAATTTCTTGGGTAATATGTAATTAGGTCTTCTAAATTATTTATTCCTAGTTTTCTTAGAAGAATAGCTCTATTAGGACCTACTCCTTTTACATACTGAATATCTTGCGTTAAATCTATCATTTTTTTCTCCCAATTCTCATAGAATATTTGTTCAATTTTATCATAAGAAATAAAAAAAAGGCAATATAATAATTGCCTTTTCTTTATATTTTACTTTTCCATTTGTATATTTATCTTAATTTTATCTAAACATTCTGCTAATTTTGCTTCTATATAATTATTTACATCACTATCTTTGCTATTATCGTATATTGTAGAAACTAACAATATTGCTCCTCTATCTTCCATTTCCAAAATTCTATTATGCAAATATTTTCTTAATAGATTGTAAGCATATCCTCTAATAGTATTTAAAGGATTTTCTTCCATATTATTTTCATCTAAATCGCCTATTTTTTCCTCTAATACTTTTATAACTTTTACAATATCTTTTTCATCTAATTCAGATAGTCTTATTACGTACTCCAATAATTGTTCACTTATATCAACAGATTTATTAAACTCTTTATACTTGTATACTGTTTCTCTATCTACTTCATCTTCCACTTCTTCTATATCTTCTTCTGTTGGATTATCCATATGTGAATACACTATTAAGGCATTATCTAAATCATCTTCACACATCATAGTACCTAAGTCAGATATTGGACTACTGAAATCTTTATATACCTTATATCTTTTTTCTATGTTCTCCCAATTTATTTTTGTATTACGAAATTTTATTATTTTTTTTATTTTATCCGAAGTTATTAGTTTCTTTTTTACTGCTATATCCAATATTTTATTTCTCATATCTTCTTTTGAACCATTTAAGTAAGCTAAAATTACTATTGCAAAATTTTCACTATTAAAATTACTTACTCTTTTTAATAATAATTCATCTAAATTTTCATTATCATACACAAAATCTTTAATTGCAACCATTAATCTAACAAGCTGTTCATCTGACAAACTTTCTACTATTTGATTAATTTTTGCATCTATTTCCTCATCCCAAAAATTTAAAGCCTCTATAATTGATTCTATCTTTTCTGGATTTTTTACATTTTCAAGGATTTTTAGTGTATCTTGTACATTATCACTCATTGAAATATATTTAGGAGCTAATACAATTGAAGCTTTTTCTGTTCTTTCAGTTATCAGTTTATTAAGATCATCATCTAATTCAACATTACCTTCATTTATATCTGTATGTAATCTTAAAAACTCAACTTCTGACATTTCTGGAATTTTTTTCTTTATAATATCCATTATATCTGAATCTTCACACACTTCACTCATTCCTGCTATTTCTAAAGTTGTTATGAAATCTCTCAGCTTCATTTGATCTAATATTTGTATTATATTATGTTTTATTCCACTCCAATTTTTCTCTTTTTTCAATATACTCATTCCTAGAAAAGCAGCTAACCCATATACAGCATTTGCACATTTTGCTTCATCTTCCTCGTCATACTCTACCTCGTATATTTTTTCTTCTAAAGTTTCAATAACCTCTCTATCTTGAGCTAGAATTTCATAGTCTGCTTTTATACTTTCATAATATTGATCATCTTCATAATTAGAGCCGTTCTTTAATCCAACATCAAAACTTTCTTTTATATTTTCTTGATTTAATATATATTGTGATATTCCAATAATTCTAAAAGTATTAATTAGATATAATAATTCTTCTTTTCTTTTTTCATATAAATTATCTTCCATATTACTCTCCTAAAATTTGCCCTTATTATATCATGTATGCATATTTATGTCAACAAAATAGCTCTATTATGTAAAACTCTTGTTGAAATATTTATCCTTTTCACTTATAATTATAAATATATCTTAATTAGTTAAGGAGGATTTTATTATGTTAGAAAATATTGAAGTTTTATGCCATAGTTGTATAAGAATTAATAAAGAAATTACAATTTACTTTGATCCATTTAAAATTGAGAAAAATTATAATGATGCAGACATTATTTTTATAACTCATGATCATTTTGATCATTATTCAAAAGAAGATATAAAAAAAGTATACAAAAATGATACATTTATTGTTGCTCCTAAAACTCTACTAAATACATTATTAGATGATGGATTTAATAAAGATTATCTTTTTATAGTAGAACCTAATAAAAATTATAATATAAACAAAATTAATTTTGAAACAGTTCCTGCATATAATATTGATAAGAAATTTCATCCTAAGAATAATAACTGGGTTGGTTATATAATAAATTTAGATGGATATAAATATTATATAGCAGGAGATACTGATATAACTGAAGACAACAAAAAAGTAAAATGTGATGTAGCCTTTGTTCCTATTGGCGGAACATACACAATGAATTTTAAAGAAGCTGCCAACCTTATTAATGAAATAAAGCCACAAATTGCAATACCTATACATTACGGAAGTATTGTTGGCACTACTGAAGATGCAGAAAACTTTGTAAAATTATTATCTCCAACAATACAATGTAAAATTTTAATTAAATAATTCTACAATATAGAAAAAGCGGATTAACAAATTCTAAATAACAAAGTTATTAAGAATTTGTAACATTCGCATAACTATCTTACACCGTATAACTTATCTGTAGCTCATTTCATTTCGCACATCTAAGAAATGTACGGAGCTTTTCTCTTTCTTTGAAAGAGAAAATTCCTACAATATAGAAAAAAGCAGGACCGTCCCCGCTTTCTTTCTCATATATTTTATATTTTTTAGAATTCACAATTTTTTGGTGTTCTTGGAAATGGTATAACATCACGAATATTTTGCATTCCTGTTAAATACATCATCATTCTCTCAAAACCTAAACCAAAGCCTGCATGTCTAACACTTCCGTATTTTCTCAAGTCTAGATACCACCAATAATCTTTTTCATTCATTCCAAGCTCTTTAATTTTATTTTGTAGAATTTCTAAGTTATCTTCTCTTTGACTTCCTCCGATTATTTCTCCTATTCCTGGAGCTAGTAAATCTGCTGCTGCAACAGTTTTTCCATCTGGATTTTGTTTCATATAAAATGCTTTTATTTCAGCTGGATAATCTGTAACAAATACTGGTTTCTTAAATATTTCTTCGCATAAATATCTTTCATGTTCTGTTTGTAAATCTGTTCCCCAATGCACTGGGAATTCAAATTTATCATTCTTTTTTTCTAATTCTTTTACTGCATCTGTATAGCTTATTCTAGCAAAATCAGAGCTTAAAACATTGTTTAACTTTTCAAATAAGCCTTTATCTACAAAACTATTAAAAAATTCCATTTCTTCTGGACAATTATCCATAACATATTTAATTATATATTTTACCATTTCTTCTGCTAAATCCATATCATCTTTTAAATCTGCAAAACATATTTCAGGTTCAATCATCCAAAATTCTGATGCATGCTTTACAGTATTTGAGTTCTCTGATCTAAATGTAGGACCAAATGTATATACATTTCTAAAAGCATGTGCATAAGTTTCAACATTTAATTGACCACTTACAGTAAGATGTGCAGGTTTTCCAAAAAAATCTTTTGAATAATCTACACTTCCATCTTCATTTTTAGCAGGATTTTCTAAATCAAAAGTTGTTAGATTAAACATTTCTCCAGCACCCTCGCAATCACTTGATGTTATTATTGGAGTATGAACATATACAAATCCTCTTTCTTGAAAGAATTTATGAATTGCATAAGATAATACTGAACGTACTCTAAATACTGCGTTAAATGTATTTGTTCTAGGTCTTAGATGAGCTATAGTTCTTAAATATTCAAAAGAATGTCTTTTCTTTTGAAGAGGATAGTCTAAATCTGCAGTATATTCTATTTCTACTTTTTTGGCTTTTATTTCAAATGGTTGTTTTGCTCCTTCTGTTTTTACAAATGTTCCTGTAACACAAATTGTTGAACTAATAGGTAATTTACATACCTCTGCAAAATTCTCTAAACTTTCTTCAAAAACAATTTGAACATTTTTAAAAAATGTTCCATCATTTATTTCTATAAATCCAAAAGTTTTCGAATCTCTAACAGTTTTTACCCAACCTTCTATAGATATTTCTTTATTTTCATAATTGTCAATATTTTTATATAAGTCTCTTATTAATTCCATAACATATCTCCTTTACTCTCTTAAAAATTCGTTTTGATTATATCATTATTTTTGCTTCAAGTAAACATATGATTTGGCTTATCTAAAACATATTTGACTTTTATTAAAAAACTAATTATAATTTTAATTAGTTTATAGTAAATATGCGGGTATAATTTAGTGGTAGAATGCCATGCTTCCGACCTGGTCGCGCGAGTTCGATTCTCGCTACCCGCTCCAAAAGTGCAATATAGAAAATAAGACAATGTCTAAAATAAATTCCAAAAAAATTATGTAATTTATTAAATATTATAATTAAGTAAATAAATATATAAATTCAGATAATGTATAACTTTATCAAGCAATTCATATACTATTAATGTCAAATTAAATTTGACAAGTTAAATATTATATGTTAAAATATATTTAACTTAACCCTCTACTACTTTTGTAGTAAGACGGGAGCCTAAATGATTTTGGAGAGTTCTAGCAACTCTCCTTTTTAACATATATATTTTATTTAGTAAAAAATTTAATGATTTGTTTATCAATTAAATCAAGTAATTCACTTGATATTTTCACATTTCTTCTAACAGTATCTTTGAAAATTCTCTGTTTACTAATTGTTGTTATTTGATTAATGAG
>CANQSV010000011.1 GCA_947626605.1 uncultured Clostridia bacterium | reverse complement strand
ATTTATTTTGGTAATATCAAGTATTACCGCTTGGTCTCTTAAAGGATATTGTATTGTTTACTTTTCAATGTACTTTCCCGTTCCCTAACGGAACGTTTGCTATTATAATACTTTTATTAACAGATGTCAATACTTTTTTTAAACTTTTTTCAATTTTTTTAAAGCATTTTTGGGCAAAATAAAAATTAGTATTCCTTTCTTGAAATGCTTTTCTCACAGCGGTAAATAGATTACTAATTACTTGTTATCATCTGTTAAATTGTTTACTTGTTTAGTATAACATTTTTAGTCGTAAAATGTCAATACTTTTTTTTAAGTTTTTTTATTTTTTTATTTAAATTAATTATTTATTCCCTTTTACCCATTCATGTATATGGAATTCATCATATATTATTAATTTTCTTTTCAAATTTAATTTCAAAAAAGAATTAGCACTTGACAACTCCTAATAAAAAGTTATATAATGATTTTCGTTGATATTTATATACGCGCTATTAGCTCAGATGGTAGAGCAGGTGACTCTTAATCACAAGGTCCGCGGTTCGATCCCGCGATGGCGCACCAAAAGAGCATGAAATTTTTCATGTTCTTTCTTTATATATATAATTAAAAATGGAGGTTTTTATGAGTTTAGAAGATTTAATAACTATCGCCAAAGTTGCCAGAAAAAATGCTTACTCTCCTTATTCAAATTTTCAAGTAGGTGCTGCTCTTTTATGCAAAGATGGTAAAGTTTATTCTGGTTGTAATATTGAAAATGGTGGCATACAAGCTATTTGTGCAGAAAGAGTTGCCTTTTCCAAAGCAATTTCTGATGGTCAAAAAGACTTTTCTTGCATTGTGGTAGTTGGTGGTCATTCTGATGAAGATTTAACTTTTACAACACCTTGCGGATATTGTAGACAATTTATGAGCGAATTTGTTGATTCTGATTTCAAAATACACTTATTTTATGATAGTATGGAAAATTTAAAAACATATTCTATACAAGATTTGTTACCTGGTTCTTTTAAGTTATAATTTTTTCATATTATCTATTTCGACAATTTATTCATTTTATTGACATTTTCTCCTAAATATTCTATTATATATACGAATTTAGATATTAGGAGGAATCTTTATGTTAAAAAAGTTTAAAGAATTTGCCTTAAAAGGTAATGTAATTGATTTAGCTGTCGGTGTTATAATAGGTGCAGCATTTCAAGCAATAGTATCATCATTAGTCAATGATATAATTATGCCAGCTATATCTTTAATATTTGGAGACGTTGACTTTTCAGATTTAGCCTATACTATAGGAGGTGTTTCCATTAGATATGGTGCTTTCATAACAGCTGTAGTTAACTTTTTACTTGTAGCTTTTACTTTATTTTTATTTGTTACTTATATTAGTAAATTAAATGAAAAATTAGAAAAAGCAAAACTTGATCAATTAGCTAATTTAGGTCACCTTAATGAAAAAATATTTAAACATAAAAAATCAAAGAAAAATGTTGAGGACGAAAAAGTTCCAGAACCAACGACAAAAATTTGTCCATACTGTTTATCTGAAATTCATTTCAAAGCAACCAGATGTCCTCATTGTACTTCAGAATTAGAAAAAGCAAATGAAAACTAATTTTATAAAATTATAAAAAAGACATACTAAAATGCACTTTCAAATGTTAGAAAAATTCTAATATTTGGCAGTGCATTTTTATGTTCAAATATTTAAATTAGCAGTAACTTAATACTGTTTATATACAAAAATTTCTCCCAAAAATTTAGGAGAAATTTCATAATAAAAAACTATGCATAATTTTTTATAATTTTTAAGCTTTGGCAGCATTTAATTTTTTTGCTAAATTAGATTTTTTTCTTGCTGCTGTATTTTTTACGATAACACCTTTTGAACATGCTTGATCTATTTTTCTAGTAGCATCGCTAAAAAGAACTTCGGCATTTTTCATGTCTTTTTCTTCAACAGCTTGTTCAAACTTCTTTATTGCTGTTTTATAAGCTGATTTTATCATGTTATTTCTTAAAGTTTTCTTTTCAATAACACTAACTCTTTTTATAGCTGACTTGATGTTTGGCATATGTGTAGCACCTCCTCTTAGTAAAACTAAATTATAACGCATACTATTGTAACATAAAAGAATTATAAATGCAAGAAAAAAGCAAAAATATATTAATATTTCTTAATTTATAACAAATTAAAGTATTTATTCATAAAATATACTATCAAATATACATGGGGGTTTTTAATATGATTACTACTTTGAATAAGCTTCCTTTGGATACTTCCGCAAAAATAATAGATATCAATTGTTCTTCAAATGTTAAAAGAAGGTTTTTAGATTTAGGTTTTATAAAAAATACTCGTATTACTCCAATCTTAAAAAGTCCTTCAGGTGATCCTGTTGCTTTTGAAATACGTGGATCAACCATTGCTATACGAGAAGAAGATACTAAATTTATAAAAGTCGAATTCTAAATACAATGATAAATTAATATTTTTAATTGCTTTATCATTTTTTATATTGTAGGGAGCTTTTCTCTAAAAAAAGAGAAAAGTTCCCTACATTTCTTAACTGTGCGAAATGAAATGAGCTACAGATAAGTTATGCTGTGAAGGATAATTATGCAAATGTTACAAATTCTTAATAATTTGTTATTTAAAATTTGTTAATCCGCTTTTTTATTATTTTTGATTATTAACTTTCATAAAGCTAGCCAAAAGTATACGTCCCCAATGCAAATTTTCATAAACTTCTTTTAAAACCTTCACATTCTCATTCTTATGTAAATATATTATTAGTAAACTAATATTTTTAGTTCTATTATTATATTTATTGAGCATGTGGATTGCTCAGTTGGAGGTTTTTATGGGTCTTACAAACTCTTCTACTGGTAGTAGAATTATAGATAAATCTTTCTCTTCTTCAAGTAACAAAGGGAAATACACTATTGCACTAGCCGGTAATCCTAATGTTGGAAAAAGCACAATATTTAATAGCTTAACTGGTCTAAATCAGCATACTGGTAATTGGCCTGGTAAAACAGTTGCTAGTGCTCGTGGATCTTTTACATATAAAGGAAATGATTTCTTACTTGTTGATCTTCCAGGCACCTATTCTCTCATGTCTAATTCTCCCGAAGAGGAAATTGCTAGGGATTATATTTGTTTTGAAAAGCCTGATGCTACATTAGTTGTGGTCGATAGTACTTGTTTGGAAAGAAATTTAAATTTAGTTTATCAAGTTATGGAATTAACAAACAATGTTATAGTCTGCGTGAATTTGTTAGATGAAGCTAAAAAGAAAGGAATCGAAATTGATTTAAATAAGCTTTCAGAAATATTGGGAGTTCCAGTTGTTGGAACAACAGCTCGTAAGCCTAGCACTTTGAAAAAGCTATCTGCTACAATTTTTTCGGTTTGCCATAAGGAAATTTCGTCTTCCCCTATATGTGTTAAATATCATCCTACTATTGAAAATGATATCAAAAATGTTTCATCTATTTTAAAGGAAGCTATTCTTCCTGCCGATGAAAATTCTTCTTATTTATATAGATGGCTTTCTCTGCAATTTATAATGCAAGATTCAAAAATATTGTCTTCTATTGAAAATCATTTTAATATTACCACAAAAAAAATTACTGATTTATTGGACTTTAAAGATTTAGCTAACAAGAAGGAATTGATAGTTTCCAGTATCATTTTTAGAGCTGAAGATGTTTCAAATGATGTTTGTTTTTTTGAAAATACAAATTACAGAAATAGAGATAGAAAGCTTGATAAAATACTAACTTCTAAAACATTTGGCTTTCCTATTATGCTTATATTACTTGGCTTTATTTTTTGGCTTACAATTGTTGGAGCAAATTATCCTTCTATGCTTCTTACAAATTTCTTTTCTTTTTTAGAAGAAAAATTGGTATGGCTATTTGATTTGTTTCATAGTCCATTTTGGTTTAAAGATTTGTTTATAAATGGAATTTATTGCACTTTAACTTGGATAGTTGCTGTTATGCTACCTCCTATGGCAATATTTTTTCCTCTTTTTACTTTTTTAGAAGACTTGGGGGTACTACCTCGCGTAGCATTTAATTTAGATAATTACTTTAAAAAAGCTTGTACATCTGGTAAGCAATCATTAACTATGTGTATGGGATTTGGCTGTAATGCAGCTGGTGTTGTTGGATGTAGAATTATTGATTCTGAAAGAGAAAAATTAATAGCAATTTTAACAAACTCTTTTGTTCCTTGTAACGGTCGTTTTCCATTACTTATAACAATATCTACTATTTTTATAGGATGCTATTTTACAGGTTTTTTATCAACTGCTTTATCTGCTTTTACTGTTTTATTAATAATTATTTTAGGAATATTTTTAACTCTTGTTATCTCAAAAATATTATCTAAAACAATTCTAAAAGGAAGACCTTCTTCTTTTATTTTAGAGCTACCTCCTTACAGAAGACCACAAATTGGTAAAATTCTTGTACGTTCATTAATTGACCGAACTTTATTTGTTTTATTAAGAGCTATTTATATTGCTATTCCTGCTGGAGTTCTAATATGGCTTTTAGCTAACATTTATATTGGTGGATTTAGTATATTGTTTTATATTGCTAGTTTCTTAAATCCTTTTGCTAAATTAATTGGAGTTGATGGTTATATACTTACTGCCTTTATACTAGCTATTCCTGCTAACGAAATTGTTCTTCCAATATTATTGATGGGTTATTTATCTAGTTCTTCTCTTGTTAGTTTAGATAATCTATCTAATTTAAAAGATATTTTAATATCTAATGGATGGACTATTTTAACAGCTATTAATGTTATGATTATTTCATTACTGCATTTTCCTTGTAGCACAACGCTTCTTACTATAAAAAAAGAGGCTAATGGTTGGAAGTGGGTTGGTCTTGCATTTTTGCTCCCTACTGTTTGTGGTATAATAGTTTGTTTGATGACTACCGGCATTTATAATTTTATTAATTATATTTTTTAAAATAACATCTCTACTGCTTTTTTATTGTTCGGGTTGTCGGTGCTGAGGCTGTTAAGGCTTCGCCTGTTGTAGGGGCTGGCGTCCTCGACAGCCCGTAAAAATATTAACAGTAGAGATGTTTTTTCATGCAAATATTAATCATAATTTTAATTTTGCATTGATTTAACATCTCTACTGTTTCTGGTTGTTCGGGTCGTCGGTGCTGAGGCTGTTAAGGCTTTGCCTGTTACAGCGTCAGTATGCCTGCTGGACGCCGACCCCTACAGATGCGCAATGTTTTCACATTGCATTTAATGTTCTCCATTTTTATTTTAATCAAATAATGATAGTATGTCTTCTTCTGAAAACTTACTTAAGAATTTAGTTTCTGTTGATAATACATCATCTATTAGTTTTGATTTTCTTTCTTGAAGTTCATAAATTTTCTCTTCTATTGAATCTTTAGTTATTAATTTATAAACATGTACATTGTTTCTTTGACCTATTCTATATGCCCTGTCCGTTGCTTGATTTTCGACTGAAATATTCCACCATGGATCATAATGTATTACCATGTCTGCTCCCGTTAGATTTAGTCCTGTTCCACCTGCTTTTAGTGATATTAAAAATACTTTTATATCTGGATTTTTATTAAATTCATCTACTAGATTCAATCTTTCATCTACTTTTGTTTGTCCAGTTAATTTGAAATAATTTATATTTAATTTTTTTAATTCTTCCTCCATAAAGTCAAACATTGATGTATAGCCTGAGAAAATTAATATTTTGTGGCCACCAGCTACCGCTTCATTAACTATGTCTATACATTGCTCTAATTTACCACTTTTATCTTTATAATTGCTGATAAATAAGCTTGGATGGCAGCAAATTTGTCTTAATCTAGTTAATAATGATAATATTTTTATTTGGCTATTTCCAAAACCCTTTTGTTTTATTTCTTCTTTAATTTCATTTCTTGCCATTGCCAAATATGTTCTATATATTTTTGCTTGTTCTTCTTCCATTACATTATTTAAAACTGTTATAGTTTTATCTGGTAATTCTTTTAACACTTCTTTCTTTGTTCTTCTTAGTATAAATGGTTCTATCAACATTTTTAGTTTTTCCATTCTACTATTATCATTATCTCTGATTATTGGAGTTTCAAAATTCTCTTTAAATTTCCTATATGAAAATAAATATCCTGGCATTATATAATCAAAAATTGACCATAACTCAGAAAGTGAATTCTCTATTGGTGTTCCCGTTAACGCATATTTTGTTTCTGCCTTTATTTCTTTTATTGCTTTTGCATTTTGCGTATTGCTGTTTTTTATATATTGAGCTTCATCTATAATTGAATATCTAAATTCATAATCCATTTTTTTATACGTTTCTAAATCTCTTTTTAGTAATTCATATGAAGTAATTACTAAATCATATTTGCTTATATTTTCTATTTGCTTTTGCCTTTCCTCAGCTCTTCCATGTATTACTAGAACTCTTAAATCATTTGCAAATTTTTTGGCTTCGCTTTCCCAGTTTAAAGCTAAAGAACTTGGAGATATTACTATTGAAGCCTTTCTTTCATTTTTATTTGTCCTAGCAATATAGTCTACAATAACAGATAACATTTGAATTGTTTTTCCAAGTCCCATATCATCTGCTAATATTCCACCTAATCTATAATTATCTAAAGTTTTTAACCATTTATATCCTGTTTTTTGATAATATCTCAATATTTTTTCTAGACTTACTGGAATAATAATATTTTCTTCTTTTCCCTTTCCTTCTATATTATTTACTAAGTCTTTAAATTCTTTTTCTTTTATTATTTCTCTGTTATCAAATTTTTTTAGTAGTCTATTTAAATATAAACTTCTATATGCAGGAATAACTATGTTACCTTTTTCAATATCTTTATATCCTATATCTAAACCTGCCATAAGACTAGTTATAAAATCTAAATCCTCACTATCTTCTAGACTTAAGAAAGTACCATCTTTTAATCTGTGATATTTTTTCTTAAGAGTATATCTTTTAAGTATTTCCTTTAGTTCAGATTTATCAAAATCTAATTTTGATAAATCTATGCTTAGTAAATCATTTTCTACTTTTACCGCAACAGAGCTTACTTGTGGTGTTTTTATTTTCTTTGATTTAAAATTATCTGTAATCATAACTTCGTATTTACTCATATATTCATCTATTTCATTATGAATAAAATTATAAATACTATCATTATCGGCTAATATAAATCTAAGATTTTCTACATCTAGCATAAATCCTGTTTTTCTGATTACATTTAAACTTTCTGTTTCTGCAACGGTGTTTCTAGCTATTTCTACTTTTTGTTTAAAGTCTAATGGATTGAATTCTGTTTCTCCATATTTAAACTTAATTTCCATTACTATTCTTCCAGAATCATCATAATCTAAAAACAACCTAACTTCTAACTTTTCTGGTATATAATTTCTAATTTCTTCTTCGTCTACATCTACTTCTATATTTTTTTCTATTCTAGGCATTATTCTAGAAAAAAATGCTGGAAAATATGATTTATTAAAAACAATTTCGTTTGTTAAATTTCTTTTAAATACATCTACTACTTTTAAAGTAGTGTCTTCAAATTGTTTTGTGCATCTATATATTTTTGATTCTGTTATTAAATATGAGTATGCTTTACCTTTTAATAATTCATAAGAATTGTTTATATCTAAATCTGTTGTTAGTTTAAATTCATTCTCTCCTGAGTTTTCTAATTTAAATTCTATATCTGGATTTCTTTCAACCAATTTTATTTCTTCTTTTTTATAATTTCGTTTAAAATCAACTGTTTTTCCTTTTAGGATTTCAAAAATTTCGTCTAAGCTTGTACCATTTAAAACGATATAATTTGTACTTAACTTTGGAACTTTATATTTTTGAATATTTGTGTTGCAATTAACCTGTTTTAAAATTTCTGCTTGTTTTAAAAGAAATTTTAATATAGCTTTGCTACGATCTTTAAAAGCTGCTTCAATATGCTTAAATTCAAACTTGTCCCCATATTTATAAGTTTTAGAATCTAACATATTATCATAAAACAAGGTTAAATCCTTAATCTTATAGTATTCTTTTTTCATTCCAAGACTAAATTCTACTTTAATTTCTTTGTATTGTTGATCATAAATAAATTCTGGTAATATGTCAATTTGATTATATATTACACGATTTTCTATTTCTTCTATGTCGTTTTCTTGTTCTTCGCAAAAAATATCTAGTAATTCTTTAAAATTTCTATATTTTCTAGATTCTACACTTTTACTTGCCACAACACAAAACTCCTTTTTTAGAATTTTTACAGGATTTTATTTTATCACATTCTAGTTATTTTTTCAAGTACGAAACCTTTAGATAATTATAGCGAACTTCAAATTTATAAATAATATAATTTTGAAATTTGAGTTCGCTAATATCATTGTATTATTATTTTTTTACCTATTGCACCAATTCCGCCTACTCCTTTATAGCCATCCCTTATATCTGGTATAATCTCATTTATGCTTACATACTTATAATTTTCAGTATTTGCGATTTTTTCTGCAACTACCAACGGATCCATAAAATCTATTAAGATTCTTCCAGGTGAAGACGCAAAGTTAGCTCCAGCCTCCATTATTGCTTCAAAGAAACTTTGACATGCACCTGCAAATATTACTAAATCTCCACTTACATTTTTACATTTTCTTGCTCTTAAAACAGTTTCTATAAAATGCCTTGAGTTTCTATAATTGTTTATATTATTATAATCTGTTCCTTTTTTTATCATTCCATCATGACCAGTAATTATTAATATATCTGGCTTGTATCTATTTAAAAGGCTTGTTATTACTTTAGGTTGATTGTTTTCAGTAACATTTTTAACAACCGCATTTAATCCTATTTTTTTATAATATCTAAATGCTTTTTCACTATACTTTTTATCACCATCTAAATGTAATATTTTGCCTGGTATTTCTTTTATTTTAGACTTTTTTCCAATTAAATTTGCGGTTGGTATTGAATAATTATTTATCCTATTTTCTAATCTTTGTTCTAGTCCTCTTAAATTATTATCTATATTATCCTGTTCTATAAGTTCTAAATCTTCAATATAAGCATCTGCTTCAATTCTTATTGTTATTCCTTTTAAAATTGCAATTTTTGAGTTGTTATTATCATTTATTATTTTTTTTACATAAAAAAGTACATCTTTTCCATATGATTTCCTACCAACTATATCTCCTTCTTTAACTTTCGACATTATATCACCTCATACCATAGGCTATTAATATAATATGTCGAATTTTGTAAAAACGTTCTTACACAAAAAAACAAAGGACAAACTTTACTTGCCCTTTGAGAATATACTTTTTATTTTTTTTATTATTTTACTTAGTAAAGTTTCTTCTTTAACCTTTACTAAAGCTACTGTTTTTTGTGGTTTTTCTTCTCTTTTTATATTTCTATCTTTAAATAAATTCTCCGAATTGTATTTTTTTTCTTTTTCTTCTTCTATTTTTCTTCTGTCATTTTTTTCTTTTGCTAAGATTCTTTCCCTTTGATAATCTGTTGCCCAATAATCTCTAAATATTATTGCAAATATCACTTTAGTTTCATCTAGCATTTCCTGTTCTTCAAAAGGTTTTCCTTCTTCTACTTCATACTCATAATCTTCATCCATATTTTCTAGAAACACAGTTATTAAGTCTTCTGGTATTCTTTGTATATCTTTTAAAGAAAAATATTTTAACAATTCAATTACTTCTTTATATGCACATGCATAATTTTCTTTTACCATATTTTTTCCCTCTTTTGTAGAATTATAACTATTGTTGTTTTATTAAATCTCGATTTCTGGCTGTTGTTTCTTTTGTTGTTCTCCTTTTAATATTGCTTCTGCCATATCTTTGTTACCAGTTTCTTGTAGTAATGTATATCTTCCTGCTCCCTGAGTTTCAAAATTATTTGGAGTATTTTCTACAATCTCCATATAATTATTATATATATGATTTTCAGCCATTTTTCCTCTCTCCTTTATACATATAAGTTTATTTTATCATATGCATTTTTAAAAGTCTAGTGATTTTGCATTACTATTCAAAAAATATTACATATTATTTTTAATTTCAACAAATAAATAGTATTTTCTATATTATATTCTTGATAGTAATTTAGGTAATTATGCATCTATTGTCGAAATACCTAATGTTATTTCTTCCAATATATCCAATAAAACCTTTACTGTTTCTAAGGCTGTAAACATTGCAACATTATTTTCTACAGCACATCTTCTTATTTTATATCCATCTGTTTCTTGATCTATTGAATCTATATCTCTTGTATTGATTACATAATTTACATATCCCTTTCTCATAGATTCTAAGATTTCTTCACTTCCTTCACTTATCTTTGCTTTTGCTCTAGTACGTATTCCGTTTGATTTTAAGAATTCTGCAGTTCCTTTTGTTGCCTCTATATTAAATCCTAAATTATAAAATCTTCGAATTAAAGGTAAAGCATCTGATTTATCTTTATCAGCTATAGTGACAAATATAGTTCCATAATTTGCTACATTTATGCCTGATGATTGCAAAGCCTTATATAGTGCTCTTGTAAGGGATTTATCATATCCAATTGCTTCTCCTGTTGATTTCATTTCTGGAGATAAATATGCATCCAACCCACTTAATTTTGAAAATGAAAATGTTGGAACTTTTACATACCACTTTTCTTTTTCTTTTGGATATACTTCATCTATTCCTTGTTCTTTTAGACTTTTCCCTAACATTACTAATGTTCCTATATCTGCAATAGGGAAACCTGTTGATTTTGATAAAAATGGTACTGTTCTTGAAGATCTTGGATTTACTTCTATTACATATACATTTTCTTGTTTATCAACTATGAATTGAATATTATATAAACCTATTATTCCAATTCCTAATCCTAGTTTTACTGTATAATCAATAATTGTATCTTTTACTTTCTGACTTATACTAAAGGTTGGATATACACTTATACTGTCTCCTGAATGTATTCCTGTTTTTTCAACATGCTCCATAACACCCGGTATAAATACATCTTTTCCGTCACACACAGCATCTACTTCTAATTCTTTTCCTATTATATATCTATCTACTAAAACTGGTTGTTTCTCATCTATTTCTACTGCTGTTTTTAGATATTTCTCCAAAGCTTTTTTGTTGCTAACAATTTGCATTGCTCTTCCACCTAGAACATAGCTTGGTCTAACTAAAACTGGATACCCTATTTCTTCTGCTGCCTTTATTCCGTCCTTTATATTTGTTACTGCTTTGCCTTTTGGTTGTGGAATTTTTAGCTGTTCCATTATTTTTTCAAAACTATCTCTGTTTTCTGCTCTTTCAATAGCTTCAAAATCTGTTCCAATGATTTTTACACCATGTTTCATTAAACCTTCTGCTAGGTTTATCGCAGTTTGTCCTCCTAAAGAAGCTATTACACCTTCTGGTTTTTCTAGATTAACAATATTCATCACATCTTCTATTGTTAATGGCTCAAAATACAATTTATCACTTGTTGTATAATCTGTTGATACCGTTTCTGGATTATTATTTATTATTATTGCTTCATAGCCATTTTCTTTTATTGTATTTACTGCATGTACTGTTGAATAATCAAATTCTACGCCTTGTCCTATTCTTATTGGTCCTGAACCTAATACTATTATTTTTTTCTTATTACTTACAATTGATTCATTTTCTTCTTCATAACTTGAGTAAAAATATGGTACATAACTTTCAAACTCGCTTGCACATGTATCTATCATTTTATATACAGGAAATATATTATTAGTTTTTCTAAATTCATATATTTTCTCTTCTGATACTTCCCATACTTTCGCTATATACTTATCGCTAAAGCCTAACTTTTTTGCTTTTTTAAATATATCTATATTAAACTGATTTTCTTCAATCAATTTTTCGAATTTTACTATGTTTTTTATTTTATCTATAAATAACATATCTATCTGTGTTGCATTATAAATTAAACCTTTATCTTCATCTCTTCTTAATAATTCTGCTATTGCAAAAATTCTGTCATCTGTTCCTACTTTTATATATTCCATTAAATTTTCTGTAGACATATCGTCAAATTTATTCATATGTAAATGATAAACTCCAGTTTCTAAAGATCTTATAGCCTTTAATAAACTTTCTTCTATTGTTCTACCAATACTCATTATTTCTCCTGTTGCTTTCATTTGAGTACTTAATTTGTTAGAAGCATTACTAAATTTATCAAATGGAAATCTTGGCATTTTTGTAACTACATAGTCCAAAGTTGGTTCAAAACTTGCTGGTGTATTTGCTATTTGAATTTCATCTAGTGTCATTCCTATTGCTATTTTAGCTGATACTCTTGCTATAGGATATCCACTTGCTTTTGATGCTAGGGCTGATGAACGTGAGACTCTAGGATTTACCTCAATTATATAATAATCAAAAGAATGTGGGTCTAATGCAAATTGAACATTACATCCGCCTTCAATTTTTAATGCTCTTATTATTTTTAAACTACTGTCTCTTAATAACTGATATTCTTTATTTGTTAAAGTCTGGCTTGGTGCCACAACAATTGAATCGCCTGTGTGTATTCCAACAGGATCAATATTTTCCATATTACAAATGGTTATAGCAGTATCATTGCTATCTCTTATTACTTCATATTCTATCTCTTTATATCCTTTTATACTTTTTTCAACAAGTACTTGCTTTACAGGTGATAATTTCAAAGCATTTTTCATTATCTCTTTTAACTCTTCTTCATTATCAGCAAAACCTCCACCAGTTCCACCTAAAGTAAATGCTGGTCTTAAAACTACTGGATACCCTATCTTATTAGCCGCTTCGCAACCTTCTTCTATTGAATGGGCAATTTGTGATTCTAATACTGGCTCTCCTATCTTTTGACATAATTCTTTAAATTTTTCTCTATCTTCTGCACAATCTATACTTTCTACACTTGTACCTAATAGCTTTACTTGGCATTCTTGCAAAACTCCTTTTTTTGCAAGTTGCATTGCTATATTTAAACCTGTTTGCCCTCCCATACCTGGAATTATAGCATCTGGTCTTTCATATCTTAATATTTTTGCTACATACTCTAGAGTTAGTGGTTCCATATATACTTTATCAGCTATTTTTGTATCTGTCATAATTGTAGCTGGATTTGAGTTTACTAATATAACTTGGTATCCCTCTTCTTTTAATGCTAAACAACACTGTGTGCCTGCATAATCAAATTCCGCAGCTTGTCCAATTACTATTGGTCCAGAACCTATAACTAACACTTTTTTTATATCGTTTCTTTTTGGCATTTTTATTTCAATCCTTTCTTTAATCTATAATCAATCCTTATGGTAATAACTGAATTTTATACTTGCTGGAAACATAAATTATTATTTTGATTTAGCGACGTCTCGCAATGGAATGAGGCGTAGAAATTGTTAATAAAAGGATTGAGGGGGGGCAAATTGTGATTTTGACAGAGTCTTAATTCTTTTATGTTACAATTTCTAACCGATTGCAATGAGCAGGAGCTAATAAAAAATAATAATTAATGTTCCCAATCAAGACAATCTAGGAAATAGAAAAATCTCTATTTCATTAAATCAATAAATTTATCAAATAGGTAACCACTATCTTGTGGACCTGGTGCACTTTCTGGATGATATTGAACACTAAAAATTTTATCTTTCTCGTTTTCCACACCTTCTACTGTATTATCCAAAATATTTATATGAGTTACCTTTAAACCTGTTTTCTTTAGTGATTCTTCATCTACAGCATATCCATGATTTTGACTTGTTATTTCTATTTTTCCTGTTTTCAAATTTTTTACTGGATGATTTCCACCTCTATGCCCAAATTTTAATTTATATGTTTTTGCTCCATATGCAAGGCTTATTAATTGATGACCTAGACATATACCAAAAATAGGATATTTGCCTTTTATCTTTTTTATTAATTCTATAGTTTCTGTAACATTTTCTGGATCTCCTGGTCCATTTGAAAAGAACACTCCATCAGGCTTTAAACTTTCTATTTGTTCATATGTTGTATTGTATGGCACAACAGTAACATTGCATTCTCTCTTATTTAAACTTCTTACTATATTTAGTTTTATTCCACAATCTACTGCAACTACATTATACTTTGGATGAGCTGTTCTGGAATACCATTTTTTCTTAGAACTGACTTTTGCTACTGCATCTTTTGGAATTTCATAATTTTTTATTTTTTCTATAGCTTCTTCTGTTTTTGTATCTATATCTGTTATTAGAATTTTTCTACAACCTAAATCTCTTATACTTCTGGTTAATTTTCTTGTATCTATTCCTTCTATTCCTGGTATATTATGTTCTTCTAATACTTCTGATAGTGTTTTAGTATACCTAAAATTACTTGGTCTATTATTGTATTCCCTTACAATTAGCCCACCTATTGTTGGTTGTTTTGTTTCGTAATCTTCATCTGTAATTCCGTAATTTCCAATTAAAGGATATGTCATAACTACCATTTGGTATGTATATGATGGGTCTGAAACTATTTCTTGATATCCTACCATGGATGTATTAAAAACAACTTCATTTATTGCATCTACTTTAGCTCCAAAACCATATCCATAATACTCTGTTCCATCCTCTAACACTAGCTTTCTGTCATATTCTTTCAACATATTTTCCCTCCATTTTTATATTTTATTATTTTAATTTGTTTGAAAATATAAATTTAAGATTTTTATTCATAAATATAGCCACCATTTTTAAGAGAATTTTATTCACTTATAATGTGTGGCTATTAATTTATTTACTTTTTTCTTTTTGTTTGTCAGTTTGTATATTATCATGTTCTTCATCATTTCTTAATTTCAATACGTCTTTATATCCAATTGCAATAAAAGCTATTATCATTAATAAAAATGATAGAGCTTTCCAAAGTCCACTTTCTAATAGTATTATTGCAAACATTCCAAAAGAAGCACTTATTCCATAAAGGATTAATACTGCTTGTTTTTGAGTATATCCTTTATTCATTATTCTATGATGCAAATGTCCTTTATCTGCTGATAATACCGCTTTTATAGATTTTCCTTTTATAAGTCTTCTTACTATTGCAAATAATGTATCAAAAATTGGTAGTCCCAAAACTATTATTGGTGCTATTAAAACTATTGCTGTATATGTTTTTGCAACACCTAGAATAGATATAATTGCTAATGAAAAGCCTAAGAAATTCGAACCTGTATCTCCTATAAAAGTTTTTGCTGGATTGAAATTAAAAGGTAAAAATCCTATTATTGCTCCTGCTAAAGCTGTAATTAGCAGTATTGCTATCAGTGGTGAATTATTTGTAGCAAATATTATTAATAATGATATACATGAAATAAGTGATAAGCCTGATGATAGTCCATCTAAACCATCACTTAAATTTATTGCATTTGTAATTCCTATAATCCATCCTAAAGTAACAATTATTGAGATAACTTCATTAAATTCAATTTTGAATATTGGTATATTTATATGTTCTATAACTATTCCTGACATTATAACAATTATTGCAGCAATAATTTGCCCTATTAATTTAGCTATTGCTGGAATCTGTTTAACATCATCTATAAAACCTACAATTCCTAATACTATTATCCCTCCTAAAAATCCTAGAAGTTTAATTCCATAATTTTCTATACCAAATAAGTTTATACTTTTTTCTATAGACATTATTACTATTAAATATATAGTAGAAACAATAAATCCCGAAATAACAGCCAATCCACCAAGTCTTGGCATTTCTTTATTGTTTATTCTTCTTTCATCTTCTGGCTTATCAACTGCCCCTATTTTTTTTGCTAATCTAATTGTATATGGTGTTATTACATATGCTGTCATACATGCTAGTAAAAATGCGATTACAATATCTCCCCACATATATAATACCTCACTTTTTATTTTTCTGTTCCTTATTCTATCTTTATAAAACATTTTTGTCAATGTTTTAACCTTTTTTTAAATTCAAAAAAATCTTCTTGATAATAATTTATGGTTGTTGTATACTTTTAGTGAGGTGACATTAATGAATTTTTTATTAAGTAAATCAAATATATTAATTTTTATAACGCAAATAATTTTAGGATTTTCTTTATTTAATTTTAATTTTACATCTCCAGATATTTCAGATGAAGAAAAGCAAGAAATATCTACATTTAACCAAACCTTTCTTAATTATCTCGGATCAGAATCAGGTTCAGTATCTGGGTCAGTTATTCAAGTTTTAATTAAAACTATTGAAAATTCTAATCAAACAAGTAGTCACAAAATTCAAGTATTCTTAGATAACTCTTCTGATTTTTCCTCTGACTCTATAATAGTAACTAATAAGTATAATATCTATTTCAATTATGATAGTAAAGGGTATATAAATGGTGCAACAATTTATTCGGTACAATAAAATAATATTTCTTGTATAAAGACATGTTTTAAAATTTAAAACATGTCTTTTACTTTCTCTATTAGTTTATGTAATACTAATATATTTTTTACTTCAACTTCATTGATAATAATTTACTTACTCCTTTTTCTTCCATTGTTACACCATATACAGTGTCTGCTACTTCCATTGTTCCTTTTCTATGTGTTATTACTAAAAACTGTGTTGTTTTAGTAAATTTCTTAAGATACTCTGCAAATCTAAATACATTTACATCATCTAGAGCTGCTTCAATCTCATCCAATACACAAAATGGAGATGGATTTATTTTTAAAATACCAAAAAGTATTGCTATTGCTGTAAAAGCTTTTTCTCCTCCTGATAGCAGTGTCATATTTTGAAGCTTTTTACCTGGTGGCTGTACTTGAATTTCTATTCCGCATTCTAATACATTATCTTTATCTTGCAATATAAGCTCTGCATTTCCTCCACCAAATAATTCTTTAAATACTTCTCCAAAATTTTTATTTATTATATTGAATTGTTCTACAAATTGTTTCTTCATAGTATTAGTCATATCCTGAATAACTTTTTTTAATTTTGCAATAGAATCTTCTAAATCTAATCTTTGTTCACACATAAAATCATATCTTTTGCTTAGTTCTTTATACTCTTCTATTGAATCAATATTTACACTACCTAAATCTTTTATTTGGTTTCTTAAATCGTTAACCTGCTTTGTTGTTGCTTGTACATTTTCTGGTTTTTTAAATTCTTCTGCATTGTTAGGAGTTATTTCATATTCCTCCCAAAGTGTATTTACTATGTCTTCTAAATCTTGCTCTAATTTAGTCTTTTTTACTCCTATTTTTACTACTTGTCCTTTTAGGTCTTCTAAAATCTCAAATTGTTTATTAATTTTTTCTTCTGTTTGAGATAATTTTTCATTTGTTTCAGCTCTTTTTTTCTTTAGTTCTTCTACTTTATAGCCACTATTCTTAACCTTTTCATCAATCTCTATAATTTTTTTCTTTAGCTCTTCTATTGTTTGTTCTAACTTTTGATTCTCTTCTATAATTGTTAATTTTTGATTTTCCTTATTAGATATACTTTCACTGTTATGAGCAATATCTAAATCTATTCTTTCAATAATTTCATTTATTGATGATTCACTTTCGTCAAATGAAGATACTGATATTTTTAAATTGGTAATATCAAAATTCAAATCATCTATGTACTTTTGATTATCTTTATTTAAATTTGCATATTCTTCTATTTCTTTATTCATCTCTTCATTTTGAGAAACCAACTCTGAAATTTGCTTTTCAATTTCTTCTTTCTCTCTTAGCATTTCATCTTTTTGCTTTCTACTCTCTTCTTGCTCATTTTTAAGTGTTTCTAATCGTTTTTCCATTTTTTGAATATTTTCTTCTATGGATACTAACTTTTGTTTTTCTGTAGCATATACTATATCTATTTCTTTAAGTTCGTTCTCTAATTTTTCTACTTCTTCTAAAATACTTTCTATACTTTTTTTATATTTATTTTTCTTACTTTCTTCTTCTTTGATTTCTACATTTATTTTTTCTATTTCTTTTTCAAGTGTTTTTATTTCTTTAGCTCTTCCCAATATATTTACAGTTTTAGTTGCTACAGATCCACCTGTAATTGCACCAGATGGATTTATTAAATCTCCTTTGAGCGTAACTATTCTAAAAGTGTAATTATTGGCTTTTGCAAGTTTTATTGCATTTGGCATGTCATCTACAATTACTGTTCGACCTAATAAATTTAATATTATTTGCTCATATTTCTTATCAAAAGTTACTAAATCAGATGCTATTCCTATTATTCCTTCTGTTTTTTTAAATTTCTCTATCTTCTTACCTTTTACAGATGTTATTGGCAAAAATGATGCTCTTCCTAAATTATTAGTTCTTAAATGTTCTACCAATTTTTTTGCAACTTCTTCATCTTGAGTTACTATATTTTGCAAAGCAACTCCAAGTGACATTTCAATTGCTGTTTCATGTTCCTTATCAACTGAAATAAGATTACTTAAAACTCCATGCATTCCCTTCGCAAGAGCCTCATTTTTTTCACAATCTAGTAATAATGATTTTACACTTTTTATATATCCTTCTTTTTCTTTTTCTGTTTCTATCAAAAACTTAAGCCTTGATTCCTTCATTCTTAATTCAAAAATAAACTTATTTATTTTATCATCATAATCCTTTAATACTTTTGAACTTTCTTCTTTTTTTGATAATTTATCTGCTAATTTAGCAGATATAGAATTTTTATTTCCCTCTATTTCATAAAATCCTTTTGATATTTCCTCTTTTGAAATTCTAGCACTATCTAATTCAGAAATTGAAGTTTGGATTTCTTGCTTTAATGTTTTTTCTCTTTTTTCTAGATTATCATAATTTGCTTCTATAGTTGCAATTTCATTATTTTTTTCATATTTAAGATCTATATTAGCTTCTACTTTTCTTTTTTTATTTTCTAATTCTAATTCCTTTTCTGATAATTGTAATGTTAATTGTTCAAGTTCTTTTTCTTTCTCTTCTAATTCTTTTGTGAACTTTTCTTTATTTCCAGATAAATTAGTCTTCTTTTCTAACTTTTGATTTTTTTCTTCTTTCAATTTTTCTACACGAACTTTAATTTCTTCAATCTCATCAGTATATCTTTCAAAATTAGTTTTATTATTTAAGATTCTTTCATTTGAAACATTTATATTCGAATTTATTTTTTCCTTTTCTTGACTACTCTGAAATCCTAAATTTTGCATACTCTCAATCTCATTAGTTGTACTATCTATTTCTTGTTTTAACTTTTCTTTTAAATCTTGTATTTCTTTCATTTCCTCGTTAGCTTCGTTTTCTTGAGATTTAAATATTTCTTCATCTTCTACTATTTTTTTTAGTTTTTCTTTATAGTTTTCAATATTATATATAAACAAGCCTACTTCTATATTTTTTAATTCTTCTCTTAATTTCAAAAATTCCTTAGCTTTTTCAGCTTGCACTTTTAATGGTTCAATATTAAGTTCTATCTCTGATAAAATATCGTTTATTCTTAATAAATTTAATTTTGTGTGTTCTAATTTTTTTTCTGACTCTGCTTTTCTTACTCTATATTTTACAATTCCTGCAGCTTCTTCAAATATATGACGTCTATCTTCTGATTTATTACTTAGTATTTCGTCAATTTTTCCTTGCCCTATAATTGAATATCCATCCTTGCCAATTCCTGTATCCATGAATAATTCTAATACATCTTTTAATCTACATGGAGTTTTGTTTATAAAATATCCTGACTCTCCGCTTCTATATATTTTTCTTGTAACTGTAACTTCTGTATATTCAATTGGTAATTTTCCATCAGAATTATCAAAAACCAAAGAAGCTTCAGCAAAGCCAAGTGCTTTTCTATTTTGAGTTCCTGCAAAAATAATATCTTCAGACTTTGAACCTCTTAAAGACTTCATGCTTTGTTCTCCTAGTACCCATCTAATTGCATCTGATATATTACTTTTACCTGAACCATTTGGCCCTATAACTGTTGTAATACCTGGCATAAATTCTAAACTTGTTTTATCTACGAATGACTTAAATCCATGTAATTCTAATCTTTTTAAATACATTTTCTTCACCTTTTGCTAAAATTCGTATTTATATGATATATTAATTTTTATTAAAATACAAGAGAAAAACTCTTTTTATTTTAACAGGAGAGCCCTAGCTCTCCCTTTCATAAAAATTTTAAATTAGATTTAGAAATTTTCTATTGTAGCATATTTAGTGATTCTGAACCTTCTAAGCCATCGAAATTATAATATGATTCTGGCACGTCTCCTACTATTATGTTTTCTGCCAGTACTACTTGGCTTTCTAATATTCTATTAACTGTCTTAAATGGACTCATAATTCCAACATTACATTTTACATTTAAACAAATTTGATGATAAGTCTGATTTATTCCAGCTGCTTTAAATTGTGATATGTATTCTGTTTCTATATCTCCTATTGGAGTTATTTTTATTGGTATACTCGGTCCTTTTCCAATAAAAACTTTTATTCCTGTAAAACTTCCCATTGCTAATTCTAATTCTTTATCTTTTAAATCTTCTATTTTCTGTTGCATTTTACTTGCTATTTCAGCTTTAATTTTATTTATATTTACTATATTGGTTTCTATCATTTTTATTTTATTGTTTTCATCTTTATGTATTGTTATTAAATCGCTATATTCATATTGCTCCATTACTTGTTTTGCTATATCATTAGAAATCTTTACAGTTGTTGCTTTTGCTTTATCTGTAGCTACTTCATCAAATACCGGCTCTATTATTTTCATTGACTGATATAATATTAAAAAAGCAATAACAAATATAGCTATTAATGTTATTACTTTCTTTTTCTTTTTATTTTTATTAATATTTTTATTTTTTCTATCTTCTTTCTTATCTTCTATTAAGTTAGTTCCATGTGGCAATCTAAATCTGTTACCTCTCGAGTAAAGTTTATCCATTTTACATACCAATCCTTTATAATTCAAACTTTTCTTATTGTTTTATTATATTCCCAAAATTTTATATTGTTCCTGTGCCTTCAATTCGAGAACAAATGCAATAAACATCTCTTCAATTTGAATTATTATAAACTGGTATTTTTAATTATCTTGGTAAAAACAACTGCTGTCCAACTTGAATTTTGTCTTCATTTTCAATATCATTTATTTTTACAATATCTTTTACTGTACTCTTAAATTTTTTTGCAATTTCCCACAGAGTATCTCCTGGCTTTACAAAATATATTGTCATGCTATAGCTATTATCATTACTATCATCTGCTTCGTTTATATTTTCTAATAAATTGATTTTTTCATTTTTTGATATTGTCATATTAAACATTAAATCTATTTTAGTTTCTATTGTACCTTCCTGTAATATTACGAAATCATGTAAAGGCACATTTATAGTTTCTTCTATGTCATATGTTTTATCTAAATCCTTACACTCCATACTAAAATCAAATGGTAAATCATATTCTTTCATTCCAACTTCATTTAAATTTCTAGAAGAATTATTTTGTGAATAAATAAATTTTATATTTATATTACCTTGATAAATAACTTTTTCACTCAATACATCTCTTGACTTTATACTAGGAATAACTATAGCATCATGTATTTCTGCTAAACTCAATTCAGGTACAGAAATTTTTTCACGTATACTACATACATCTTGAACTTGCTTTTTTGAAGATATTGCATTTACAGATTTTTTATCATATGTTAAAGAATTCTTCCTACTATATAAGTCTTGCAATAATTCTACAGAATTATTACCATACACCCTACATGCCACATCCACTTCTAATTCAGCATAAATTGAATGCTCTTCTTCTGAGTTTGGCTTTATTTCTATATTTTTTAATCTATAACTTGTTTCACAAATATTATCATCTGAAACATTTTTAATATCTACAAACCCCATAAGTGGTATTTGTGTTTCTACTAAATTTATTCTATTATCTTCTGTTAGATATAAAATTCTTACTTCAGCTTCTGACTTAGTAATTACTTTATTATAACTAATTTTCACATCTTTGTTTCCAATGGCTACATTTGCATTTAATATTTCTGCAATATTATCACCTTTATCTATTTTTATATTTTCTTTTCCAAATACTTTTACTTCTCCACTTCCTACTAAAGAATTTATATTTAATTTTGAAACTAAAGTTTGAATACTTTTTTCATTTTCTATGTTTTTAATAATATTTATATTTTCATTTGAAAAAACTTTAATTCCCATCTCTAATTCGCAACTAATATTTAATTTGCGTCCATTCAAGATTTTACATTCCATCTCTTTTATTTCAAATTTTGATTCCAAAGACATATTATTTTGTACATTATCAATATCTAATATCCTTGAGAAATCTATACTCGTATGTAATGCTCTTACACTATCATTTTCACTATCTGGATAATACATTATATAGACAGTAACTCCACCTTCAACTTTTACTTTTCCATCCAAAACCTCTTGCTTATATATGCAAATATTTCCACTTTGATTTATAATATTCAAAACATCTGGCTTCACATCAGGAACAATTATATCTCCTTCTATTGTAAAATTTTCTCTTCTCACTCCTACAATTCTATTAATGCATAATTCTTCCTTTTTTACTTCTAAATTCATCTGCAGTCCTCCTTAATTCTTTAATGAATTCTAATAATTAACTTTATTCAATTATATTTATAAGCAACAAAAAAAATTCCTATAAATAGGAATTTTTTAATTCTGCCTTTTTTATATCATATTTATATTTATACACTAGCTCTTACTCTTTTTGTTTCAACTTTTGGCGGAATAAGTGGAAAATACTCTTCGCCATTAAATACCTGAACTTCTACTGTTCTTGTTAAAACATCTGTATAACTATATGTAACATTTCTACTACCTTCATCATATTTAACTATAAATAAATTTGGATATGCTTTTTCTATTACAGCTTCTTTCTCAAAAAATTTACTTCTTCCAAGTGTTCCTTTTACTATTATCTTTTGTCCTTCTTTTTCTTTAATGTCAGACTTCAATGCCATAATATCATTTTTAAGAATCATGAGTAATCACCTACTTTTTTTATTTGAATTTATTATAACATTTAGGTCGAAAAAAGTCAAAAAAAGAGAAGTTTTTTGCCTTCTCTTTTTGCTTATTTTTAGCGGGTTTTGCGTGTTTTTTACGTTTATGTTACATTAACGTTACGTGAACATTACATTTCCATTTTTTTACATTTTTCTTTTTGTTTTTTCCTTATTTTAATCACCTTTTTGATTTTGTTTTTTTAGTACTACTTTTTGATTTTCTTCTTGTAGTTTTTGTTTTTGAATTTTTATCTTCTATTTCTTTTTTTATTTCCTCTGCTTCATTATTTTCTTCGTACTTTTCACCTGCTTTTGGTTTATTCCAAGAAATATAATCACAAGATTTAGGATTATTCTCACAAATATAATAATTTCTTTTCTTTTTTGTTTTTCTTATTTGAACTTTTGCTCCACATTTTGGACATGGCTCTTCTATAGTAACAACAAACGGTTTTGCATTTTTACATTCTGGGTATCCTGGACATGCTAGGAACTTTCCATATCTACCATATTTTATAACCATCATTCTACCGCACTTCTCACAAGGCACATCAGAAACTTCTTCAACCAATTCTACATGTTCTAATTCCTTTTCTACCTTTTCTACTTCTTTCTGAAAAGGATCATAAAATTCTTTAATAGTATTTTTCCAGTTTTCATTTCCTTCTGCAATTCTATCAAATTTATTCTCCATATTAGATGTAAATTCAACATTAATAATATCTTGAAAATTCTCTATAAGAAGCTTATTTACAGTTCGTCCTAATTCTGTTGGAATAAGTTGCTTACTTTCTTTTTCTATATAGCGTCTTTCTAATATTGTTGTTATTGTAGGAGAATACGTACTTGGTCTTCCTATATTTTTCTCTTCTAATGCCTTTACTAAACTTGCTTCGGTATATCTAGGAGGTGGTTCTGTAAAACTTTGTTTTGGCTCTATTTTTTCTTCTTTAACTATTTGCCCTTCCTTTAATTCTGGCATTTGTGTATCTTCTTCCTCTTCTGTATCAGTTGATTCAACATATAAAGTCATAAATCCTTTAAATTTTAGAGTTTGACCATTTGCTTTAAAGTTATATTCGTTTACTTCTATATTAGCAGAAATTGTATCATAAATTGCTTGTGACATTTGACTGGCTAGAAATCTATTGTATATCAATCTGTACAATTTATATTGGTCATTACTCAAAGATTCTTTTACTCTATCTGGTTCTAAATCTAAATAAGTTGGTCTTATAGCTTCATGTGCATCTTGTGAATCTGCCTTAGTTTTATAATATCTATTTTCATAATATTCTTCTCCATATTTAGCTATAATCTGTTCTTTTGCAGAACCTCTTGCTTCTTCAGAAATTCTTGTAGAATCTGTTCTCATGTATGTTATTAAACCTACACTTCCCCTGTCTAATACATTTACACCTTCATATAGTCCTTGTGCTACCATCATAGTTTTCTTCAAAGAAAAGCCCAATTTTCTAGATGCTTCTTGCTGAAGCGTACTAGTCGTAAATGGTGGTGCTGGTGTTCTTTTCTTTTCGCCTTTTTTAACTTCTTTTACTATAAACTTTCCCTTTTTTATATCATTTAAGATTTTATCTACTTCTTCTTTTGAATGTAATTCTAATTTCTTGCTATTCTTTCCATAAAACTTTGCAAGAAAAGTTTTTTTAGATTCTTCATCTTTTAATATTGCTGATATATTCCAATATTCTTCTGGAATAAATTTTTCTATTTCTTCTTCTCTATCTACTATTAATTTTACAGCTACAGATTGCACTCTACCTGCGGATAATCCTCTTCTAACTTTTTTCCATAAAACAGGGCTTATCTTATAACCTACAATTCTATCTAAAACTCTTCTTGCTTGTTGAGCATTTATTAAGTTAATATCTAAAGTTCTTGGCTCTTTCATAGCCTTCTGTACAGCCGTTTTTGTTATTTCATTAAAAGTAACTCTACAACTTGAATGTTCATCTATTCCTAAAATATAAGCTAAATGCCATGCTATTGCTTCTCCCTCACGGTCAGGGTCAGTTGCAAGATATACTTTTTTAGCATTATTAGCATCCTTTTTTAAAGATTTTATTAAATCTCCTTTTCCTCTTATATTTATATACTCGGGTTCAAAATTATTTTCTACATTTATACCTAATTTAGATTTTGGTAAATCTCTTATATGTCCCATTGAAGCTACAACTTTTGTGCTTCCCCCAATAAATTTTTTAATGGTATTTGCTTTCGCTGGTGATTCAACAATTATTAATTTATCTGCCATATGTTTTCTCCTTTTTTGTTAATCAAATAAATTTTAGAATAAATTTCTTTAAATTTCAAGTAATATATTAAAATTTCCTATATATATTGAAAATGCTCACTAATATAGTGAGCGTTTCTATTAATTTGCATATAATAAATCGTCAATAACTTCTTGTGCACTAATTGGAGTAACTGCATTTTCTTTTAATACTTTTAGTATTTTATTAATTATATGGTCATTTTTATTTACATTTTTTATAGTTCTTTTTTCTATGTTAGTATTTCCTTCTAAATATGATCTTTTAACTATCTCAATACCATATGTTGCATTTTCTATATCGCCTTTTTTGTAGGTTTTATAGTATTCAATTTTGATAGGATAGTTTATTCCTATTTCTTTTAAATCCTCCTTATTAATATATGTGTCCCCATAAAAAGTCTTCATTACTTTGCCCCCTCTTTTGTATTTACTGGACTATTATAACTCACTACACTTGTAGTTTCAAGCATTTTCGTGCGCTGTAATTCGACATTTTTTTGGCTTCTATAATAGTAGATTTAATATTTTTTAGTTATGTATAAAGTATATGTTTAGTTTATAAATTATTTGTTTAATACTCTTTTTATTTCATCATAAATTTTTTCTTCTACATTTTTAAAAGCTATTTTTTTTGCTGCCTCTCCCATTTTTTGCAATGTTTCTTTATCAAAACATATATTTTCTATTGCATGTGACAATATTGGTCCATTCACATCTTCATTAAGAATAATTTTTGCTGCTCCAAGCTTTTCTAATACTAGAGCATTATCGTATTGCCTATTTTTTCCTACGCTTGGTAGAGGAATGAAAATGCAAGGTTTTCCCACCATTGCCGCTTCAGTTACTGTAATTGCTCCACTTCTACATACAACTACATCAGCAATATTCCAAGCTTCTTCTATATTATATATGTAAGGCAATACCTTTACCCCTTTTAAATTATTTATATCTAGACTTTCCTTTTCTAAATTTTGTTTTATAATATCGTATTGTGATTGTCCAGTTGCCCACAAAACTTGGAAAATCCTATATTTATCTTTTACCAAATATTCTACAGCATCATTAATTCTTTTGGCACCTTGACTTCCACCAAACACTAATATAAGTGGATTATTAGGATTGAATCCCAATTCTTTTATTTTTTCATCTTTTTCATTTTTTGTTAATTTTAAATCTGTTACTTTTGTTGGTGTACCTGTTACTACTACATTTTTACATTTTGCTAAATTTTCCTTTGTTTCTTCAAAAGCTACCATTATTTTATCTACTTTTTTAGACAACATTTTAACAGCTCTACCAGGATATGCGTTACTCTCATGCAACATAGTTGGTATATTAGCTTTATGTGCAGCTGTAATTACTGCACCACAAATATATCCTCCCATTCCTATTACTAAATCTGGCTTAAAATCTCTAATAATTTTTTTTGCTTGACCTAAACCTTTTACTGTCTTTACCATATTTTTAATATTTTCTATATTTATTTTTTTCTTTAAACCATATGCTTCTATTGTTCTTAATTCATAACCTGCCTTTGGCACTAAATCATTTTCTAATCCTCTTGTAGTTCCTACAAATATTATTTCTGAATCTGGTTCTTCTTGTTTGATTTTATTAGCTATTGCAATTCCTGGATTTATATGTCCTCCAGTTCCTGCTGCGGCTATAATCACTTTCATAAATTTTCTCCTTTTTATTTAAACTTTTTCCATATTTCTAGATATATTTAATAATATTCCTACTGCAGATAATAGTATAATTAGAGCTGTTCCTCCATAACTAAAGAAAGGTAATGGCATTCCTGTATTTGGCATTGATGATGTTACAACTGCTATGTTTATTATAGCTTGAATACCCACTAGTGAAGTTATTCCAATTGCTAATAAACTTCCAAACATATCTTTAGACCTCATGGCTATTATTGCTCCTCTTAATATAAATATTGTAAATAATGATATTACCAACAAGCATCCTACAAATCCTAATTCTTCTGCTAAAACTGCAAAAATGAAATCATTATGTGGTTCTGGTATATATAAATATTTTTGATTGCTATTTCCAAGCCCTACTCCAAATAGTCCACCTGAGCCTATAGCATAAAGTCCTTGTATAACTTGCCATCCATCTCCCTGCAAATCGGCCCACGGATCTAAGAATGATATTATTCTGCTTAATCTAAATGCACCTTTTTCAGATACCTTTGCCATATAATATAATCCTGCTGCACCTAACCCTGCTCCTGCCATTCCAAAAGATAAAAAATATCTTAATTTTGTACCTGCCATAAGCATTAAAATTGAAGTTATTACCACAATTACAAAAGTAGCACTTAAGTGGTCTTGAATTATTACTAATATGAATATAACTGGTAGTAATAATAGTATTGGCATAAAGAAACCAGTTGATAATTTATTTAATTTATCTTTTCTGCTAGATAGTAAAGCCGAATAGAAAATTATAAGTCCTAATTTAGTTATTTCTGATGGTTGTAATGTTGAAAATCCAACATCTATCCACCTTAAAGCTCCATTTGCTTCTATACCTATCGGAGTTAAAACTAGTAACAATACAAAAATTGACAAGAAATATATATGTACATAAAATTTTTGGTAAATTTTATAATTTATTTTAGAGAAAAATATCATTGCAATTATACCGATTATAGCACTTATTAATTGTTTTGAAACATATTCATAGCTATTTCCGCTCTCTGCTATGGATGATGGTGAACTTGCAGATAAAACCATTATTATTCCAAGCGATAATAATAATAAAACTGTTACAAGCAATACAAAATCCACTTGATTATTTATTTGATTAGATTCATTTTTTATACTTTTAGTCTTTGGCATTTGTTTCTCCTTTAATAAACACAATATACTAAATAGCTACAAGACCTATAATACAAAGCATTAAAGTTACAATACTGAATACTGAAACAACTTTGTTTTCACTCCATCCTGATAATTCAAAGTGATGGTGTATTGGAGCCATTTTAAATATTCTATTCCCTGTTTTTTTAAAATATGCCACTTGTATAATTACTGATAAGGTTTCACATACTGGTATTAAAGCTATTATTATTAATAGTAAAGGCATTTTTAAATATAGTATTGCTGTTACAACCGCTCCTCCTAAAAAAAGTGAGCCTGTGTCTCCCATAAATACTTTAGCAGGATGCAGATTAAAGATTAAAAAAGCTAAGCACATTCCAATTAATATGCTTCCAAACATAGCTACTACCTCTACTCCTTTCAACATAGCAATTCCAGTTATGCATGTTAACACTATAAGACTAATGGTTGTAGCTAATCCGTCTATTCCATCAGTTAAGTTAAAAGCATTTGTTGTTCCTAACATAATAAATATTGCACATGGTATATACACAAAAACTGGTATATTTATAAATATTTTAAAGAATGGTATATACGTACTCGTTCCTATATTGGCTATTTTTATTATAAACAGAATATATATAATGGATATAGCTAATAAACCAATCATTTTACCTTTTGGGCTTAATCCCTTTGTATCTTTTTTTACTAGTTTTTTATAATCATCAAACATTCCTATACAGCCAAATCCTATAGATACCAATGCTAGTGCTAATATATTATACTGTTTTGTTATAATGCATGTACTAATTGACATCAACAATGTAGATATTATAAAAATTATTCCTCCCATTGTAGGTGTTCCTTGTTTTGACAAATGTGATTTAGGTCCATCATCTCTTTCACTTTGTCCCATTTTTTTCTTCCTTAAAATAGGTATAATTCCCAATGCTAACATAACCGATATAACAAAGGAAACTATAACTAGAATTGTTTGAAACTTCATTTTTTTCACTCTTTTCATCTATTGTTTTCTTTTATTTTGTTCTGTGTTTTTTTCTTCTTTTTCTAATTCTTCTATAATATCTCTCACTATAATTCTTTCATCAAAAGGATGTTTTTCATGACCTATCTCTTGATAAGGTTCATGTCCTTTACCTGCAAGAACAATTATATCACTTTTTTTGGCAATAGAAATTGCATATTTTATAGCTTCTATTCTATCTACTATACATGTGTATTTTCCTCTTGTTTTTTTAATTCCTTCTTCTATTTCTTTAACTATTGCTTCCGGATTTTCTGTTCTTGGATTATCTGATGTAATTATCGTGAAGTCTGCTATTTTTCCTGATATTTCACCCATAAGAGGTCTTTTACCAGAATCTCTATCTCCTCCACATCCGAAAACTGAAATTACTTTTCCTGGCGTATATGATTTAACTGCTCTTAATATATTGTCTAAACTTTCTGGAGAGTGTGCATAATCTATCATTATTACCAAATCTCTTTTATTTTCTACTAATTCACTTCTTCCTGGTACTCTTACTTCTACTAGAGCTTCTTTTATAATATCCTTTGGAACACCCAGTTTTGTTGTTACACAAATTGCTGCTAATGCATTATAAACGCTAAATCTACCTGGTATGCATGTTTTTACTCTCTCATTTTTCCCTTCCATTTTTACTTTAAAATCAACGTATGAATTTGTTATTGTTATATCTTTTGCCAATACATCACAAAAATTATCTATACCATAAGTTGAAATCTTACAATTTGGAGCTAATTTTTTTACTTTAGCTACATAAAAGTCATCTGCATTTATGAATCCTATTTCGCACATTTCAAATAATTTTACTTTTGAATTAAAATAATCTTCCATATTTGGATGCTCTTTTGGACTAATATGGTCTTCTGAAAAGTTTGTAAATACGCCTATATCAAAATTGCATCCCGCAACTCTATTAAGTTTTAAGCTTTGTGATGAAACTTCCATAACAACAACTTCTACTTTTTCTTTTACCATCATATCAAATATTTGCTGAAGTTTTGTGCTTTCTGGAGTAGTCCTATCACTATCTTCTATTTTTTTATCTCCAATATATGTTGCAATTGTTCCTATTAAACCTACCTTTTTGCCTTGTTTTTCTAATATTGATTTTATCATGTATGTAGTAGTTGTTTTTCCTTTTGTTCCTGTTACACCTATTAATTTGAACTTTTCTGATGGATTGTCATAAAAATTACTACTACAAATTGCTAACGCATATCTAGTATCTGGTGCAGAGATAATTGTTACATTTTCTAGTTCTTTAATAGTTTTATAATCAAATCCTGCTTCAATCATTATAGCTTTTGCGCCACTTTCTATTGCTTTTTCTATATATTTATGTCCATCTGTTTCAAATCCTTTTATTGCTACAAATAGACTTCCATTAATTACTTCTCTTGAATCACTGGTAATATTACTTATTTCTATATCTAGATTTCCTTTTGCTTTTAAACCTTCAATTTTTCTTAAAATTGATTTTAATTCCATACATATTCCTCCAGTCTATAAAATCCCATAACATTATATAATTATTTTTTTCTTTTGTATAGTATAAAAAACATATTTTTAATTATTTTTATATTTCATAATATACTTTACTATTTTCATTTACTTCTGTCTCTGGCATTGGAATTTGATTTTTTATTATGGATTCATCAGATAATTCTTGTTCTTCGCTCATTTCTAGCATCAATCCATTTTCTTTTAACATCTTTTTTGCATCTTTTACACTCATTCCTCTTATATCTGGTACATTTACTCTTTTTATTATTTCATCTTCAGATATATCATCTTTTTCCAACTCTAAATATGATAAAATATCTGTTAAAATCTTTCCCCCAACAGGTGCTGCAACAGCACCTCCTTGGTGTATTTTGTAACTACAAAATTAATTCTTCATTATTTACTTTTTCAATTGTTTTGAAAACATTATGCTAAAAAAGAACAGAGGATTTTAATCAATTTAAAATCCTCTTAAAAAATAATAAATTATTTTAAAATATTTTGATTTAACACTAAACTACTATATAAAAATAGTACATCTTGTTCTTTAAAATCTATGTATTGATCTAAATTTTTACTTGACATATATCTTATATCAATTAAAGTTATCTTTCTATAACTGTCTAGTAATAATGGTGCTAAACTGCTTCCAAATGAATCTCTAAATAATAATAGTTCCTTGCGTGATTTAGAATTTGGATTTTCTACTGTGACTAAAGGTACTGCACCTGATAAATAAATATCATATTTATCTGCTGTTTTAGGATTTTGATATATTTTACCTTTTTGGTTTGTTTCGAAATTATATGTTACACAACTTTCTAGCTCATTGTTTGTTAAAATATATAATTTGTCTGGTTCAATATTCACACCTAATTGACCATAATAAACGCCATAAAAATTACCTTTATCTTGTATATTATATTGTGAAAAATCTGTATTTTTTAATCCCATATCTTTTTTTAAGCAATTCACAACATCATACAAGTTTTCTTGTTTCCAATGCAAATCCGTTCTGTAGTAATCTTGTAAATTAAGGCTACTCCAGATATCTATATAGTTAATATCTCTCAAATTTTTATTCATTATTTCTTTTATTTTTTCATAATCCATTTTTAAATGATCATCTTTTTTCAAGTAATAATTCTTTTCAGGAATTATAGCATAATAAACATTCATATTTGTTAAATATTTATTATAAATTTCCTGTATCTTCTCTGCTGATTTTTCAACATTTTTTTCTTTTAATTTATATTCCATCTTGTATAATGAATTATCTTTTACAAATAATTCATTATTATCTTTTTGGTTAAAAATATTAAGACTCCAAACTGTTTTTAAACTTCTAAAAAAATCTCTTCCTACAAATTGATCAGAAAAATATTTTTCAAATTTTTCTGATAGTTCTCCATCCATTATATTGGATTTTGTAATTTTTGGAAAACTTACTAGTTTTCTTCTCTCAGAATCAGAAATTGTTTTATCTTTTACTATTATGTTTATAATAAATACTGAAAATAGAGTTGTTAGGAAAACTATTGTAATTATTGCATCCTTTATTTTATTTTCCTGCATATATCCTCCTAAAATCTAAAATATAAAAACGGATTAAAAGAACCATCTATAATATAACTAGTTGAAACTACTAATATTATTAATAATACTAAAGGTTCTAGGTAACCTGCAATTTTATTTAATTTCTTGCTTGTAACAATATTTTTAATAAGTGGAGTAGATCCAATTATTCCCACTAATAAAATAACGAAATAACTCTTAAAATAATATAAACTCTCATTTGAAACTAATGGAATTCTTCTAAATCCAATTAATCCGCCAATATTTCTTAAAATTTGTTCTACTCCCTCGCCATTAAATATAATAAAACTAATCATTACAATTACTAATACATATATTCTTTTTAATATATCTGGAAATTTTTCCAAAAATTTATCTAAAAATATTTTTTCTATTAATAATATTATTCCAAAATATAGTCCCCATATAACAAAATTCCATGAAGCTCCATGCCATAAACCTGTTAACATCCAAACTAACAATATATTTCTTATCCATTTGATTTTACTAACTCTGTTTCCTCCAAGTGGAATATATATGTAATCTCTAAACCAACTACTAAGGGATATATGCCATCTTCTCCAGAAATCTGTTACAGTTTTAGCAATATAAGGATAATTAAAGTTTTCTAAAAATTCAAACCCAAACATTTTACCAAGTCCAATTGCCATATCTGAATAACCTGAAAAATCAAAGTATATCTGTAACATCGCGGAAATTCCATAAAGCCAGAAAAATAAAATACTAACATCATTACTTACTAAAAATTTACTAGCTAATTCACCTAAAACATTTGCAATTAAAACTTTTTTCCCAAGCCCTATTATAAACCTTCTTACTCCGTTTGAAAACTTTTCTAGTGTATGTGTTCTATTTTCCAATTGTCCTTCTATTGTTGTATATCTTACGATTGGACCAGCAATCAATTGTGGGAAAAGTGAAATATACATTGCTAGTTTTAGTATGTTTTTTTGAACTTTTGCTTGTCCTCTATAAACATCTATATTATAACTAATCATTTGAAATGTATAAAAAGATATTCCAATAGGAAGAATAACATATATAAAATCTATTTTATTTTTTAACCACAAATTTATATTTTGAATAATGAAATTAGTATATTTAAAATAAACTAAAATCCCAACACTTATACAAATTGAAATTGCTAAAAAAACTTTTGAATACTTTTTGTACTTATCTATTAGTAAACCAAAAATATATGTTGAAATAATTGAAAATATCATTAAGAAAACATAGATTGGTTCACCATAAAAATAGAAAAATAGTGAAGCTACTAAAAGCACTAAATTTTTAAATTTTCTTGGTACAATGTAGTATATAGATAATACTACAGGCAAAAAGAAAAATAAGAAAGTTATACTTGAAAATATCATTTTCTCTCCTTAACTAATAAATCATCGGCATAAAATGACGATGATTTATTCTTTTGTTTTATCCTTAATCAACTGTATTGTTTGTATCATCTGGCACATCAACTACTGGTGGCACTGTATCTTCTGGAAGAGCAGCCTCTTCTATTTCTTTAGAGTATTCTTTTCCAACGCTTCCAGCTACTTCTTTGAAACCTGCAAAAATATTTTCAGTGGCTTCTTTATTTGTCATTACAAGACATACAACATCACCACTACTTGTAGCACATACTTTTTCAGCAGATACGCAAATCCACTTTCTAGGATTTATCTTATCAAACATTTCTTTTGCAATATCGTTAGAATTAACACCTGATTTAACTTTCGCTAAAACAAATGAATATGCTTGAGAAGAAATCATTGGTTCTGATACAACAAGATATTCAAGTTTTTCTCCGGTTTCAAGTCCTGTAATTGATTGAACCATTGTTTCATCAGTTACATCAACTTCGCGTGTTTCTACACTTGGAAATGGTTTTTCCTTCTTTTCGTAAATATCTTCAACTAGTTTTGTTAAATCTTCAACAGAAGATACATTTGATTGAGATTTTTCACTTTTAGCTGTATTTTTTGTTATAGCCAAAACAATACCTGCAACTACTGCAACAATTAGTACAATTGCAACTACAGCAATAATAATTTTAGTTGAATTTTTCATTATACAACTTTCCTTTCTTTTATTTTTATTTATTAACATCTTATCTTATATATATTATAATGTCAATTTAAATTTGATTTTATAATAAAACTAAATTTTTTACATATTATTATAATACCTATTATTTCTCTTTAAATCATGAATAATATACATTTTTTTACATTATTTTTATAGATTGGTATTGAAAAAAATCATTATTCTGCATAATTTAATCAAAAAAGGCGATAATAATCTTGTAAAATACTACACAATAAAAAAAATTATAATTGAAAGGATATGATAAAATGAAAAATATGAAAAAAATAGTTTTATTTTTAGTTATATTATTAATGTCAATAGCTTTCATTCCTACTTTTGCTAGTGCAGATAATAAAACAGTTTCTGATGAAGAAACTTTAAAAAAAGCAATTGATGAAGCAAGTTCAGGAGATACTATAGAATTAACAGCTGATATAAAATTAACAGCTCCTATTGAAATAACAAAAAATGATATAACAATTGATGGTAAAAACTTTACTATTTCAAGAGCAGATTCATGGGCATTAGGTGGTTCTGGAAATCAAAGTTTAATGACAGTTGGTGCTGGAAGAAAAGTAACATTTAAAGATATTTCTTTTAAAGACAGTGCAAAATATGGTCTACAAGCTTACAACACAGGACATATTATTGTAGATAACGTTACTGTAGCAAACAACCATTTTGGTGGTATAATAGTAAACGGTGGTACTCTTGAAATAAAAAAATTACACTTAGAAAAAAATGGTGCAACTGATAATAATGGTATAGAAATTTCAAAAGGTGATAGTCTTAAAAATGATGCAACTCCAACAATAATAATGAATGGTACTTTAACATCGACTCAAGATAAGAATGTTATTTATATTGCTGAAAATGATGATAATTTAACTACATTCGATGTTAAAAATGAGCCTAATTCTGAATATAAAATATTAGTTGATGATAACAAAGTAGTTATAACTGATGCAAACAATAAAGTACTTTTTGAAAGTAATGAAAATGAAAATGTTACTTCTAAAGGTGAAGAATATGTTAAAGATATAATTGTAACTGTAAAATTAAATGATAAGACAATAACAAAAGAACTTAAAGAAGGTCAAACACTTTCAAGAGAAGATTTGGAAAAAGAAATTAGCTTGGATGAATTAGATTTATCTAATTACACTTTAGTTGATTTTTATGAAGATGCTACTTTTGAAACAAAATTTGATTTTACTAAGGCATTAACAGAAGATACATTTATTTATGCTAAACTTGAAGAAAAGAAAGTAGAAGAAAATCCTAAAGATGAAGATCCTAGAGATGAAGATCCTAAAGATGAAGATCCTAAAGTAGATGATGATAAAAAAGATGAAACTCCAAAAACAGGTGTAGTAAATGCTTTTCCTATTGTGTTATCAGGAATTGCTATATCAACTGCAGTAGTTTTAATCGTTAAGAAAAAAGATTTATTCTAATATAAGAAAACTCCTCTAGACAGTTTCTAAAGGAGTTTTTATTTCATTAATAAATTTAAAATGAATTTTGATTTTCTTATTTTCATATACTTCAATATTATCTATCAATTCGGTTATAATATCTCTATCTAATTCAGTTATATTTTTATTTTTTTTAAAACTTTCAACCCATTTACTATTACCAGCAATAAGTTCTTCTTGCCTTTCTTTTTGACTGTCCAAATTCATGATACTCCTCTTAATCCTCTTAATATCTTGCTCATATTTTTGCTTATATTCTATATATTCATCTCGTGTTATATCTTCATGTTTCCAATCTTCATATAAACATCTTTTTATGTTACTTATTTTCTCAATTTCTTTCTCTTTAGAAAGTTTTATGCTTTCTATATTTTCATTTGTTAATTTCTGTGTTCTAGATTTATTAACTTTCTCTAATATATCTTCAATATCAATTAGTAATTTTATATGTAATTTAATAGTCTCTAATACACTATTTTCAAGTTCTTCTACTTTTAGAGTGTGCTTTGTACATAACTTATTAGATTTTTTTCTATATGTGCCACATATGTAATACTCATAAACTCTTCCTCTTGCATTTTTACAATACTTCTTATGCATACTACGCCCACAATCTCTACATCTTAAAATCCCTGCCCAAATACTTAAAGCTCCTGTATTCTGCACTCTTGTATCAACTTGTCTTAATTTTTGTGCTTTAAAAAATAATTCTTTATCAATAATAGGTTCATGCATATTTTCTACTGTAATCCATTCATCTTCTGAAACTTGTTCGACCTTGTGTATTTTATAGCTTTTTACTTTTCTTTTGCCTTGTGTTACATTTCCAATATAAACATCATTTTTTAAAATATTTCTAACTGTTGATGGACACCAAGAATAATCTTCTGTCTTCATCTTAGAATTATTATAATTTTGGTTTAATTTTTTCTTTTTATATCCTGTTGGATTCAAAACTCCCATATCGTTTAATCTATGGCATATAGATAAATTTCCAAGCCCTTCATTTACTTTCCATTCAAAAATTCTTCTTACAATTTCAGCTGATTCTTCGTCTATTACTAACTTATGTTTATCTTTTTCATCTTTTACATATCCATAAGATGGAAAGCTACCCACAAATTCGCCTTTTTTCTTTCTACCATTTAGTGCTGACTTAATTTTTATAGATGTATCTCTTGCATATTCATCATTTATCAGGTTCTTAAATGGTACTAAAATTGTATTGCTACTCGTAGGATTTTTAAAGCTATCAACATTATCATTTATTGCTATAAATCGTATATTAAATAATGGAAATATTTGCTCAATATAGTTTCCTACTTCTATATAATTTCTTCCAAGTCTTGATAAATCTTTTACAAGAACACAATTTATATTTCCATTTCTCATATCCTCTAATAATCTTTGAAAGCCAGGTCTATTAAAATCAGTTCCTGTGTAGCCATCATCAACATAAATATCATAAACAATCAAATCATTATGATCTTCAATAAATTCATTTAATAAAGCCTTTTGACTTGTAATACTATTGCTCTCTTGCTTGTCTTCCCTGTTATCATTATCTTCTTGCGAAAGTCTAATATATTGTGCAACTGACCATATCTTGGTATCTATATTATTTGAATTTTCTGAAGAGTATTTTGATTTTCTTCCAGCCAAAATTATTGCTTCCCTCCTTTTTTAATAGTATCAAATTTAATATGTCAGCTTATCTTTAACTTTCGTTTTAAAATGTTTAACATACATTCATTAAAGCTTTTATTGTTTTCAGAATATGAAATTTCTACACACATATTTCCTACCTTTAATTGGTATAAGTCTCCTACCCTTGATAAATTTTCTGCCTTTTTACTTTGATTTTCCAATTTGTTTTCTCCTTATAAAGTATTAGTTATTCAATTCTATTCTTTAAAATAAGTTTTATTACATTGTATATAAAAACGATTATAATATTTAATTTAAAAACAAAAATCACGTTGAAAGTTTTCTAACCTCAAACGTGATTTCTCTATAAAAATTTTTAAATTACTATTTTAGTATAAATAATGATTAATATAAAATTATTTTTATTAATCGTCTATTCCAAACCCATCACTTGAATCTCTATGATTTTTTGACTGCTGTATCGCCTGGGTATATGAGGCAATAAATTCACTCATTAAAGCATCTTGAGAATATAATCTTCTCATCTTATCTGATATTGCAGATCTATCAAAAGCAATTTCTCCTTTTAAAATTTTTGTTACCATATTGGCTAAACCTTCTGCATCTTCAACATCTACTAATCTTCCTACATCTTCTGTTACAAAATCTGGTAGTCCACCTTCATTTGTCGCAACAACGGGTGCACCACAAGCCATTGCTTCAATAGCCACTAAACCAAAAGGTTCTCTTCTTGAAGGTACACAAGAACAATCAGCAATATTATATATTTTCTTCAATGTCTCTTGTGGTCTATTTCCTAAGAATTTAACATTTCTTAGACCTAAGCTTTCTACTTGACCTTCTAGTTGTTCTCTTAATTCTCCATCTCCTGCTATTAATGTTAAAACATTCTCATTATCTTTTTCATACATAGAAGCAGCTCTTATCAGTACATCTACCCCTTTAAAGTCAGTTAATTTACCTACAAAACTTACTATTTTTTCATAATCTTCTTCAATTCCTAAAGATTGTAAAACTTCTTTTTTTCTTATATCGTCATCTTTTGAAAATACACTCATATCTACACCATTACGAATCCACTTAGTTTTTCCTTTTGTAGCTGGTAATACTTCTTCAAGTAATTGGTTACTATCTTTTGAAATTGTTACTATTGAACTTGCATATTCTACTGCTTCTCTAGCCCATGCAGTTCCCCAATTTTCTCCTCTTTTTCTCTCATCTAATATTCCCATTATATCAGTTCCATGGCATGTTGCAACCATAGGTATGTTATTTTCTCTACAACATCTTGCTGCAATTCCTGCAAGAGTCCAAATATGTTGGGCATGTACTACATCTGGTTTAAACTCTCGTATAGCTTGACTAATTGCTTTATAAAACATTTCATCATATTCTCTTCTTTGCTCTTCTGTCATATCTCTAAAATTAAAAGTACTTCTAGGATGTGTTGTAAAACATGGAATATTCATATTTGATTGTTGAACACCCTCTATTTTCTCTTGATTAGTAAAAAATACTGGCTGTAAACTAATTTTATCATATTGCTCATATTCAGCTCTATTCTCTGGGAAAACAATCATAACCTCATTTTCTCTTCTTACTAATCCCTTTGCAAGATTTGCAGTATAAACCCCACTCCCAGAACCTGTTAATGGAAAATGATTAACAAATAATACTCTCATAAAAACTCTTCCTTTCTTGCTTTGTCATGGTTACAATTTTACTACATTTTTCTGATTTTATCAAGAATTTATTTGTAGTGACTAAATATACAATGCACCTCCTTAGTTACTTTTGTTGCTACATGTTTTTGGGTATTATGGGGGATTTTTTGTATTTTTCATTTTTGTTGAATATATTCAACAAATTTTATGTATTTTATTGAATTAATTCAATATCTTTGTAGTTACTAAATATACCACACACCTCCTTGGTGTATTTTGACAACACGATTTTAACATTATTTAAGTTATTGAATATACTGTTAAGAGGTGTTTAAAATGTTTACGAATATATTTAATACTGCAAAAGCCAATATAAAAGGTGGCAAAAAATATCCTAAAATAGATGGTACTGTTACTTTTAGAGAAACTAAAAATGGTGTAATTGTTACTGCTAAAATTAACAATTTACCACAATATAAAGATAAATGTAAAGGTAGATTTTTCGGATTTCATATCCACGAAGGAACTTCTTGTACTGGAAATTTAGAAGATGAATTTGCAAATGCAAAATCACACTTAAATTACACAAATTGTCCTCATCCTTTTCATATAGGAGATTTACCTCCATTAATTGAAAATGATGGTTTTGCTTATATGAGTGTTTTGATAAACAAGTTTAAAATAAAGGATATCCTAGAGAAAGTACTTATTATTCATGATATGCCAGATGATTTTACTACTCGGGCCAAGTGGAAATTCTGAAACTAAAATTGCTTGTGGTAAAATTGAAAAATAGTCTATTAAAGAGTATATAGATTAAACTGCTTTTACCTCTAATTCTACTGCCATTAAAACTTTTATTGTTTTTAGAATATGCCATATCCACACACACATATTCTCTACCTTTAATCGATATAAATCTTCTACTTTTGTTAATTTTTTTATCTTTTTATTTTGATTTTTCAATCGTTTTTCTCCTTTTGAAACATTTTTATTATTCAATTTTATTCTTTTAAAAAAGTTTTATTACAAATTGTACTTCTACTTAATAATGCGGTTAAAAAATCAAAAATGGGTAAATTTTGCAAAAAAATAACTAGAAATTAGATTTTTTCTAATCTCTAGTTATTTTTTAGTTTTCATATTACAATTTAATCTCAAATTCTAACTCATCTCTAATTGGCAATCCATTATCAGCATATAATGGTATTTTTGGTTTTCAATTTGATAAGTTATTAGTCCTACTATTTTTCTGTCTTGAATTGCAACAAATCCATTAAGTTTTGTACCATCTATAATTTTTCCTCTACTAATTATATTTGTTTCTTCCCATTCTTCTATTAATATTTCATTAACTTCTTTTCTATTTTTCTGATTAATTGGTTTTATTTCATAATCTATATATTTTTCTTTATCATTTACTATTTTTACAAATTTCATCTACTTTTATTATCCTCTTTCTTTTCCCTATGCTACCTTTAATCCAGTATTTTTAATTTCATCCACAAATGGATTTCCAACTTCAAAATCATTTGTTTTTATTGGATGTGGCTCTATTCTTAAATCAATATTTTGTGTTAATATCATTAATTCTACCATTAAATCTATTGTATCACTATTACTATCTAATATTACTGCAACATCTATATCACTATCTTCATTTTCTGTTCCTTTCACGTAAGAGCCAAAAAGATATACTGCGTTTATATTGAATTTTTTTGATATTTCTTCTACATATTTCTTTACAATATTTAAAATATCTGTATTAACTTTTTTTACTGTCATACTCTATTCCTCCTCATTATCTTTACTTTCTTCTATAATATTTTTAAAATATTCTCTCATATTTTCTATATTTTTTATTTGCTCTAAGGTATATTGTTGTGTACATTTATTATAAAAATTATTTTTGTAATCTTCATATCTGGCATTTATGTTAAATGAATTGCAAGTAAATAATATTCTTGTTTGCTTTTCATTCAATTTTATTCCACACTTACTAGCTAAATTATTCAAATTATGAATTTTAGGTGCATATGGATTTTCTTTATTTATTTTTGCATATATACCCTTAAGCAGCTTTTCTAACATTAAATGTCCTATGAATAATGCCCATGTATATTGTTTTGTTTCATAGTTTTTTATCATTGATATATAATCTCTATCAGAACTTTCAATCCAAAATTTCATTAAATCTATATTGTCCATATTTTAATTTTTCCTTCTTTCAATATATACTTATTATAACATCTTTATCAAAATTTTACTACACATTTTAATAATATTTATATTGATGGCATTTTTTACTGCCTAAGATTTGACAGCATGGTGTTTTGACACCTATAATTCTGTTTAGGAGAAAACTCCTAAAACCTTTTTGCTCTCCGAGGGAATATTTCTTTCCTTAAAGCTTACATTCCCATTCTGTATAAAGTACGATAAAATTCATCAATTGCCTTTAATTTTGGTTTCACTATTATCTTTATTTTTGCCTTATCTAGAATATCTTTTAAGTACATTTTTGTTTCTTCATCTCTTACATATATACTCTTTGGTCTTCCCA
>CANQSV010000010.1 GCA_947626605.1 uncultured Clostridia bacterium | reverse complement strand
AGTAAGTCATCATCATCTTCTTCGTTTTCTTCTTCATCTAAATCTAGTAAGTCATCATCATCTTCTTCGTTTTCTTCATCGTCTAAATCTAGTAAGTCATCATCATCCTCTTCTATTTGTGGTTTTTTTATTGCATTTATAAGTTCATCATCATCTTCCACAACTTTTAATATATCGTCTTCTTCAATATCTTCATTTTCTAAATCTACTTCCACATTAGCACTTTTTTTAGGTCTTCCTCTTCCTCTTTTAGGTTTAACTTCTTGCTCAATTTCTGATTCAACTTTTTTCTTAGGTCTTCCTCTTTTCTTTTTAGCCTGTTCTGTACTATCTATTTCTGTATCATCTTTTAATTTTGTTTCTGATACTTTTGTTTTGCTTTTATCAATTAAATCAGATTTACTTTCTGCTTTTTTATTTTTTAGTTTTGTTTCTTTTGGAGTAACATCTTGATTATCATATTCTTCTTCATTATTTATTTCTTCTTGTTTAGTGATTTTCTTTCTGCCTAGCTTTTTCACACCATTACTTCTCATTGCAGAAGGTACAATTACTGGACTTGATAATTTACTTTTCCCATCACTATTGTCAATGAATCCCATTTTTAAGGTATTCTTCTTTTTCTCATCATTTATTTTTTTCTGTTCTTGGTAAGCACTCTCTGAAAAAGTCATTATAGATTGATATTTTTCAGAATCTGTTTCTAAAACTGCTTTAACATTTAGTGGTAAATATTTTATAATAAGTCTTAATTGTGTATCATTATATTGTGCTGCAATGTTATCAAAAAACTCAGCATATTTATCTCGTTGATCTTCTCTTTTTTTATAAAAAGCTAGTATATTTTGGATTTCATTCTCAGACACACTATTTTCAGTTTCCTTTTTGTATTCAATCTCATCTGTTTCAAGTCCATAGTATAACTTAGCTTCTTTTTTAGAACGTGGTGTCCTTAATAGTCTGCATACTTCTGGTATACTTCTATCATTTCCTAATAAAGCATTATATAGACCTATACCAAAAAATTTAGAAAGTAAAGAGTCTCCTTTAATTCTTCTATCTATACATATTAATATGATAGATGTGTTTCTTGTTATCTCGTCACTAATATTATCTAGCTTTTCAAACATAAATTTATCTATAGCTTCATAGTTATTACTAGTAAATGGTTCTAGTTCTTCACTAATAACTATTCTGTCATATGTTTGATCTCTCTCAACCTCCTTTAGTATTGCATTAAAATAGTATACGTTTTTATACGTTATTATTTCTTTGTATTGTTTTTTATACTCGCTTACTATCTCCTCTGATATTTGATCATCACTAACCGCAAATAAAACTTTCATTTGTTAACTCCCCCAACTCTAATATAGTCGTTTTCTTTTCATTTGTTCAAATTTATAATCTAAGATGCGAAACCTTTTACCACTATAGCATATACAAGTGGTAAGACTTGACAAATTACAAATATTGTAACAAAAGATATTATTAATAGAAATCCTCTGTCTCTTACATCTATTTTTCTTATACCAATTACATATTGATAAATAGCACCAACTGCAATTCCAATAAAGCAACATGGTATACTAAAAAACCTAACTTTTGACAATATAAAGGCTGTCCATCCATAACTTTCATTATTATCATAATCTCTTATATAATCTTCTACCTCTTGTGCTCCTTTTTCTTTTATCTGTATAAGTTTGCTAGTTGTCTCATCTTCTGTTATTGTTGCAGAACTAGCATTTACTGTAAAGCAAGCAAAAACACATATTAGTACAAAAAAAACTATTGCTACTCTTTTCATTGCATTATATGCTCCTTTCTATTATTACATTGAACAAATTTATATACAATATCATACACCAGAAAGTTTAAAATAGCAAGTTTTTTTAAGTTTATTTTTTATCTTAATGTTGCTTTAATAAAGTTATCAAATAATGGAGCTGGTCTATCTGGTCTTGACTTGAATTCTGGATGAAATTGTCCTGCTATAAAAAATTTATGATTTGGTATTTCGATAATTTCAACTAGTCTGCCATCCGGAGAGGTCCCTGAACAAATTAAACCTTTAGCTTCTAGCATTTCTTTATATTTATTGTTAAACTCATATCTATGTCTGTGTCTTTCTGAAATAACATCTTTTCCATAAATCTTATATGCCAAGCTATCTTTTTTTATTTTACATGGATAAGCTCCTAATCTCATTGTTCCACCTTTATCTGATATTCCCTTTTGCTCTTCCATTATATGTATAACAGGATTTTTGCAGTTTTCATCTAATTCTGCTGAGTTAACATCTTCTAATTTTAATACATTTCTTGCGAATTCTATTACTGCCATTTGCATTCCTAAACAAATTCCTAAAAAAGGTATATCGTTTTCTCTTGCATATTTTATCGCCTCTATTTTCCCTTCTATTCCTCTATTTCCAAATCCTCCTGGTACTAATATTCCATCATACTTTTTCAATTTTTCTTGTACATTTGATTTTGTTATTTCTTCGCAGTTAACTAAATCAATATTTACCTTTGTATTATTTGCGAATCCACCATGTTTTAAACTTTCTATTACCGATAAATATGCATCATCTAGTTGAACATATTTACCTACAATTGCAATATTTACATATTTATCATCTATTTTTTTGATATTATCAATCATTTTTTCCCATTCTTTATTATTAGGTTCTTTTTTATCTAAGTTTAATTTTTCACAAACTACATTTGCCAAGCCTTCTTTTTCAAGCATTAATGGTACTTCATATAAATTTTGTACTGTTGAATTCTGTATTATGTTTTTCTTCTTGACATTACAAAATAGTGCTAACTTTCCTTTGATATCTTCTGGAATTTCAATTTCAGACCTACAAACTAATATATCAGGCTTTATACCTAAGCTTTGAAGTTCTTTAACAGAATGCTGCGTTGGTTTTGATTTCAATTCATTTGAGCCTGAAATATATGGTAATAAAGTTACATGTATATACACTACATCAGATTCATCTTGTTCTAAATGAACTTGTCTTATTGCTTCTAGAAATGGCAAGCTTTCAATATCCCCAACCGTTCCACCAATTTCAGTAATAACAATATCAGTATCAGTATCATCAAAACTATATACTTTCTCTTTTATTTGATTTGTTATATGTGGAATTACTTGTACAGTTTTTCCTAAATAATCTCCTCTTCTCTCTTTTTCTATTACTTCAGAATATATTTTTCCTGTAGTTATACTTGAATTTTTGGATAAATTTTCATCTATAAACCTTTCATAATGTCCTAAGTCTAAATCTGTTTCTGCTCCATCATCTGTAACAAAAACTTCACCATGCTCATGTGGATTCATTGTTCCTGGATCCATATTTATATATGGGTCAAATTTTTGTGCTGTTACTTTATATCCTCTATTTTTTAACAATCTTCCTAATGATGCTGCTGTTATTCCTTTTCCTAATCCTGATACTACTCCTCCTGTAATAAAAATATACTTTGTTTTCATTTTTCTCTCCTTTTTAACCATAATTTTGTAGATATCTTCTAAAATAAAAAAACGATTTAAAAAACACCTTGCAAAAATGCGGTTTTTTTTAAATCTATTGTAATTTTATCATCTAAAATGTATTTTTTCAATACTTTATAATTATTTTTATAGAAAAACTTTAAAATACAGAAAAAGCGAAACTAAGAAATTTTCTACAATATAAAAAAGATAGAACTTTTTATTTGTTCTATCTTTATATTTTTTATTGATTATTTGTTCCATCTCCTAATGCTGGTATATCTACTCTTATTCTAATTCTCATTAAAGCTCCAAATATTCTTACTATTTTTGTATTTTTAATTCTTTGCCATAATGATGGTTTTACTTCTACTCTTGTTTCATCATAATATTCTGTATCAACTCCAGTTGCAACTGTATCTGTATTTTCAACGCCCACAGTAGCCTTATTTGCTGTAGTGGCAAGTTCATTTTGTAGTACTCCTTGTGGTGTTGGAATGCCTTTTAGTGCTTCTGCAACTTCTATTCCTATATAGCTTAATGCTTTAGATCTATCTTCTATTCTTTCCATATCTATTTCTATATGTAAATTAGATTCCAAATTTGCAATTCTAGCTTTAACTAATTTCTTTGCATCTTTGTAGTTTTCATCTTCTTTGTTTTTATTTTTTGCTATAATAAGTAGTGCATTCATTATATCTTCTTGGAAAGTACCATTACTATTAGCAGCTTTAAACTTAGATTTCCAATCCTTTGGTTTTTCTATAACTGTTTTTACTAAGCTTTTCAATTCTCCTGCTAAAGCAATGTTTTGTTCTCTTTGCCTAATAAGATTTTCTATTTGTCTTGTATTATCTTCAAATTGACTAGTTGCATATTCTACTAAGTCATATGCTGCCTTATACACACTTGGTGGAAAATTTTTCTTTTTTGGATATTCTAATAAGTATAATTTTACTGATTCAATCAAATCTTTAAAATATGCATCTTCATCTAATTGAATTATTTGTTTTTTACTTTTAGGATTAATTAATTTCTGTATTTTATCTATATTTGATAAAATTTTTTCTTCTGTTATAACCATCTTAATGTTTACTATGCCGTACTTTGACATTGTAAACCACCCTCCTTTATCCTCTGTGCATTTGTATTATCTATATCAAATTATACAACTATCCGTAAGATTTGACAATAGAAAACACAAAAAAATATATTTCGATTTTGTAACAATTTTATTACATAGTAACTACGTAGTTCAACATTTTTCCTATTTTTTTTCTTTTAATATATTTGCTATCTCTTCATGTCTTTTTACTTTTGCTGTACTTGTCTTTATTAGCTCTTTATCTGTAACAATTAATTCCTTTATATATTTATATTTAGGCATTGTTTTATTAATCTCTTTAATCTTATTCCATATTAAATCTCTTATTTCTTTTTCACTTTTATCTCCATATGTTTCCTGAATATAATCCTTATTATATACTACTTTTAATGCAACTTTTAAATCCCCATCTCTATCTGGCATTCCAAATACGAAGTTTTCTTTTACTTCTTCAAGTTTGCTTACTAAATTTTCCAACTCTTCTGGATAAACATTTTTTCCATTTTCTAGCACTATAACATTTTTCTTTCTTCCTGTTAAATATAGGAAGCCATCTTTGTCCAAATATCCTAAATCTCCAGTATGAAACCATCCGTCTTTAAATACTTCTTTGTTAGCTTCTTCATTTTGATAATATCCCAACATTACGCTAGGACCTTTAACCGCAACTTCTCCTATTCCTTCTCCGTTTGGTTCTGCAATTTTTAGTTCTACACTAGGAAATACTGGTCCAACAGAACCTGATCTTGTATATTTATCATTTCCAGCAGAAATTACTGGAGATGTTTCTGTAAGTCCATATCCCTGAGTTATGAAAAATCCCAAGTCTGTAAAAGCTTGTTCAACTTCAGGGTCAAGAGCGGCAGCTCCATTTACAAATAATCTTGCTTTTCCACCTAAAGCTTGATGAATTTCTTTAAATAAAATTTTTCTAATATCTATTTTAAACTTCAATAGAAATTTACTTATTTTAATAGCTCTTTTTACTATTTTTGTTTTACCTTGTTTCTCAATGTTTCTCATTATGTTTTTATATATATTTTCATATAATGCTGGTACTGAGATCATAGCTGAAATTTCATATTCTTTTATATTATCTAGAATATGTCTTATCCCTTCACAATAAGCTATAGCACATCCAGAATACATTGGATACAAAAATCCTACTGTACATTCAAAAGCATGATGTATTGGTAGCATTGATAACATTGTATCTTCAGGATATAGTTTTATTACAGAAGCTATATCCATAATATTAGTACATATATTAGTATGTGATAAGGCTACTGCTTTCGAAAGAGAAGTTGTTCCAGAAGTAAATAGTATTTCCGCTATTTCATTAGGATTAATCTTTGCCTCTATAAAACGCTTATCCCCTTTTTGAATTAATTCTTTACCTTTTTCTATTAATTCTTTCATTGATATTATTTTATCATTCGATTTATCAAGATCCATTGATATGAATTTAGTTAGATTTCCAACACGTTCTTCATTAATATTATTTATTATTTCATCATATTTCTTTGAATAAAAAATAGCTTCTACTTCACTACGTTTTATTAAATCCTTTAATTCAATTTCTGTTAGAGCTTTATCTAAAGGAACTACTACGCCAGTTCCTGTAATTATTGCTAAATATGCTAATCCCCATTCGTATCTATTTTCTCCCATAACAGCTATTCTTTTATCTTTTAATCCCATATCTATTAAAGCTGTTCCAAGTTGGTTTACCATTTCTCTAAATTCTTTATGAGTTATCTTTTTTATAACTCCTGGTTCACTTGTTTTTAATTTAAAAGCTACTTTTTCTCCATATAAATCTCCTGTTTTTTTCAACATATCTTTCAAATCTTTAACTTCTAAATATTTATGAATACGCTTTTCCATATTAACCCCTTCACATTGCAAAATAGTATTTTATATACATAATATCTATTATAACTTGTTTTATTATATAATTAAATATTTAAATATGCAATATTTTTCATATTATTTATCTCTTTGCATATCATTTACTAATTAATTACTTTGGAGGTCTCTAAAATGATTTCTTATAAGCACAAATTTTATATTACTTTGATTATTGCTATTATAATTCTTCCTACATTTTCTATTGCTGAAGACAGTCTCTATGTTTGGTCAAATTCTTCCAATTCGGTTCAAACTAATTTACAAATTACTAGTGATACCACCAATTCTTTGAACCTTGAATCTGGAAGTGCTATTCTAATCGAACAGAACAGCCGGTCAAGTATTATATGATCATAATTCACATGAACAATTACGTCCAGCTAGCGTTACAAAAATAATGACAATTTTATTAACAATGGAAGCTTTAGATTCTGGTAAAATTACTTTAGATACTAAGATACCTTGTAGTGAAGAAGCCGCTTCTATGGGGGGCTCACAAATATGGTTAGACACAACTGAAACATTAACAGTTCATGATATGTTAAAAGCAATTTGCGTTGTTTCCGCAAATGACTGTACTGTTGCTATGGCAGAATTTTTAGGTGGCTCTACCACTAACTTTGTTGAGATGATGAATGCAAAAGCAAAAGAGCTTGGTATGAATGATACTTGTTTTAAAAATTGTCATGGTTTAGATGAAGATGGTCATGTTACATCTAGCTATGATATAGCATTAATGTCTAGAGAACTTTTGTTAAAACATCCTACTATAAAGAATTATACTACTATTTATATGGACACTTTAAGAGATGGAAAGTCTGAACTTGTAAATACAAATAAATTAGTCAGAAATTATTCTGGATGTACAGGATTAAAAACTGGATCTACTAGCTTAGCTTTATTCAATTTATCCGCTAGTGCTACTCGTGATGACTTATCTCTAATTGCAGTAATAATGAAAGCTCCTACATCAGCAAAACGTTTTGCAGAAGCTCAAAAACTTTTAGATTATGGCTTTAATAATTTTACTTACAAAGGATTTGGAACAAAAGGTGATGTTGTTCAAACTGTTCATGTTAATAAAGGATTACCTCCTGAAGTTGAACTTTGCCTTGAAAATTCGAGCTATGTTCTTTTAAAAAAAGAAAGTCTTACTCAAATTGACCAAGAAATTATTTTACAAGATAATGTAAGAGCTCCTATTTCTGTTGGTCAAAAGCTAGGTGAAGTTCATTTAATTTCTGGTGGTAAAATTATTAATAGAATTAATTTAATTGCCAAAAATGATGTAAAAAGTTTTTCTTTTTGGAATATGACAACTAATATTTTAAGTCGTTGGTTTAATTTGTTAAGGTTTTAAAGAGAAGATTTTAATAATCTTCTCTCTTTTCATATTTTCTAATATATAAACGTGCTTCTCTAGATTTTAATAATTATTTCAATATTTGTTCGCATATTATAATAGAACAGAATTACAAATCCCGTTCTATTAAATACACAATATAATATTATTTTCTATATTTAATTATAGCGGCTATTCCTGCAAGCGAAATAATAATTGCTACTGTGCCAATTAATGATATATTTACTAAACCAGTTTTTGGTGTTTCATCTTTAGCTGGTTTATCTGTTGGTTCAGGATCTGCTGGCTCTGGGTCTGTTGGTTCTGGATCTGTTGGTTCTGGATCTGTTGGTTCTGGATCTGTTGGTTCTGGATCCGTTGGTTCTGGGTCCGTTGGTTCTGGGTCCGTTGGTTCTGGGTCTGTTGGTTCTGGATCCGTTGGTTCTGGATTCGTTGGTTCTGGGTCTGTTGGTTCTGGTTCAACAACAAGAGCTTGTATTGGAAGACGATAAGCCTTACTTCCTTGATTATTATTGAAAAGTAAAATATTTGAAGTTATGTTACTTATAATAATATTGCTATCCTTTGTAATATCTCTTTTTGCTTCTAATTTTACTTCTACTTTATTAATATCAGTACTATCACTTGCTATTGGGGCTGAAATTTTATAAGTTCCATATGTTGCATTAGATTCATACGTTGGAACTCCTTCATTTTCTTTTCCTTGAACTTGTTGAAACCTTGAATTTCCAGCTATTCTTACTTCAGTATTTTCAGCATTATATGCTTTTACACTATTAATTTCAAATGCTGCTGTATCAAATTTTATATTAAAATATATACCAGTTTTATTTGGATAAACTACAGTAACTGTTACAAAGTCTCCTTCCCTAATTGAAGAATTCTTATCTAAAGTTGGCTTCTGAACTTCTACAGCATTTACTATACTTGGAATTATCAATGATGTTATAATTGCAAATATAATTAATAAAACTTTTGTCTTTAATTTCATTTTCTTTTGTTTCCTTCCTTTCTTATTTTATTTAATAAAATATTTAATCAATATATTTTTTAACATCCCTTAATATTTTAAATCATTTATTTTATGAGGACATTATATATATATTGTCAACTCATTTAATGTTTTTTATTATACATTTTTTTTAGTAATTATTGACATATAAAAAATTAAAAAATTCTGTATATTATAATTAAATTTGTCATATAATATATATTTATTTTTAATCAATAAATTATTTTTTATACTTTTTTTGTGTCTAAATTGTACATACCATGAATGTACTGTTGCTATGGTAGAATTTTTAGGTGGCTCTACCAATAATTTTGTTAAGATAAAAATAAATATGAATATTTTTGTATAAATTTTTCCTAATTTGTAATAATAACAATATAATCTAAAAAACAAGGAGGAAAAACATGAAAGCAACAGGTGTAGTTAGAAGAATAGATGACCTAGGAAGAATTGTTATACCAAAAGAAATAAGAAAAACTCTTCGTATAAAAGAAGGCGATCCTTTAGAAATATTTACAGATAGAGAAGGTGAAGTTATTTTAAAAAAATATTCTCCAATTGGAGAACTTTCTGAATTTGCAACTGGGTATGCAGAAACTTTATCAAAAACTACAGGTCACATAGCTTGTATAACAGACAAAGATGCTGTTATAGCAGTTTCTGGTGGCTCAAAGAAAGAATTTCTAGAACAGACTTTATCTGAAGAATTAGAACAATTATTAGAAGACAAGGAAGTTTATACTAGTAAAGAAAATAACGAAGTTGCATTACCTGTAACTAAAAATGATAATAAAGAAAGAAAATATAATTCACAAGTTATTTATCCAATAGTTTCAAATGGTGACGTTATAGGTAGTGTTATTTTATTATCTAAAGAAAAAGACTCTAAAATGGGAGAAGCAGAATTAAAAGTTGTTCAATCTGCGGCTACTTTCTTAGGTACTCAAATGGAAATATAAAAAAAAGGTGTTCTACACCTTTTTTTCTATATTTTAACTCCTATGTCTGTTCTATAATCTAGGTTTTCATCAGTTATGTATTTTTTCAATAATAGATCTACATCTTTTTTTATTTCGGTTAATTCATCCCCCGTTTTCAAAATAGCTACTAATCTAGAATTTCCTGTTGATATGTATCTTTGTTCTTCTACTTTTTTAGAACTTGAAAAATATACTTTACTATTTCCTTCATTTAATAAATCATTGCTTAAATCAAATTCTACTGGTGTAAATTGTTTTTCGACAGCATATCCTTTTGATACTACATATACAACATATGAATCTAATTTTTTAAATCTACAATTGTCATTATTGATTTTCTTTCCATCTGCAATATTTTTTGCTACTTCTGCAAAAGAACTTTCCATTACAGATAAAACATTAAGTGCTTCTGGATCTCCTAATCTTGAATTAAATTCTATAAATAATATATCTTTTTCAGTTTTAAAGAAAGCTCCATACAAAACGCCATTAAACTCTTTTGATTCTTTATTTATTTCCTTTAAAGCTTTATTCATTATACTATAACATTTTTCAAGATCTGTTTCTGTTAGGAATGGCAATAACCTGTTTTTATAACTTACACAACCCATTCCTCCTGTTCCAGGTCCTTTATCATCATCATAACGATATGGATAATCATATGTAGTTGGTGCAAATACAATGTTTTCGCCATCAGTAAATCCCATTATGCTAAATTCATGTCCAACAATTTTATCTTGGATTATTACAACACCATCATTATTGAAACATTCCTCTGCATATTCCATTCCTTCTTGTAATGATTTAAAATGAACTCCTCCTACTTTAACACCTTTTCCTGCAGTTAGTCCATTTGGCTTAACAACAAAATTTTCATCTTTATAAATTTTTTTAACATTTTCAAATTCTTCTTTATTAGATACTATATAACTTTTTACTAAAGCCTCTGGAGCTACTTTTTCTACTATGCTTAAAGCATATTCTTTATCCCATTCTATTCTAGCACCTTTTGATGTTGGTCCAAAAGTTTTTAAACCACACTCTTTTGCTAAATCTATCATACCATCTTGTAATAAGTTGTCGCTATTTATTACACAATATTCTATATTATTTTCTTTTATGAATTTTTTTATTTCTTCCTTATTGTATTTCTTATCAACAATATACTTTCCGCCAGATTTTTCTACTGTTTCTACAATTGATGGATTTTCATGAGATATAACTGCATAAACTTCAAACCCTTCTGCTAATTTATCTGCAATTATTGCTTCTCTTCCTCCACATCCCATTAATAAACATTTCATAAATTTACCACCTTTATTATATTTTTTTTCATTATATCATTATAGTTTTTTAGTGTAAACACTCATATTTAATCTTTTGCTATTGTAAAAATATCCACATTTTTTATGCCAAATTTTTTCAACACTTTTGCACATTCATTTGATGTACTCCCTGTTGTAAATATATCATCAATTAATAAAAAATTTTTATCTGTATTATTTTCTAAATTCCCCGCTTCTTTTCTATTAATTTCATACACATTCTTTACATTTTCTTCTCTTTCCTTTTGTTTCAAAGTACTTTGGACTTTATTGTTTATTTTTTTACTTATAATATTTACTACTGATATACTATCTATTTTCCTTGCAAGTTCATTTGCTATCAATTCACTTTGATTGTATCCTCTTTCTTTTTTTCTTGCTCTACTTATTGGAATAGGCACAATATAATCATATTTTTCTAAAAATTTACTTTGAGTATTTGCTTCTAAAATAATTTCAGTAAAAAATCTATACAAATATGTTTCATCTCGGAATTTATATTTTATTAGCTTTTCTCTTATCCAATCACTATATTTAAATAAAAATATATGACTAGCAAAATTTTTATTTTGGTAATTTCTGATTTCTGTTTTTATTTTTATTCCTAGCTTTGCTTTGCATTTTTTGCATAAGTACTTCTCAGAAACTTTATTACATTCTATACATTTAATTGGATATACAATATTTGAGATTTTTTCTAATATATTAAGAACAAAATTCATAAAGCTTATTATTCCTTTCTATGCTCTCATTTTATATTCCAACCCCGTATTTCTTTTTTTACTATCAACATTATTTATCATATATTCTATAACTTTATTATTTCCTACTATTACTAACATCTTCTTTGCTCTTGTAATTCCTGTATATAATAAATTTCTTGTAAGCAAAGCTGGTGCAGATTGTATTATTGGCATTATCACAACATCAAATTCACTTCCGTTGTGCTTTGTGTATTGTTATTGCATAAGCTAATTCGATTTGTTCTAATTCTTGAAATTCATACCACGCAACCTTTTCATCATCAAATTTTATTTTGACTACTTTTTCAGTATTATCTATTTTTTCAATAATGCCTAATTCCCCATTAAAAACTCCACTTCCGGTTTCATAATTAGGTTCTTTTCTTTCCCAAAACATGTCATAATTGTTCTTTATTTGCATTACTCTATCGCCTTCTCTATAGATTGTATTCATGTTCGTTTTCTCATTTTTTAAATCTGACTTTGGATTTAAAGCTTCTTGCAAATACTTATTTAACTCTTTTGTTCCTAAAATTCCTTTTTTAGTTGGCGTTATTACTTGAATATTTTTAAAGAAATCATAATTAGCATATTTCTTCAATCTATCTTTACTTAACGATACAACATGATACAATATTTTTTCTTGCACATTCTCTTTTATATAAAAGAAATCATTTTCTCCATCTTCATTTTCCTTTGAGTTAATTTTTTCATCTAAAATAAAATTTTCTCCTTTATTTACTTTATGTGCGTTTACAATTATTTTACTTTTTGCTGCTTGTCTAAATATTTTATCTAATCTTACCGTTTCTATTTTTTCTGAATTTATTATATCTTTTAAAACACTTCCTGGTCCTACTGATGCTAATTGGTCTACATCTCCTACTAAAATCAATTTAGTTCCTAAGTATATTCCTTTTAATAAATAATTCATTAAAAACATATCAACCATTGACATTTCATCTACAATAACAACATCTGCATCTATAGGAGTTATTTGCATCTCTATATCATTTTTTTGTTCATCTTCAAATTTGCCAATTTCTAGTAATCTATGTAATGTTTTTGCTTCTTTACCGGTTGTTTCACTCATTCGCTTTGCTGCTCTTCCTGTTGGTGCACATAAAACTACTTTTTTCTTCTTTTCATCATATAAATCTATTATACTCTTTATAATTGTTGTTTTTCCTGTTCCTGGTCCTCCTGTTATTATACATACATTATTATCATTGATTTTTTCTAGTGCTTCTTTTTGTTTGTCTGATAATTCAATATTTGACTTTTTTTCTATTTTCTTTAATTCTGATGAAAATTTAGATATTCTTTTCATGTTATCTGCTCTATTCAAAGCTTTTAACTTTTCTGATATATTAAGTTCTGCTTTGTAAAAATAGTCTAAATATATCCATTCTTCATTTTCTCTTTCTTCTACTATAATTTCTTGTTTTGCTTTTAAATCTATTATACACTCTTCTATTTCTTCTTCATTAACATTTAATAAATCCCTTACAAAAGCTACTAAATTTTCCTTTATAACACATGTATGACCATTATAACTAATAATGGATAAACTATATTTTATACCGCTTTTTATTCTTTTCTCATTATTATGCTTATAACCTAAATCTAAGGCCATTTTATCTATTTTTTTAAAATCCGCATTTTTTGATATATCGATTAATATATATGGATCTTTTTCTATTTCTGCTATTGCATTATTACCAAGCTCTTTATAAATCTTTTTTGCACCACTTGCTTCAATTCCAAATCTATTTAAGAAACCTACAATTTGCCATAATTCCCAGTTTTCTACAAAAGCTACTGATATCTCGATAGCTTTTTCTTCCTTTATGCCCTTTATTTGTGCCAATTTTTCTGGTTCAAACCTTATTACATGTATTGTTTCGTCTCCAAACTTTTCAACAATCTTCTTTGCAGTTGCAGGTCCCACACCTTTTATCATTCCATTTGATAGATACTTTTCTAGAGCTTCTTTTGTTTCTGGTAATAATTTTTCAAAAGTTTCAATTTTGAACTGTCTTCCATACTCTTGATGTATAACATATTTTCCTACTGCTTTTATGGTATCTCCAACATTAATAAAAGGTAAATATCCAACAACTGTTATTAGCTCTTCACTTGTTTCTAGTGTGGCTATCATATATCCATTTACTTCATTTTGATATATTATTTCATCAATATGTCCTTGTATTTCCATATTTTACCTCAGCTTATTTATATACTTAAGTAATTATATTTAGTTTAACACAAAAAGTCAATGTCTGGTTTAAGTAAAAAAACTACTATATAAAAAATGGTGACAGAGCTTTGCCACCATTATTTTATTTTAATTGATTTTACAGAACTATAAGAACTGTAGATTTTCTTTCCATTAACTGTTTTATATGTTCTTATCTTGAAGTAATATATCTTATTCTTTTTTAATTTTGTTTTTGAATATTTACCAGTATTTGCTTTTGTTATTGTTTTTATTTTTGAATATTTTCCATTCTTACTTGTTGCCATATATATTTCATATCCTGTTGCACCTGATACTTTCTTCCATTTTAAATTTGCCTTTTTGCTTCCTGTTGTTACTGATGTTATTTTAGGTGTTGTTGTTTTTGTTGCTGTTTGCAATTCTGATGAATATGATCCATAATACTTTTTCTTATTTACTGTTTTATATGCCTTTACTTTGAATTTATATTTTGTTCCTGCTTTTAATTTATTTACTGTATATGATGTTTTTGTTGTAGTTCCTATTTTTTCCCATTTTTTCTTTGAAGTATTATATTGATATATTTCGTATCCTGTTGCTCCAGATGCTTTTGACCAGTTTAATGTTACAGAAGTTGTTGTTTGTTTTTTTGCTTTTAATCCTTTTACTTTACTTGGATTTGATATTTTTGTTGTTGTTTGCAATTCTGATGAATATGAACCATAATACTTTTTCTTACTTACTGTTTTATAGGCTCTTACTTTAAATTTATATTTTGTTCCTTCTTTTAATTTTTTTATTTCATATGATGTTTTTGTTGTAGTTCCTACTTTTTCCCATTTTTTCTTTGATGTATTATATTCATACACTTCATATCCAGTTGCTCCTGTTGCTTTTGACCAATTTAATGTTATTGATGTTGTTGTTTGCTTTTTTGATTTTAATCCAGTTACTTTGTTAGGTTTAGTCTCTGCACTTTTTAACTCATCAACTTTAAAATTATATTCATCTTTTACATTTTCTTTTAATGCTTTAATTTTTCTTGTTACAGTTTTATTTTTTGGAATAGATGTTGCTTTATTTAAATTTTCTTCTCCAAAAAACTGTGCCCAATAATATGAACCATTATACGTAACTACACCAATACCTACTGTTCTATATTTATCTTTTAATATATTAGCCCTATGTCCTTCGGATTTCATCCATGCATCCATAACTCTTGTTGTTGATCCAAATCCAATTGCTAAATTTTCTCCCATACTTCCAATATCTTTTTTCTCTGCTGTATACCACGCACTTCCATCTGGTCTAGTATGGCTAAATTTTATTACTGCTTCACTTGCTCTCAACATTGCTGTTTCCATCAAGTCTTTATCCATCGTTAATTTAGTTTTTCCTGCTTTTGTTCTTTCTTTATTCACAAGCTCTAATATTTCATAGGCTGTTTTATAATCATTAGTAACTTTAATATTAACTAACACTGTTTTGCTTTTTGCTGCTACCGATGTTGTTATTCCAATAGCAAGTATTGCAATAAACAAAACATGTAAAAACAGCTTTTTAAGCTTCATATTAAAAAAACCTCCTTAACTACAGGTTGCATTATATCATAATTATGTTAACTTTTCAATAGTTTGCATAATATTTATCCATAATTTTTATAATTTAGAAAATTTAACCTTCAATCTATTATATTAATAAAATTTTAAAAATATAACAAACAGACATAAATAAAGACAGGGCAAAACTAACTTGTTTTTGCCCCGTCTCTAGTCACTCTTTTATGCACTCTTTAATTCTAATCTTAACTTATCTGCGATCATCGCTATAAATTCTGAATTTGTTGGCTTTCCTTTTGATGCTGAAACTGTGTATCCAAATATATTTTCAACTGTATCATTTTGCCCTCTTCCCCATGCAACTTCTATTGCATGACGAATTGCTCTTTCTACTCTTGATGGAGTTGTTTTATATTGATGTGCGATATTAGGATATAATTGTTTAGTTATTTGATTAATAACTTCAATGTCATTTACTACCATTATTATCGCTTGTCTTAAATATTGATAACCTTTTATATGTGCAGGAACTCCTACTTCATGTATTATATTGGTTACTAATGCTTCTAAATTTTCCTGACTATTTCTATTTTCTTCTGGTATTTCTACATATTGAGCTCTAATTTCACGATTAATGAAACTTGTTCTTGGTTGAACTATTTTTTGTGTTTTCATTTCTCTAAGTCTTTTTATTAAAATGTCCATTTCAAATGGCTTTACTATGTAATATTCTGCTCCAAGTTGTATTGCTCTTCCTGTTACTTTGTCTTGTCCTACTGCTGATAACATAACTACTAATGGCTTTTTTGCTATATTCATCTTTTCTATTTTCTCAAGCACTCCTAGTCCATCTAGGTGTGGCATAATTACATCTAATAATACAATATCTGGTTGAGTATTTTCTATAATTTTTACTGCTTCTAATCCATTTTTCGCCATTCCAATTACTTCCATATCATCCTGTTTTTCAATGTTTTCTGTCAAAGTTGTTGCAAAGTCGATGTTGTCGTCTGCTACTAAAACTGTAATTTTTTCTTTCACTATCATTTCCTCCTAGGTTAAAATATTTGTAAAAATTTTACATTTTGCATTATAATATCATTTTCCATTTTTTGCAAGTTATTTTTGTGATTTTTTTCATTTTTTTATTTTTGCTAAATTTTAATAGTCTTCTCTTGCAAGACTTTTGTCGTTATTCCTTTTGTTTTGTCACTTGAAATTTTTTCCAGTAGTTTTTTTAAATTTTCTTTTTGAACCTCTATGTTGAATTTTACATTTTCTGTAAATTCTTCTTTGCAAATATTAATTTTTTCTTTCCTACAAAAATATCTGAAATTTTCTACCTCTGAATATGGTAATAATACTTGTACCTCACAGCCTACAGCCTGCATTTTATATTCTATACCCTCAAGAGCCTTTAGTACTGCTTCAGAATATGCTTTTACCAAGCCTCCTGTTCCTAATAAAATTCCACCAAAATATCTTGTAACAATTACTAGTACATTTGATATATCATTTTTTGAAATTATATTTAGTATTGGAGCTCCTGCTGTACCTGATGGTTCTCCATCATCACTACTTCTTTCTATTATATTCCCATCTTCTATAATTCTATATGCATAACAGTTATGTCTTGCATCATAGTATTTCTTTCTTGTTTCTCTTATTATCTTTTCTGCCTCATCTATTGTTTCTACATAAAATATATTTGATATAAATTTAGATTTTTTTTCAACAATTTGTGCATTTACATTTTTATCTATTACTTTAAAACTTACCATGTGTTCCCTCCTGCAACATATCCAGTTGAATACGCAATTTGAAGATTAAAGCCTCCTGTATATGCATCAACATCAATTATTTCTCCTGCAAAATAAAGGTTTTTAATTATTTTAGATTCCATTGTAGATGGATTTATTTCTTTTATACTTATACCTCCTGCTGTTATTATTGCATCTTCTATATCTCTAAAATTTTTTAATGTAACTTGAAAATTTTTTAATAAGTTTACTATCCTTAATCTTTCTTCTTTAGTAACTTCATTTACTTTTTTAGTTGGATTAATTTCACTTAACTCTACTATTGGATTAATCAATTTTTTAGGTAAAAGTTTATCTAAACTATTTTGAAACTGCTTATTCTTTACCTCTTCAAAATCTTTTCTTATTCTTAAGTCTAGTTTTTCAATAGAAAGTGTTGGTTTTAAATCTATAAATAGTTTTATTTGTTTTTCTTTTAATAATTTTTCGGCATCTTTATATCTTAAAATATGTGCTGAAGCACTTAATATTGTTGGTCCAGATACTCCAAAATGTGTAAAAAGCATTTCTCCAAAATCATTATATATTTCTTTATTATTTTTTATATCTATAATTTTAATTCCTACATTTTTTAAACTTAATCCTTGTAATTCCTTACATAAACTTTTCTCATAAGTTTCCATTGGAACTAGTGATGGCCTAATCTTAGTTATAGTATGACCTAATTCTTGCGCAATTTTATACCCATCACCTGTAGAACCAGTACTAGAATAGCTTTTCCCTCCTGTTGCTAATATTATCTTGTCAGCTTCCATATATTCTTCTTTGTTATGATTTATATATGTAACACCTTTAACTGCATTATTATCTTTTTCTATTCCTGTTACTTCCATATTTGTTTTTATTTTTACTTTCAATTCTTTTAATCTGCTAACAAAAGCATCTAAAACATCTTGTGATTTATCTGAAACTGGAAATACTCTATTTCCTCTTTCTTCTTTTACTTCTACACCTTTATCTTCTAAAAATTTTATTATATCTTCATTGGTATATTTATTAAAAGCACTATATAAAAACATTCCATTGCCTGGAACATTTTTTATAAACTCTGATATATCTAAACTACTAGTTATATTGCATCTACCTTTACCGGTTATAAGTAATTTTCTACCTAATCTTTCCATTTTTTCTAAAATAATAACTTCCGCTTCTTGATTCGCTTCTTTTGCAGAAATAGCAGCCATCATTCCTGCAGGTCCACCACCAATTATTACTATTTTCATTTTTATTATGATTCCTTTCTCATGTATAAATTTGGCATATTTAATTTATACTTATTTTTCACTCTTTACTATATTTTGAATTGCTTTTAATACTCCAATTTTTCCATATTCATATGTAAGTCCGCCCTGCATAAATGCTATATATGGTGGTCTTATTGGTCCATCACAAGAAAGCTCTATTGAAGATCCCTGAGTAAAACTTCCTGATGCCATTATTATTTGATCATTATATCCAGGCATATCCCATGGCTCTGGAATAGAATTAGAATCTATCGCTGACCCCATTTGTATTCCTTGACAATATTTTATTAGTTTATCTGCATCATTAAATTCTATTGTTTGTACTATATCTGCTCTTTTTTCATTATATCTAGGTGATACTTTATATCCAAGAATCTCTAACATCTTAGCTGCAAAAACTGCAGTTTTCAAGCTACTTGCAACTACATTTGGTGCTAAGTATATACCTTGTAAAATAGATTTATTAATTCCAAGTGTAGGTCCAACTTCTTTTCCTTGTCCTGGCGAAGTTAATCTTTCAGCTGCTAGTTCTACAAGCTCTTTTTTTCCTGCAATATATGCCCCATTTGGTGCAACTCCTCCTCCAAGATTTTTTATTAATGATCCAACTATTATATCTGCTCCAACTTCCAAAGGTTCTTTTCTTCCAACAAATTCACAATAACAATTATCTATCATTATTATAACTTCATTGTTTACTTTTCTTATTGCTTTTATTACTTGTTCGACACTATCTATACTTATAGATTCTCTTGTTGCGTATCCTCTTGACCTTTGAATTTCAATTAATTTTATATCTTTTTTAGAAACTCTTTCTACTATTTTTTCTATATTAAACTCTCCATTATCTTTTAAATCTATCTGCTCATATTTAACTCCAAATGATTCTAATGAACTCCTATTCTCTTCTATCCCTATTACACAATCTAATGTATCGTATGGTTTTCCTGTTATACTTAAAAATATATCATTTGGTCTTAAGAGAGCGAATAAAGCTACTGTTAAAGCATGAGTTCCTGATATAAATTGTCCTCTTACTAAAGCATCCTCTGCTTTTAATACATCTGCAAATATATTTTCTATACAATCTCTTCCTATATCTCCATACCCATATCCAGTTGTAGAATTAAAATGCATATCTGATACTTTATTTTTTTGAAAAGCTGTTAAAACTTTTAAGCTATTATATTCGCAAACTTGTTCTATATTTTTAAAAATTCCTTCTTCTTCTATTTGTCTTTCTGCTTTATTTGCTAAATTTAAAATTTCATCACTAATCCCAAATTCTTGATACATATTAATCTCCTTTATTTAAAATTATTTAAAGAACGATGTTTTCATCGCTCTTTATTTTATCTTTATATTATTCTTCATTTGTATAATAGCTCTCTCCATATCCATAAGTTACTTTATAGTATTTATTTATAAATTCTGGCTTTTCATTATTTGCAAAATGTTCATATGTTGGTTCTAAAATTATATTTCCTGTTTTATCTACAACACCCCATTTTCCATCTAATTTTATACCAGCAAAACCATATTCATTAAGCTCTGTTACTTTATCATATATACAATCTACTACTATATTCCCTAGTTTATCTGTCATTCCCCATTTACCATCTTTTTCAATTGCAAACAGTTCATTATTTTTTAATATTTGAGTATTTGTCTTTTCATTTCCTTCAAAGTCAAAATATTTTGTACTCTTTTCTGAATATACTTCAATATAGTCATTGTATAAATTTATTACAGCATTTTCAACTGTAGCAACTTTTTCCATCTGTTTAGAATATAAATCCATTGTATCTGTATCAGATATTTTTCCTTGAATTACATTAGTTCCATTAATACATTGTAATACATCATATTTAAATTCAATTATATTATTTTCTTGCTCATCAATTATCCCAAGTTTGCCATCTCTTAAAGCAATAAAATAATTATCAAAAGCATAATCAATAAATGAATAAGTATTATCTACTAATACATTTCCTTTTCCATCAATAATTCCATACTTGCCATCTTCAGAAACAGTTATATTATAAATTACATTATCTGTTGGATATATTTCTAAATATTCCATTTCTACTATTTCTTTTCCAAATTCATCAAAATACTTAGCTTCATTATCAGTTGCTGCATATATATAGTCACCTTTGTATGTTACATAATCATAATTAACTGGGATTATATTTGTTCCATTAATATCAAATACGCCTTTTTTTGAATCTTTTACTACTAAAAATCTTTTACTTTCATCATCATATTCTATATCTTCATACTCAAATTTTATTATTTCTTTTTTATTGTATATAACTCCTACTTGTCCATTTTTTGTTGCAATGAGATACACATTTTTTTCGTCATCTTCGACACCAGCTCTATATATTTCATTATATTCCATATCAATAAGTTTATCGAATTTATTATTTATATATCCATATCTGTAACCATCATCAGTTTTTTTTCCTACAAAATAACCTGCCTCTTTATATTTTGTATCATCTTTGTAAAAACCATCTCCAGTAATTTCATCATACTCAAATTCTATTAGTACAACTCCTTTATTATTTATTACACCATATTTACCATCTTTTTTAGCTAAGATTTCTCCTTCTTTATATGGCACACTTGATATTTCTTCATATATAGGCTCTGTTACTTTTTTGCCCTTATAATCTATTAATCCATATTTACCATCTTTCTTATACGAAAGGACTGTTTTTTCATATGGCATATCACTAACTGTTCCTGAAAATCTAATTGCAGATACATTTTCATATTCTTTAAATATTTGTTCTCCTTGTTGATTAAATACTACTGTTGTATCATCTTCATCCGTATCTTCACGTTCATTTTCATTAACACATACAAATACATCTTTTGAAGGGTTTGGAATTATTACTTGCTTATATTCTGGATTAACTAAAATGTTTCCCTGTAAATCTATAATTCCATATTTACTATCTTGTAAAAGTGGATAATAACTATATGAATTTACAATTTCTAATTCATAATTTTTATTCCTTTTTTGCATATATCTATAAGCTAACCCCACGATTAATGCAATAATTGCTATTATTATAATTGGCTTTACTATTGCCTTTATAACTTTCTTCATATGCAAAACCTCTTTCATTTTAGTTATTTCGACCATAAACATTATATATTTTTGATAGTTTCATGTCAATTTTTTTGTCATAAATTTCAGATATTATGGATATTTTTAGCATAATATATTAAATAATTAGTTTTCATTTGATTTATAAACAATATGTAATTCATTATTTTATTATATCCAATATTTATTAAAATAACTATACAGATAGATATTACAGCAGAAATTATATTTATACTTCTTTTGCAATACAGTTATTCATCACCTTCCTTATTATTTTTTATTTTTGGGGAAATAATAATAATTTTGAATAAAATTATTAAGATTTAAAAATCATTTTTATTTTAACATTTAACTCTTTTTTTGTAAATCTTTTTTTATTTTCATTTTTCGACATTTTATGACTTTTTCATAGTATGTGTGAAAAATATTTTTTAATCTACATATAAAATTTTAATGACGACTTTCAAAAGTCGTCATATGAATTAATTTTTTAATTACTCTTTAATTGTTTCATTGTTTCTGCCATATTCTCTGAAGATGTAAGTCCTGTTCCTACAACAGCTATATCAATTCCAGCATCCACAGCATCTTTTATGTTGCTAACTTTAATTCCCCCATCTACTTCTATATCTATTTCTAGATTGTTTTTTGTAATATGCTGTTTTAACTTTTTAACTTTTTCTAGCATTTCTGGAATTAAGCTTTGCCCTCCCAGTCCTGGCTCTACTGTCATCACCAATACCATATGTATATAAGGTAAGTATTTATAAATTTCCTCAATAGGTGTATTAGGTTTAACAGATATTCCTACTTTTATTCCACTATCTTTTATAAATTTTATTACCTCCATTACTGCTTCTTCATTCTTTAAAGCCTCTACATGAAAAGTAATTATATTAGGAGATACTCCTAAAAATGCTAAAGTCCATGTTTTTACGTCTTCTACCATTAAATGTACATCTAATGGTATACTAGATATTTGCTTTAAATATTCAGAATACTCTATCATTTGGGCTGTAGTGTTTTTGGGAACGAACTTTCCATCCATAACATCTATGTGAAAATAGTCTGTTTTTGCGGTTTCTAATTCGTAAAATTTTTTTATTGAATTTTCTTTTTCTATTGTTAAAATTGATGCAGATATTTCTACCATTTGTGTTCCTCCTTATCTTTTAATTCTTCATATATTTTTATATACCTATTATATCTATCTTCTGATATTATTCCTTGTTCAACCTCTTTTTTTATTTTACAATTAATTTCTTTAATATGTGTACAACCGACAAATTCACAATCTTTTATTGAATTTCTAAATTCTACAAAGTAATTTTGTAGGTCTTTTGTTCCTATTTCTGATATATCAAAAGTAGAAAATCCTGGTGTGTCTGCAATATAAGTATCTTTATCTATTTTGTAAAGTTTAATTGTGGTAGTTGTATTTTTCCCTTTTTTATTTTTATTACTAATAATTCCTTCTAGAGTTGTATTGTCCCCAAAAATAGAATTTATTAGAGTTGATTTTCCTACTCCAGAGTTTCCTGAGAAGGCACTTATCTCTCCTTTTAAAACATCTTTTACCTCTTTTATTCCCTGTGCTTCTTTTGCAACAGTTTTAATTACTTTATATCCTATATTAGAATATATTTTTTCTATTTCTCCAATTATCTTATCATCTAAATCAATTTTATTAATTACTATAACAGATTTTATTCCTAAGAACTCTGCAAATGCTAATTGTTTATCTAACATTAGTAAATCTGGTTTTGGCATTTTTGCAGATAGTACAAATACTAATTGTGTTATGTTGGATAATTTAGGTCTTTTTATATAGTTTTTTCTTTGCTTTATTTCGCATATAATTCCTTTTTTCTCTTCTTGTTTTATAATTTCTATGTTCACAAAATCTCCAACTACTGGTGTTATATCAGAATTCTTAAATTTTCCTCTAGCAGTGCATTCATATATTTCATTATCTGCTTCTATAAAGTAAATATTTGAAATATTATTTACTATTTTCCCTTGTAACATGTATCCTCCATTTTTTGATTTTATATAAATTAAGGGCAGCATTTCTGTTGCCCTATTAAATTAACTATTTACTTTTAATGTTGTATCATCATATTTAAACTCATCATCATATACCACTGTACCATCTACTTTAATCTTGACATCTACATTGCCTGTTCTATTTTTTAGAGTATATGATACTACTTCATTTCCTTTTGCAGTAGTTGTATAAACACTAGAATCATCAACTAAAATTTCAATTGCTATATCTTCCCTTAGTACTTCTTTTTCTTTAATTACCTCTTCTCCATTTTCATCTTGTGTTGTTTCTTCAACTGTTTTATATGCTTTTTTACCTAAAATTCCTTCGACATCAAGTGTTATTTTTCCATCTTTCTTTTTTGGCAAACTATTTACAACTATTGTTATTTCAGAACCTTTTTCTACTTCTGTTCCAGCATCTTTATTTTGGCTTAAAACAATACCATCATCTTTTGTTGTATCTTCTTTATATTCTACTTTAACTTTTAAGCCAATTTTTTCTAATTCTTTCTTAGCTTCTGATTCTGTCATTTTTAATTTTGGATTTGCAACATTTGGAATTTGTACTTTTTCAATACCTAAACTTACTTTTAATTTTACAGTAGTTCCTGCTGGGACTTCTTCATTTTCTTTTTGATCCTGTTCTAATACAAAACCCGCTTCTACTTTATCATCATATGTTTCTTCTATCTCATATTCCAACAATTTCTTTTCTAATTCTTCTATTGCCTCATCCTTTTTCTTTCCCTTAACTTTAGGTACTTTCGTCATTTGTTGACCTAAACTCACTACTACACTTATTTTTGATTTTTCTTTTATTTTAAAATTTGCTTTATATTCTGGATCTTGAGAAATAATAACTCCTTCTTCTACTTCTGTATCATATTTCTCTTCTGCTACTTCATAAATAAATCCTTGAGATTCAGCTAGTTGCTTTGCCTCTTCTTGTTTCATACCAACTAATTTAGGTGTTTGTATATCCTTCACCTTTGTTGCTCCAATAATCTTACTTGTTGCTGTTAAACTAACAATAAATAATATTATTAAACCCAAAACACTTGATATAAATTTATGCCTTTTTATAAATGAAAAAAATACATTTCCTTCATTTGATTTTTTTCTTTCTTCTTCATTCATTCGTGTTGTTCTATTTCTTCTTGCTTCTAACATATCATCATTCATTATAGATACTTTTTGTGTTGGAAAATCAGTATCTTCATTATCAAGTACAACTATTGGCTCATTTGGTGTTTTTAATGCTAAGCTTAAATCCTTAAGCATTGCTGTTGCTGTTTGATATCTTTGATTAACATCTTTTTTCATTGCTTTCATTATAATATTATTAACTGCTAATGGTACTGTTCTATTTATTCTTCGTGGTTCTACTGCTTCTTCTTGCATATGTTTTAGAGCCACTGAGACTGGAGTATCTGCATCAAAAGGAACTTTTCCTGTTACCATTTCATATAGTACAACTCCTAGTGAATATAAGTCGGATTTTGCATCAGTATATCCTCCTCTAGCATGTTCTGGTGAAAAATAATGTACTGAACCTATAGTAGTTCCAAAAGCTGTTATTGTTGAATTTGATACAGATTTTGCTATTCCAAAATCTGTAACTTTTGCTATTCCATCTTCTGTTATTATTATATTGTGTGGTTTTATATCTCTATGAACTATATTGTTTTTATGAGCTATTTCTAATGCTGATGCTATTTGTATTGCTACATTAACAGACCATTTCCAAGATAAAGCACCATCTTCTTTTATTATTTCTTTTAACGTTTTTCCTTGTATAAGTTCCATTACAATATAATGTAGATTTCCTTCCGTTCCTACATCATAAACAGATACAATATTAGGATGTGAAAAACACGCAACTGCTTGAGCCTCTGTATTAAATCTTTTTATAAACTCTTCATCTGTTGTGAATTCATCTTTTAGTACTTTTACAGCTACATATCTATTTAATACATGACATCTTGCTTTATATACTGTTGCCATTCCACCATTTCCTATTTTCTTTATTATTTCGTATCTGTTTCCTAATAATCTACCCTCTAGATTCATATTTTTCTCTCCCTTTGTACCTTAATTTAACATTTTTCTCATATTTAATCTGTATTAGTTGTTTACAAGAATTATAACTGTTATATTATCAATACCACCATTTTCATTTGCTAAATCTACTAAATCTTTTGCTGCAACATAAGCATCTTTTTTTACTATATTATAAATCTCTTCATTAGAAACCATATTTGTTAAACCATCAGAACACATTACTAGTACATCATTTTTTTGGAATCCTTTTACCATAACATCTGGCTCCAGATAAGCTGTACATCCTAAAGCTTTCATTAACATATTCTTTTTGGGATGTTGTTCAGCTTCTTCCTTTGTAATTTTTCCGTCTTTAACTAACTTTTGAACATAACTATGATCATTTGTTAATTTTCTCAAGAATTGATCTCTTATTCTATATACTCTACTATCTCCTACATGTCCAATATACGCTCTATTTTGATATATTATTACTATTTCTATAGTAGTTCCCATTCCTTCTAATTCTTTAATTTCCTTAGATTTTTCATATACTACCATATTTGCATATTCAGCGGCACTCTTAACTAGTTTTAATATTTCTTCTTTAGTATGTTCTATCTTATTAAAATTACTTTCTATATAGCTCTTTGCACTGATAGTAGCGAGTTGACTTGCTATTTCTCCACCTTTATATCCGCCCATTCCATCTGCTAATATAAAAATCTTGATTTCATCAGTCTCATTCGATATATAGTAGTAATCTTGATTCATTTCCCTAACTCTGCCTATATCTGTCTTTGCAAAAACTTTCATTCATTCACCTACTTTTCTGTTATACCATCTATATAATAATATACTATCTATTCTTTAAGATTCTTTCTTCTTAATTGTCCACAAGCAGCATCTATATCTGTTCCTAATTCTCTTCTTATTGTTGCTACTATTCCCTTGCTATTTAAATAATCTCTAAATTTTATTATGCTTTCATTTGAACTTTTTTCAAATTTACCATCTTTTATTTTATTTATTGGAATTAAATTCACATGTGCATTCATTCCTCTAAGTAAATTTACTAATCTCTTAGCATCTTCTAAATTATCATTATTATCTTTAGCTAATGCATACTCGAAGGATATTCTTCGATTTGTTATTTTTATATAATCTTTACATGCTTGCATTAATTCTTCAATATTATAGCTATTATTTACTGGCATCATCTCACTTCTTTTTTCATTTGTAGTTGCATGAAGTGATATCGATAATGTTGATTGTAGATTTTCTTCTGCTAGTTTATATATCATGGGAACAAGTCCACTCGTTGAAATACTTATATGTCTTGCTCCTATACTTAATCCTTTTTGATTATTCAAAATTTTAATAGCATTTACAACATTATTATAATTGTCTAGTGGTTCTCCTATTCCCATAAATACTACATTAGATATTTTAATATTTTCATCTCTTTGAACTGCTAAAACTTGTTCTACTATCTCTCCTGAACTTAAATTTCTTTCAAATTTTATTCCAGTTGATGCACAAAATTTACATCCCATTTTGCATCCAATCTGTGATGAAACGCACAATGATTTTCCATGTTTATAATCCATAAGCACTGTTTCTATTGCATTTCCATCTAGGACATCAAATAAATATTTTTTTGTTCCATCTGATGATTCTTGCTTTTTTATTATTTTATATATGCACATTGTGAAATTATTCTTTAATTTTTCTCTAAGTTCTAAAGATAAATTTGTCATGTCATCAAAAGAAGTGACATTTGCTTCATATATCCACTTAAAAACCTGTTCTGCTCTAAAAGGTTTTTCTCCTAAATTTATAAATTCTTCTTTCAGTTCGTCTAAGTTATAGTCTTTAATATTTTTCATATATTTATTCTTTCTTTCAAAATTTATAATTTTACACTTTTTGTTATATCACAAAATTTGATAATTATCAAATATATTGTATTATTTTAATAAAATTTAAAAAAGTATTTTTAATCTTATTCTTGATATAAATCATTCATATTAAAATTTTCAATGTTTTCTTCACATTCCTTTAAAAAGAATTTATCTGTTGCACCAGATATATAATCTATCGCAATCTTTCTTATATCTGTATTTTTTCTGTATTCTTCAGTGCGATTGTAATAAAATTCATATAATACATCTGTTTTTTCTAATTTATCTATATTCTCTAATTTGTTTACATATATTTCAAAAATTTTATTTATCAATTTTTTTATTTTCTCTTCGTTTTTACATGCTTCTTTTGAATAGTATATTACCTTTGAATTCCATTCTTTTAGCAATATTAAAGCATCAAAAACTTCCTTAGAAAATGTTAAATAATCTTTATCCATACTGTTTTTTATAACATCTATAGTTAGCGTATTTACTATATCAGAATTATTATTTCCTAATATTCTAGTTGCTTCCACTGGTAAATCTTCTCTTTTTATTACTCCTAAGATAATTGCATCTTCAATATCTCTTCCTATATAAGCTATTATGTCTGATAACCTAACTACACTACCTTCAAGAGTCATAGGCAATATCTTTTTACTATATTTGTCTATTGTTTCTACTTTCTCTAATTCTTCTAAAAATTGCTCTTTAGTTTTATTTTTATCTACTTCATATTTATTTAATAGAATTTCCCCATTATGTGCTAATATCCCATCTAAAGTTTGTACACTAATATTTATTTCTTCTATATCTTTTAAAACTCTTACTCCTTGTGCATTATGGCAGAAATAGCCAATTTCTTCTCTTTGACATATTTCATTTAAAAATCTTTCACCCATATGTCCAAATGGAGTATGACCTAAGTCATGACCTAATGCTATCGCCTCAATTAAATCTTCATTTAATTGCAAACATCTTCCTATTGTTCTTGCAATTTTAGATACTAATTGAACATGCAATACTCTATGAGTTATATGGTCATTATTGGCAAATGCATATACTTGTGTTTTGTCTATGTATCGTGTATATGATAGAGAATGAATTATTTTATCTATATCTCTAAAAAATGCGGGTCTAATATCATCCCTATTGTCCTCTTTAAATTTTATAGCTTCTTGCGTTTTACATGCTTTGTTTGATAATAGATTTTCTCTTAAAATCATTCTTTTTTGCATTTCATTAAAAAAATCTTCCATACAAATCCTATTCCTTTCTCGCTCTCTTCTGCACTTATTATATAATTTTATTTTTAAATATACAATACCTATTGAATTTGCCAAATAATTTCACATTATGTCATGATAACTCATATTATAGTACTATAGAAAATAAGAAGGAGGAAATAAAATATGTGTAGATTTTGTAATTGCCATAATCATAACAATAATGGTAATACTTCTAACAGCTTATATAAATTCAATGATGATTTAATACAAAATAACTCTTGCAGCAATATAAACTCAAACAATGATGATTATTATAATTCTGATTGTAGTTGTGGTTTTGATGAAGAAAATAATGGATTACCAGAAAATCCAATGCTTGCACAGAGCTATGTTCCAATACAAACATTAAATAAAACTTTCACTCCATGTGCAGGTTTAAGAATGGGAACTATTTTTCCTGAATTAGTTAGTCCTTATTATCCAGGACTTTCTATAGAGCAAATTAACTATATTAAAGCTAATAATGAAATTAAGGAGGGCTGTAATTCATGATGGATTATGAAGTAAATTCTTCATCTAATGAAAGAAATTGCTGTTCATGCAATTCCTGCATGGAAGATGATAGAACTAGAGAAGAAATGATTATGAAAATTAAAGAATACGACTTTTCAATTATAGAATTAGGATTATATTTAGATACTCATCCAAACGATGAAAAAGCTCTTTGCCTTCACAAAGAATATTGTAAAAAAGCAAAAGAATTAAAAGATAAGTATCAAAAAATTTATGGTCCTCTAACAATTTATTATCCATGTAATAAATGGAGATGGCTTGAACAACCTTGGCCTTGGGAAAGGGGGAATTTTTAATGTGGACTTACAATAAAGTTTTAGAATATCCTATAAAAATAAAGAATAGAAACCCTCAACTTGCTAAGTTTATAATTAGCCAGTATGGTGGTCCAGATGGTGAATTAGCTGCTTCATTAAGATATTTAAGTCAAAGATTTGGTATGCCAGACCAAAAGGCAAAAGCAATATTAAACGATATTGGAACAGAAGAATTAGCTCCATTTTGTTGTCAATAGTTGATATTGACGTGCAATAAACAGATTAAATGACAACATTTTGGAGCTCATTCGTATGAACCAAAACCTTATCAAAAAAATATTTGGAACTATTTTTAGATAAATTCTAATGGCTAGTTCCAGACCAAATGTAATATAGGATATTCTTTTATAGATTTTTCATTTTATGGGCTCATATCTAGCCCAATTTTATAACTTGTCCTATAATTTCTTATAGATAAATTATCCTATATTAGGATAAATATCTAGCTCAAAATTTGTAGGATCTGAATCTTTTTTTATTGCCTTTTCAGTTTTAAGATATTCTACTCTTTTTACAATTGTTTTTAGTAGATTATTTTTTTCTTCTGCTGTTTGTAAGCTATAATAAATATCAAGTACATTTTCAACCTTTGGAATAAGTGCTTTTTTTCCTTCGTCTTTCTTCTCCTCTATTTCAATTTGCTTTTCAAACTCTTTTATGTTTGCTTCAATATTAGTAATCGTAGATGAAATAATCTTACATCTCTCTGAAAACATTTCTCTAGTATATGTTCCTTCTTCAAAGAAATCATATACATTTGCTAATTTTTTATTTTGAACTTCTAATTCTTTTTTCAAATTTGAAATAGATTCTTCATAGTTACTTTTCTTTTTGTTTTTAGCTTCCAATACATAATCATCATAATCAATACGATAATCTTTAAGCCAATCTTTTAAAGATGAAATGATTTTTTCCTCAACTATACATAGCTTTGAACTTATATTGTCGCAATCTTTATTAGGACACATAAGAGTTGGTTCCCAGCCTTTTGCTTTGTATGGTCTTCTTTGCATTACTTTACCACATTTACTACAATAAACAATTCCGAACCAAAGGATTTTGAACAACTTTATTGTGTATAACTGCAGGAGTATGTTTATTTCTTTTTTCTTGAACAATATTCCACGTTTCCATATCAATAATTGGCTCATGTAATCCATCACACAATATATAGTTTTCATTCCTAGGTCTTGTATTAACTATTTTTCCATTCTTATACTCTTTTATTGTTTTTCTTGAATCCCATCTGATTTTTCCTATATATATTGGATTACCTAATATGTCTTTGACTGCTGAAATAGTCCATTCTTTTGCTTTTCTAGGCTTAAATCCAACTAAATTTAATTGTCTTACCACTTCGTTTATTGCAATTTCATTATAAGCATATAGCCCAAACATCTTCTCAACAACTGGAGCTTCATCATTTCTAGCTAAAGTATAACCTTTATCTTTTACTAACTTTACTCTGTCATATCCAAAAGGAGCAACACTTCCTACATATTTTCCCTCTTTTACTGATGATACTCTACCTCTTTGTAATCTCCTATTTATCGTCTTATATTCACGTCTAGACATAAATAAGCCAAACTCAAAATATTCTTCGTCGAATTCATCATTTGGATCATAAATTTTAATTGGTGTAATAATCTTAGTATTAGAAAATTTAAAGCTCTTTGCCACTCGTCCTTGATCCATTGTATCACCACGAGCAAGTCTTTCTACTTCAACAACTAAAACACCTTTCCATCTACCAGATTCAACATCTCTTAATAGCTCTTGAACAACTGGTCTTGCCTCAATACTTTCTCCACTTACAATTTCACGATAAATTTTACCAATAGAAAAGCCATATCTTCTAGCCAACTCGATTAACATTTTTTCATGTCTTGCAAGAGTTTCACCTTCTCCTCTTTCTTCTGCTTCTAAATCGGCTCTAGATTTTCTTAAATATAACGAATATTGACCATTAGTAACGTCCATAACAACATCATTGGAATATCCAATATGTATATTATTCAAGTGTCCTCCTCTCTCTATTTATTGCTTTTCTATCAACATGTATTTATTTTAACATGTTAATATTTTTTATACAATTAAATATATCTATTTTTTAAATACTCAATAACTATGCTTATAATTATTTCTTTTGTTTTTTTATTATCTTGTCTTATGTAATCGTCATGTATTCTAATTTTGGTTTTATCATTTATATATTCTTTGACAACATTCATCTACAACACCTCATACCTAATAAATATGTTTTATAAAAAAATATATTCAAAATCATTATTCCAAATGTTACTGTTACTTGATTATTCAGCTTTTCATACCTTTAAAATTTATATTTCAATTTTTTAATTCATTAAACAATGATTAGCTAAATCATTCACTGGAATTTCACCCCTCCGCTTCTAGCCGAGTTGCACCCTATATGTGAAGTTAAGGCTGTGCAAGTGTATCATTATAACTATTATGGTCATCGCCTTATAAGTGGCTAACTTATAATTAAGTACAAGGTTCTGCATCCTTATTTAAACTAGCTCGCATAATAGAACGTTTTTAATGAATTTATATTTACTTTTCAATGTGCTTTAGTAAAAGTTTTCCTAAATGCATAGGCGAAAAAATCTTAAAATGTCTCGACCTTTTTAATTTTTGATAAATTTTTTCTCCGTCTATATAAACAATTTAAAATTATAAAATGGGAGTAAATTTAAAAAATTTTTTATTTTTTTCTATTTTTTGATTAAAAAATTGTAAATTTTCAACTTTTTTCAATTCTCATTTTCTTTTCAAGCACAAAAAAGAGAGCCACATTTAGCTCTCTCGTTGGATATATATTTTCAATATTACCTTAAGTTTAAATCGTTTTTGAAATTTATTTTTTATTATTCTGTGTTTTAATTAATTATTTAATTTTCGAACATATATTTTTTTACATTATTGTAATTTGTACTATTTATCATAATATGATATTTCGATTTTATTTCCATCTAAATCTTCAATAGCAAAACATTTATAATTATCTTTTGAGTTAGGAATTGTTTCTGGCTCATATAATATTTTTACTTTTAATTCTAAGCATTTTTTATATGCACTTTCTATATCTTCTGTATATAATCCTAAAACCCCATTATTACCTTTTATTAACTTGTCTTCTGCTGATTCTTTGCTGATTATTCCAAAGTAAATTTGATTGTTTTCATTCTCCCAATCAGCCCATCTATTGCTTGTAATATTAGTTGGTTCCTTGTCTAATAGTTTTGTGTAAAACATTATAGATTTTTCTATATTTTCTACAACAAAATAAAAATTATCAATTTTCATATTATACCTCCAAATTACTATATTCTTTAATAATTATAATAAAAGAACAAATGAATTTCAACACTCATTTGTTCTTTTTCTTAATTACTATTTTCTTAAACAATGTACATATTATCCTTTAATAATACATTTTCCAAATCAAATACAATATTTTTTATCATTTATAAAATCCCCTTTTTAACATAATTTTTATAGATATTTTTCAATTCTTCTTTTGATTTTATAGTGCTATAATCCTTAATCAAATATATTTTTTCACCATCTACTCTTTCTGGAACGAAACCTTTTAGGACAATATATGCTAATATATTTTTATACATATTCTTTCCAGTCGCAGTTCTTTCAACAACTACATTATTTTCTTTAAACCATTTCGTTATATTTTCATACACCACATTAGAAATGTTTCCTTTTTTCACTTTTCCATAGGTGTCTTGTATATCTTCTATCCTACCAGCATATTTTGGCTTTATATATGCATAATTTCTCCAACCTTCAACTCTATCTTGATTCATTCTGACTTGTGCAGTTTGAAAGCCTATTACCTGTTGTTCATCTTTTACAATATAAAATCTTGTAATCTTTTCCTTTACATTGTTGCAAATTAATTTTTTAGCTAGTTCAATTCTTTTTGATATATCTTCTTCAAGACTTTTTAGTTGCTCTTTAGATAGATACCTATCATAATTATTTATTGCAGTTTGTTTTTCTGTTTTACTAGTAAAATTGCAGTTTTGAATTACAAAAACATTAACTGCAAATTCTCTAATTAGATTTTCTATCTCATAATATTCATTACAATTTGTGTTTGCAATTATTTCGATTTTTAACATTGACATTACATTCCTTTTCAATAGACAAAAACTCCGTCCCTTGTCTATATAACTGATGGTCTGTTATAATTTGTTATATCAGAACCAATTTTTTCATATAATTCTTTTACTGTTATTTCTTTATTTTTTAATGCTTTTAGTTCTGCATCTGTTGCTCCAATAAACTCAACAAAATCTACTCTTCCATTTTCTGTATTAAGTGTTTGAAATTTCGTGTCTGGTATAGTAATAAATCCAGTAATATTAGATATTTGTTTTGAATCTATTCCTTCTGTTTGTCCTGTATACAAATATTCATATGGATTAAATATCTCTCCATTTTTAAAAGTAATTTTTGCAATTTGTTGTAATAAACCACAAATACATTTAATTTCCATTTCTTCATTTTCGTATTTATCTTTCTTTAATTTGAAAGTAAATTCCATTCCGTAACCACTCCACTCTTTATCTTCACTTTCTTTTTCATAAAGTTCTGATAATCCATAAGTTACGAAATGCCAATAATCTCCACCATCATATATACTTATACCATCAAGTGGGTCTGGTCCTCCTAATCTCCATTTAATTAAAGCTCCATAATGTTTTGGATCTTTTTGCCCTGGATATATTCTTTCTGCCTCCTCTGTAATAGCATCCCATCCATGTGCAGAAATCTCATTTTGATTTGTTTCTTCTGTATTTTTTTCTTTTTTTAATTTATCAAATATTCCCATTTTTCACTCCTCATATTTTTACTTACTATATTTTTAATAATTATATACAAAAAATTGTAAGTTTCTCAACTGTTTTATTAAGTTAAAGTCGCTCCCTGTGATTTTGATTCAATTTTCATCGCAACGCCCCAACTGCGCAGAGTATGTATTTAAAATTTTTCTTACGAAAATTTTCAAAACATACTCTAAGCTTGTCGGTCCCCACCCGTAACTTGCTCGAAAATTGAATCAAAAATCACCTCGCGCTACTCTACTTATGAAAAAAATTGCTCAGATAAATTGTAATTAATCAATACAATAATGTACCTAATACAATTAAAGGACATCTTTAGACATCCTTTAATTTTTATAATAGTATTTTTAGCAAGCATACTTAGATATTTAATATGGTAATGTATATTCATCAATTAACCATTCATTATTTGCATTTACTAAAATAAAATCATACTCAATTGTTGGATTTTGATCATCATCATACTTTCCAATTAATTTATATGTAATTTTATTTTCGGAAATACTATTAACTTTGATTTCGTATGATATATACCTTGGATTACTACCATATCCTCCTTCGGAATAATAAGCACCATCACTTGCTTTTGTTAACCCCCATCTTTCCAAAAGCTGGTTAAATCCTTTGGTAGTAAATAGTTCCTTATATTTATCAATATCACTGCTTTCGACTTTATAATTTTCTTGCTCCATCATACTCCAGTTAGTATAGGCCTCTTCAGCTTTTTTACTCATAGTATTTCCAAGTTTTAAAGCTTCTTCATTTGATAACACAGCAGTAGCATTGGAAGTTGTACTAGTTTCATTTGTTGTATTTGTTGACACATCTTTATTTTGTTTTTCACTAATATTGGTACTGTTTTTATTATCGTTTGCACTAACATTACGTTCATTACTGCTATTTTTATTCATACTTGAAATCTGATTTTCTAATTCACTAATTTTCTCATTAGACTTCCTTTGATTATCTATTAACAACCATTCTCCAACACATATAATTGCAATAATTAATATTATAACAACTCCTAAAATTAATTTACTTGATTTTTTCATCTAAAAATCCTCCTTTTTACTATTAGACTTTTAAAATTTCTTTTTGGTTCGCAATATTACTATTTAATTTAATAAATTATAACAAACTCATAATCATTTATCAAGCGTTTTTTTCAATGTTTCTAAAGCTCGTTATACCAATCTATACCAGAACTTTTATTCTTTTTCATTATTTCTTTTATTTCTCGTTTTGACAAATCTCCAAACGTCCTTGTAGCACGTTTAAATCGTTGAAATTTTGACATACTTTCTTCGGACAACAACTTATATGTTTCTTGAATTAATTGTCTTATATTTGATTCTCGTAGCTGATTTTCATATAGTAATTGTCTTGCTTCATATTCTCCTTGTTTTTCTTCAAATTCTTTTGTTTTAAAATTCCAATATTCTCTTTTTTCTTTCCATTCCGCAGATTTTCTTTTGTATTCTTCTGTCTTTGTTTCTTTAATTGATTTTAAAATTTGATTACCTATCTTTTTTATCATTTCATTTCTTGCTTGATTTTTAATCTTTTCATAATCTTTGTAGTTATCTACTTTTTGTAATATTTTGTCGATTTTTACACAAGTATCAACATATCTATTAAATTCATTTTTACAATCACTATTAGAATTTACTAATAACATTGTAATTTCATTTAAAATTCTTTTGCTTTCTGGCTCTTGATATTTATATATAAATCCTCTTTTAAATGACTTTGAAACTTCTTCAAGTTTAGCCATTTTATTTATTATTTGCTCTATGTTTTCTTGCTTTACATTGCTTGATATTATTGGTGTACTAAAAAGGCTAGGCATAATCTCTTTTAATTCATCTTCTACACTTTTAAATTCTTCTTTTTTGTTTTGTATAAATTGTTTTAATTCATCTTCATTTTTCATTACTTTTAAATTACTAAATTTACTCAAAAACGTAACTGCCTCTAAATATGTATCATCTTTATATAAAACTGCTTTCTCACCAACATTCTTAAACTCAAATTTTTCATTATCTAGCTTTTTTATCTGCGTATAATTCTCTGGATCTGAATTATTTGATATATAAATCACATCATCTTTTTTCATTTCTTCTAATGCTTTATTTACAAAATTTTGTGTATTTTCTGTATTTACCGCTTTTAACATCAAATCTTCATTTTGATATAATTTTTTCAAATCTTCTTTGTAAGTATCAACTTCATTTTTCGACATTTTTCCCAATAAACTTTTAGATACATCTTTTATCTCATAAATAGCTTTCAATTCTTCCTTAAATACACTTTTAGCAACTGCAGAACGAATTTGTTTATAATTCACAAACGGTTTTCTTTGAACTGACATATCTTGATTTTTGTTCCAAACAATTAAATGACAATGTGGTTTATCTTTTTTTGCATGAAATGCAGCAACCCATTCTAAATCATTAAGTGGTATTTTAAAAGCTCTTGCAATCTCTGGCATTCTTTCCTCTAACATCTCTTTCCATGATTTTTTATTAAAATATACATATTCCATTGCATCTTCATTTTTTAATGAAATAACCGTTTTAAAAACATCTATATTCTTTTTGGAAATATTTTGTATATGTTTTTTTATTGTGCTCAACTCTAACATTTCAACTTCATCAGTATCTAATATATTTCCAAATAATCCATGTGTTTCAAATCCAGTATCAACTCCACTTCTAGTAGCAATATAATCTGTGTGCATTTTATCAATGTGTGCTTGTAAGTTCTGCGATTTTCCTTTTCCATTGTATTTTGCATATATTTCATTTTTGTTAATCCACTTAAATATTACTCCACCTTTGTATCTATCTATATCCATTAGTATTCTCCTAACTCATATTATCAAAATCTAAATCATTTGGTATCATCTTTAAAATATCATCATCTAAAAACTTATTTTTTACTGCCCCATAAGCTAATTTATTTGCTAAATCGATCTTTTCTTTTAAAAATTCTTTGCTCTCATCAGATTCACAAATCTTTGCTAATAAATATGCCTGTAAAAATAAAGACGCGTATGATGACTTGCTTGATTTTGCAAGTAACATAAGCATCCTTTCAAATCTTTTACCTAATTGTTTTTCTATTGCCTTTGCCATTGTTTCAGTTATTGTATCAACATCTTCTTTTAGCATTTTAACCTTAAAAAACTCATTTAAAGCTATATTTACTATTTCGCTTTCACTCATGTTTGATTTAGCTTTATATCTTAATACCTTTTCTTTTAAACTTTTAGGAATTACAGCATATATTTTTTCACTTTTTATTTGTTTTATTTTATTTGGTTCTTTATCCATTGTATAAAATTTCCTTTCTATTTTCTCTAAATATAAAAGTTGCTATCGGCAGGATAGTGATGCAGTATACATCACGTAAACACATAGAAAGACAAGCTTTCTAGTATTCTGCAAATTTTAAGATTTGCAGAGAAAATGCAGTACTCTCCATTATGGAGAATGTTAGTTTTTTCATATCTCTACACTATGTAGAATACATAAAATACTTATTTTGCAGCAAATAATTTTTTAAACTTCTATAAAAATAATTATTGAAACTAATTATTTCATCATCCGTATTTTTATATTCATCCTCTCGCAATTTGCATTCATCATATAAACTGATTATTTGGTCTCTATTTATCTTATACAACAAATGCCCTACATTTTCCTTTACCAACATTGCTAAGCAATAACAAATTATTTTAACTTTTTCTATATTTTCATAAGACATAGATATCAATGCACATTTATTATAATTCATTCCGAATTTTTCCAATACGTCTAATATTTTTTCTTCATACATTTCAAATTCTTTTGGAATTTCACTTTCTAATTTTACAATATAATTAAATAATCTATCTATCTTATTATTATCTATAATATTATGGGTGAAATTATTTTCATACCCTCCCATGAAATTATTTTCACAACTTAATTCTTGAGCTTTAGCTTTTATATTTGTTGTCAAATAAATTTTTCTTTGATTTCTATTTTCTATTACAACTTTTATAAATCCATGCTCTTGCAATTTTGAAATTGCATTTTGAATTGTCCTATTAGTGCATTTATACAATTTTGCAAAATAACTATTAGTTGCAAAACAATAACCTATTTTATTACTTAAACTAGATATTTCTCCATATATCAGCTTTGCTCTTTCAGTTAATTCATTATTATATTTTATTTCTGCTGGAACAACAGAATAGTAATTTACTTTTACATCTTCGCTCATCTTTTATCCTCCTTCACACAAAAAAATAAAAGACTGCATGATTTCCACACAATCTTTTACTCACTTTCCTAAATCGTTTTTAAGACGTTTTTTATTCTATTGGTAATTTTATATCGTTTTGAATTTTTAAAATGTGTTAAATGAGCTTTTTAATGCTTGATAACAAAATGGAACAGTCGAATTAGCTCACTTGGAAATGGTTGGAACTATAGTTCATCAATTAACTGATGGTGCATCTCCAGAAGAGTTAAAACAAGCTGGACTTGGTGCTTATTATACCGATCATGGTTGGGGTGTATATCCTCAAGCTGCTGCTGGTTACCCATTCACTGCTGCAGTTTTAGCTGTAAAAGGTGACCCTATAGCAGATTTACAAGAAGATTTGGCTGCTGAGCAAAAGGCTCGTGCCACATATGAAAAACTTATAGACCTATGTGCTGATGATCCAGATGTAATAGACCCACTTAAATTCTTACGTGAAAGAGAAGTTGTTCACTTCCAAAGATTCGGTGAAGCTTTGCGTGGTGTTCAAGATAAAATCGCTACTCCTAAATTTTATATGAATAGTATGAACAACATGAATTGCATGAATAATACTTTCAATAATATAAGCAATGAATGTAATAATGATAATAACTGTAGTAATAACTAATTTTATAATGGTTATCCCCCAGTGTATTTCTGGGGGATATTATTTATTATTTAATTTTCGAACATACTTTTTTTCGGAATATTGTAATTAAGTAAAATAATATAGAGCCCTCTAAATTAGAGAGCTCTATTGTTCAGGTGCAGTATCAGTGGGCAGTGTTACTCAAAACACAAACCAACCAACGCCGAGGCCAATGTGACCAACATAATTGCGGCAGAGATTAAGATCGGCGAGCGGAAAGCTACTACCATCGGATTTGTAGTCACCACCAGCAACCCAGAAACCATCGTAATTTTCGGCTTTTGCCAGAATTTTGCGGGTATTTGCTAAATCGCATTTCCCCACAATCCTTCTTGAACCTGTTGGCTCAAAGTAATATTTTGCATTTGCTGAATCATAATAATGTCCCAACTCTTTTGAGTTAGTACATACTGCATTCCAAGCATCTGCTTCAGACCAGCCTTCATTAATCAGTCCAGTAATGAGCCATCCCAAAAACAGAATATACTCATCCTTTGTACCAAGTCGAAGGCCGTTTACCTCCGCAATTTCTTCCCACTCATTATAGGAACAACCCACAACAGGTTTGAAGCCAGGAACGAACTGGAGCTTGCCATTATCCATTGACGGATCATTGGCAAAAACTTCGAAATCCTTAATTGGTTTACTGATAGCCTCTTTAAGATTATCAATAAACCTCTTGTCTTTAAAGGTTGTAGGGTGGTGCTTCAGCAGTTCTGAATAAATAGGGCTGTCAGAGCCAGGTATCTTAATAGTTTCAAACAACGATTTCATCGTAAGCACAAGGTTTCCTGCCTCATCCTTATGGACGAAAAAGACTTCTCCGTTGTGTGAGTGCTGAGTTTCTCCCTGCATTATTACAGGAAGCTCTATAGCATCCTTTGCTGCTTTCCGGTTTCCCAGATACTTTTCCAGAACCTTCTGGATTCCCTGAACCGCGTTCATAACTGTTGCTTTAAACATAATGTTTCCTCCTTAAAATTTAATAAATTTTTTTTGTTTGAACGTGTTAATGCATTCTTTCGAATACATGCTAATTATACCACATTATGTAAATTTTTGCAAATTACTATATTCTTTAATAATTATAATAAAGAACAAATGAATTTCAACACTCATTTGTTCTTTTACAATATTGTAAATTTCTCAACTGTTTTATTAAGTTAAAGTCGCTCCCTGTGATTTTGTTTCAATTTTCATCGCAACGCCCCAACTGCGCAGAGTATGTATTTAAAATTTTTCTTACGAAAATTTTCTAAACATACTCTAAGCTTGTCGGTCCCCACCCGTAACTTGCTCGAAAATTGAATCAAAAATCACCTCGCGCTACTCTACTTATGGAAAAAAATTGCTCAGATAAATTGTATTTTAATTTACTTTTTCATATTCTCCTGAAAAGAAAACTCTATTTCCAGCATCTGGATTAATTTTTTTGCTATACCACTTACATCACCTATATTTAATCATTACCATGTGTAGCATTTATGTTAAAGTTAATACTTTTATCTATGTGTATTCATCTAGTAACCTTATATGCAAAAAACAGCGTACAAAGGCACAGATTTTATATTGTTCTCAAATCCAAAATTTTTTTCAGAAATTCTAATTGCATATTTAGGATTATATTTTTTAATATACAAATCTAAACTTCTAGCTTTTATATGAGTACTTGTCTTGACCTCTATTGGAATAATATCTGAATCTTTTTGTATCATAAAATCCAATTCTGCTTTTCCATCAGATTCCCAATAATATGAATTATAGCCTTTTGCTCTTAGCTCATTTGCTACATAATGCTCTGTAAGAGGTCCCATTGCTATCATTGTAGGTGATTCACTTAAATCAATTTGATATAATGGATATCTTGCTTTATTTACAAATAGCCCTACATCATTCATATATAATTTAAATGATGCCAAATCCTTATACATTTCTATAGGCACTATCGCATTTGCTTTATATACTTGATTAACTATTCCACTATTTTTAAGCCATAAAATTGCTTCACCAAATATACTAGATGTTCCTCCTTTTGATATGACTTTATATTGAAATTTTTGATTATCCTTTGCTAACTGAACAGGAATTGAATCAAATGCAGATATAATTCTGTTTGATAGACTATTATCTGCATATTTTGTCATATCCCTTTCATAAGATGAAAGTATTTCTGCTTGTATATCTATTGTCGCTATTACTTTTTGCTCTGTTAAGTATGTTTGAACAACTTCTGGCATCCCACCTACTATTAAATATGTTCTGTATAGTTTTAAACATAAATCATGAATAATTTTATCCATTTTTTCATTATTATTAAAGTGTTCTTCAATTTCCTTTATTAAATTTTCTTTACCAATAGCTATTAAGAATTCTTTAAAAGATAATGGATACATATTTATCATTTGAACTTTTCCAACTGGGAAAGAATAATTTTCCCTATTTATTGCAATACCTAACAATGAACCTGCTGCTATAATATGGTATTCTTGTGCATCTTCGCAAAAATATTTTAATGATGTTAAAGCTCTTTCATTAGCCTGAATTTCATCAAAAAATATTAATGTTTTTCCTGGTATAATTTTTTCGCCATAAAATAATTCTAATTTGTTTATTATATATTTTGCATCAATGCTTTCTTCTATTTGAGAACTTAATTCTTTATTAGTCTCAAAATTTACATATACTAGATTATCAAAATATTTTTTTCCAAATTGTTTTACAATATATGTTTTTCCTACTTGCCTTGCTCCATGTATTATTAGTGGTTTTCTATTTTTGGCATCTTTCCATTTTATTAAATCATTTGTGATCTCTCTTTGCATTATAATCACCTCTTAAGCAAATTGTACCATATAAGTTCTAAAAAATCAAATTTATTTATGATTTTTTAGAACTTATATGGTATTTTATGCAATTATTTCTCAATTATTCGGCAATTTGCATATTTTTCTTTATTTTTATTATTTTTCATATTTAATTCCTCCACAATTATTATTTATTTAATAATTTCTTTTAGTCTTTTTACATATTCCTCTTTATTCTTTACAGAATACGTTAAATGACCATATTCTTCTACAATTTCATAATTAGCATTTGGATAAGCTCTTTTCACTCCATTTATACAAGTTTTATATGCCTTTTCTTCTTTTGCATAAAAGAAATACATATTTTTTTGAATATTATCATCTAATTCTGGAAAGTCAAAAGTATAACAACATTCATTTTCATTATTTATTGTTTTGTTTGATATTATCGGAGCAATCTCTAATATCGGTTCAATCATTGGCTTTAGCGATTCAGGATCACCATTTGTAAATTTATTTAAAAATTTCCAGTTCATTAAATCATCCATTGATTTGCCTTTAAGTAAATTTACTAAAGTTTTAAATTTAAAATACATAAATTTTTTATATAAATAAGCTAATTTTATACACGGAGCTCCATCAAAAAAAGCACTATTGACTTTTATTCCTTTATTAGTTAATTGATATAACAATTCTATTCCAATTTCTGCTCCCATTGATTGCCCATATATCATATCAATAGTTTGAATATTATTTTCTTTTAAGTATTCCATAATATAAGATGCTTCTTGCTTTCTTGTTGTAAAGGTGCTATTTTCATAATGACCTGTATATTCTGGAAGAATTATATAATAATCATCCTTTAAAATATTATACAAATTTTCCATACTTTTACTATTACAAAAAGAACCTGGTAGCATTATTATTTTTTTGCTTTCTTTATCTCCTATAGCATTTATTAACATATTTACCTCCATTTACAACTTACTATAAAGACTATATACTTCATCTATAGCTAATTGGTCTCCTTCTTCTATGAATTTTATTGATTATATCATTTTTGTAGAATTTAAAAAGAGCTTTTCAAAAGTATCTCTTAAAAATCTTTGTTTTATTTTCAGAAATATTGTGAAGTTCTCAACTGTTTTATTAAGTTAAAGTCGCTCCCTGTGATTTTTATTATTTAAGTTGAACCTTAATATAGTTATCTATTACCTCTATAAAATCTTTTATTTCTTCACTATCTGATGAAATATATTTCGTTATCTCACCTTTCCCTGAATTAAGAATAACCTTATAATCACTATCACCTGTATAATCACTATTTTCAATATATTTATATACTTCATCTATATCAATATTTGAATCAATTTTTTTCACTTCTTCTGGATATAGTTCTCTTGGATAATATTCTATAATCATTGTATTATCTTCATATATATATATCTTATTGCTGAACTCTTCTTCATTTGCTCGTTCAATTTCCATAATCCAATTGTTACTAATAGTATTTTCTCTTGAATTTGTATTTTTGCTTTGAAACAATAAAACTATAATGCTAACAACACATGCTAAACATATAGTAGTAATAAATATTGTTATAATTCCTTTAGTAGAATCTTTCAAATTTAATTTTTTTATTATAATATTACCAAAAATAAAAATTATTAATCCTATAATAGCTATAACAAATATCATTTTCATCACTCCTTTAATATTCCCACATTATTTCATATATAATTTAGATGCATTTTTTAGCCTTATTGGTTGGGATTTTTATAAAATTATTCTAAATAACTTTTTATTCCATTACAGTATAGCAAAAAAAGCAAGTGCTTGTAAATAAACACTTGCTTTCATAAAGGTAAGTTGTCTGAATATTTTTTAATAAGTAGAGTAGCGCAAAGTGATTTTAACTTAATGAAACAGTCATCAATATTAACATGTAATTTTCTAAAAATCTAATAGTTGTTAAATAAACATTATCATAAAAAGTGGATAATGTTCAATTCCTAATTCATCAACATATATGTTAGTATTTTTTTCCAATTTTATATATCTTGAAACTGTTTTATAATTATCTACTATAGAATTTAAAGATTTTGATTGCTTATTATTACCAGACTTTACTTCAAGTGCTGTAACTACTCCATTTATATTTAATATAAAGTCAATTTCTAACTGACTTTTCTTTTCGTAATACATAATATCATCATATCTTGTTTGTATTTCTTCTGCACATACATTTTCAAGTATAGCCCCTTGATTTATATATAAATCATCATCTAATAAATCTTTCTGAATCCCACTTTCATACATTGATACTAATAGTCCTATATCCCTCATATATATTTTAAAACAATCTAATCTTAGATTTGCTTTTAACGGTGTTGCTGGTTCTGTTAAATTGTAACAGCAATTAATTATCCCAGCATTTTTTAACCATTCAATACTACTACTATATTTTCGCTCTCCTACATTCTTTTCATTTTCTAAAATATTAACATATGAAAATTTTTTATTTTTTTTAGATAATTGAGCAGGAATACTATCAAATGTATTTAAAACCTTTTGTCTTACTGATGTTTCTGCATATTTAACAACATCTAATTTATAGTCTTCAATTATAGCCTTTTGCAAGGTCATAACTTTTCCTAAACTTTTTTCTTTCACATATTCATTTACAATTCTAGGCATTCCACCAACAATTAAGAACATTTTAAAATGATTATTTAATTGCTTTAAAATATATTCATCAATAGTCTTTTTTTCTTCGAATTTTTTCTTCATATCTGCAATAAGTTCTTCTTTAATGCCTATAGCCCATAAAAATTCTTCAAAATCTAGTGGATACATATCAACAATTCTTTCGTAGCCTACTGGATATGATGTTATTTCTTTATAATATAATCCTAATAATGAACCTGAAGCTATAACATCTATTCTTTTATCCATTGCAAAACTTTTTAAAGCTACCCTTGCATTGGGACAACTTTGTATTTCATCTAAAAATAGTACTGTTTTTCCAGGTTTTATTTCTATTTCAGGAAATGTAACTTCTAATTTCATAATTAAAGTATTTGCATCTAAATCTCCATCAAATATCTTTTTTTGTGTTGGAGATAAATCAAAATTTATATAAATATAGCTTTCATAATTTTTTTTACAAAATTGTTCTATAATAAATGTTTTCCCAACTTGTCTTGCTCCACGAATTAATAAACATTGTTTGTTCTCTTCTTTCTTCCATTCTTCAAGTATTTTTGTTATTTTTCTTTTTAACATAAAATCACCTCTTATACATATATTATACAATTTTTTTGGTTTTTATGCAAGTTTTTCCTGCGACTTTTATATAATTTGTGCAATTTATTTCTACGACTTTTATGTGATTCATGCAATTTATTCCTACCACTTTTGTATAGTATATTCGATTTTTTCTAACTATCTGTGACTACTCCCTACATACTCTGTTATTTTGATAAAATTAAGAAAAAGAGCTATGTTTTCTCATAGCTCTTTTTCGATTATTAATTATTTTGTAGGTGCTGCATTTTCTGCCTGATCACTATCTTCGGCTTGTTGTGCAGCATTATTTATTGCCTTATCATGATCCACATTATGTACTCCTATACGTTCACTTAATGTTCCCGCATCTTCGGATTTTTCCAATGATATATTACTTATCTTTTCTAATAACTTATCGCATTCTTCTTTTGCATTGCAATTAAGCTCATTTACATCTGTACGGTGTATCAAACTATTATATTCATCATTTAAACTTTCTAATATTTTATCGATTTCTTCTTGATTCATTCCTTTAGTCTTCATTTCTGCTTTTAGCTTTTCATAATGATTTATAATATTTCCAATTCTTTTCATCACACCTCTTCTAACTTCTACCGTATTTTTACGATAATCATTATAAACCTTTTCAGATTCTGGAATCTCTATTGATAAATTTTCATTTTCTTTCCATTCTTCTTGTATTCCAAGTTTTTTTGCAATTATATTTGCTTCTTCTTGGCTTATTTCTCCCATTTTTTCATCTGTTAAGTATTGTCTTAATATCATCACTTTTCTTCTAACATCTGTTTCATTTTCTAAAGCCTTTATAGCAAAAAGCATAACTAATGCACTTTCTGACAATTCTTGTTCAACTATTGGTTTTTCTGATTTTGGTTTTGTTTCTTCAGCTTTTGCTTTTGCTTTTTCTGTTTTCTGTTTTTTTCTATACTCATTAATCATGTTGGGCAATTCATTTTTCAACTCTCTTCGTATACTTTTTAACTCATTTACACGATTATCCCCTGCTTCTATTTCTTCTTTGCAAATTTGAAATTGGCTCCACAATGAATATATAGCATCTTCATATAGATTACTAGGTAATCCACTTTTTACCCATCTTTTTTCTTCTTCATGAAAAGCTCTTTCACATTTTCTTATTGCTCTTCTATTAGATTTTTTCAATTTTATTGATCTTTCTATCGGTATTAAAAAGATTCCTATACGTGGAAGTTTAGAATAGTAATAAACCATTCCTTTTGGACCTTTTTTTATAGCTTTTTCTACTACTTTTCTTAAGTACTTAGGTATATTGCTTTTTTCTACATCATAAGTTACTTCTATATCCTGCTCGCTCTCATTACTTCTTCCTTCAATAAATCTTCTATATGCTTCTTGATTAACCTTAATTCCTTCTTTTTGACGTCCAGCTTCTGTATCGTTACTTCTACGTCCATATTCTGGTATATTATCTATTTTGTCATCTAATTTAGTAAGGTATTCCATAATATTTGGATCTATAGCATATTCAGAATCTTTAAACTCGTTCTTTGCTGAATCTTTTTTCTTCTTTTCTATTTTTATTTTATCTGATTTTCCGTTTCTATAAATAAAATTATATTCAACTGTTCCACCGTTATCAAAGTAACTAATAACTTCAATACTGTCTACTATATTATTATCAGGACTTTTTTCACCATATTCTTGTAACTCTTTATAAACACTATTAAGTTCTTGCACTCTTTCTTCACTTATATTCAAACTATCTATAATTTTTTCTGCTACTTCATTACTTGTTTGTGGTATATATTTGTGAGTCCATGGTGTAAGACTTGAACCCACAATGTCTCTTATACCTTCTCTGTATCCTGTTTTTTCCAATAATTTTTTTTCTGATTTTATTTTTCCTATTTTTGACTCACTAGAACTTGGATTACCACACCATTCATCAAAAATATCCCAAAAATTTTCAAACTGATAGTCTGAAATCGTTTTATGATATAATCTATCTGCATAATCTACTGGATATTTAAGCTGTTCTTTTGAACCATATTTTATTCTTTGTTTTAGTACAATATCCACTTTCTCTATAATTTTATCTAAAATATCTTTATATTTATCTATTAATTTTTGCTTTTCATACTTTTCTGGTTTAGCTTCTGCTTTCGCTTTAGCATCTGCCTCTGCTTCTGCTTCTGCTTTTGCTTTTTTCTCATCTTCATCTACTGCTACTTCTTCTTCCTGAGAATCTTTTTCTTTCCAAACTTCTACAACAGCTCCATCTTCAGCCCAAACTTCTACACTAGCTACATTTTCAGCTGGTTTTGATTCTTCTTCTGAATCTTCTTTCTCTTGTTTAGCCTCTGTTTCCGCTTCTGCTTCTGCTTTTGCTTTAGCCTCTGCTTCCGCTTTTGCTTTAGCCTCTGCCTCTGCTTTTGCTTTAGCCTCTGCCTCTGCTTTTGCTTTAGCCTCTGCCTCTGCTTTTGCTTTAGCCTCTGCCTCTGCCTCTGCTTTTGCTTTAGCCTCTGCCTCTGCTTTTGCTTTAGCCTCTGCCTCTGCTTTTGCTTTAGCCTCTGCCTCTGCCTCTGCTTTTGCTTTAGCCTCTGCCTCTGCTTTTGCTTTAGCCTCTGCCTCTGCTTTTGCTTTAGCCTC
>CANQSV010000009.1 GCA_947626605.1 uncultured Clostridia bacterium | reverse complement strand
AAGATAAAGTAAAATACTATGAAACAGAAGTAAAAGGATACAATATAACAAATAAACATACTCCAGAAAAGACAACTGTTTCAGGTACAAAGACATGGCAAGATGCAAATAACAAAGATGGAATTAGACCAGAAAGTATAACAGTTTATTTAAAGGCAGATGGTAAAAAAATAGAAGGAAAATCTGCAACTGCATCAGAAGCAACAGATTGGAAATATGAGTTTAAAGATTTAGATAAATATAAAGAAGGTAAGAAGATTGTTTATACAGTAGAAGAAGAGGCTGTTCCAGAATATGATACTAAGATAAATAAATATGATATAGTAAATATTCACGAACCAGAGAAGATATCAGTTGTAGGACAAAAAACATGGGACGATGCTGATGATCAAGATGGTATAAGACCAGAGTCAATAACTGTTAAATTACTAGCAAATGGAAAAGAAGTAAAAGATAAAACAGCAACTGTAACAGCAGATAATGATTGGAAGTATACTTTTAAAGATGTAGATAAATATCAAAATGGAGAAGAAATAGAATATTCAGTAAAAGAAGTTGAAATAACAGGATACAAATCAGAAGTAGATGGAATGAATATTAAAAATATTCATGAACCAGAAAAAACAGAACTTTCTGGTGAGAAGATTTGGAAAGATAATGAAGATCAAGATGGATTAAGACCTAAAGCTATAACAATAAATTTATTGGCTGATGGAAAGAAAATAAAATCTGTAACTATTGGAGAAAAAGATGGATGGAAATATAGCTTTACAAATTTAGACAAAAATAAGAAAGGCAAACCAATAAACTATACAGTAGATGAAGAAAAGGTTGAAGGTTATACAAAAGAAATCCAAGGAAATAATATAGTAAATACACATGAAATAGAAAAAACAGAAATTTCAGGTAAGAAGATTTGGAAAGATAATAAAAATCAAGATGGCTTAAGACCTGAAAAAGTTACAATTCAACTAGTAGCAAATGGTCAAGAAGTAAAAGGCAAAACAGCAACTGCATCAGAATCAACAGGATGGACATACAAATTTGAAGACTTACCAAAATATGAAAAAGGTAAAAAGATAGAGTATTCTGTTAAAGAAGTATCAGTTGAAGGCTATAAAACAACAATAGATGATTATGATATTACAAATACTCATACTCCAGAGACAATAAATGTAGATTGTAAAAAAACATGGGTAGATGATAATAACAAAGATGGAAAAAGACCAGATAAAGTAACAATAAAACTATTAGCAAATGGCGAAGAAATAGAATCTAAAGAAGTAATTGCAAAAGATTGGACTTATACATTTAAAAACTTACCAAGATATGAAAAAGGTAAAGAAATCAACTATACAATTAAAGAAGTAAATGTAGCAGGATATGATACAACAATAGATGGATATAATATTACTAATACTCATACGACAGAAAAAACAGAAGTATCAGGTAAGAAGACATGGGTAGATAATGAAAATCAAGATGGAAGAAGACCAGACAAAGTAACAGTAAATCTATTAGCAGATGGAAAGAAAGTAGATTCTAAAGAGGTAACAGCAGAGGAAAACTGGGAATATACTTTTGATAATCTAGAAAAATACAAGAATGGTAAATTGATAAAATATGAAATCAGCGAAGAGAAAGTAGATGGCTATTCAACAAAAGTAGATGGCTACAATATAACTAACACACATAAAGCAAATACAACTAAGGTTGAGGGTACTAAAAAATGGATAGATACAGGATTTGAAGAACATAGACCTAAGACTATAACAATTAGATTATTTGCAGATGGAGAAGAGGTACAACATAAAGAAATAAATGCAAATGGAAAATGGGAATATGAATTTGATAATTTACCAGAGTATAAGAATGGAAAGAAAATTGAGTATACTATAAAAGAGGATAACATAGAAGGATATGAAATCATAATAAATGGCTTCGATATAACAAATAGATATTATGCTGTAGCTGGTGAAGAAGTAATTGATATTGATGTAGAAAAGGTTTGGGAAGATAAAGGATATGAATCAATAAGACCAAGCAAGGTAACAGTATATTTATTGGCAAATGGAGAAGTTGTAAGAACAAAAGAAATAACAGCAAAAGACAAATGGAAAGCTACTTTCAAACAATTGGATTTATATGATGCTGATGATAATGAGATAACATATACTGTAGAAGAAGATGCAATAGCAGGATATGAAACAAGAATAGATAGATTTAAGATAACTAATATATATGTACCAGCAGTAGTAGAAGATAAGGTTATGATTAAGATTAATAAATATGAAAAAGGAACTACAAAGAAATTAAAAGATGCAAAATTCGAATTGGTAATAAAGAAAGAGGATGGAAAGGATAAAGACAATAAGAAAAAGTATAAAGAAGTTCTTAAGAAAACGAATACAACTAATTCGATTGGACAAATCATCTTGAAAGATTTAGATTTAGAAGCAGGAACATATGTATTAGAATTAAATGAAAAAGAAGCTCCAAAAGGTTATAAGAAATCTGATGAGTCTATAAAAATTGAATTTACTATAAAAGAGAAGAATGGTAAGAAAGTTGTTGAGTTAAAGAATAAAAATAAAAATGTACAAGTAGACAAAACAACAATGACAATAAAAATAGAAAATGCAAAAGAACAGAAGAAAGATAATACAACATCTAAAGGAAAATTACCACAAACAGGACCAGGCAATATGATAATAGCAGGTATAGTGATTGTAGGATTCTTAGCAGTAGGAGCAATAGGAGTATTTAAGTATAGAGAAGTTAAATTTTAGAAAAACAAGGGAGAGAAATCTCCCTTGTTTTAATGAATTATTCATTATTAATTATTAAATATTAATTGCAATGCGAAAGCATTGCACATGTGTAGGGGTCGGCGTCCAGCAGGCATACTGACGCTGTAACAGGCTGTAGGGGTCGGCGTCCTCGACGACCCGAACAACAAAAAACGGTAGAGATGTTATAACAAATCTTGTCTTTTTTGTGTAATGAAAAAATCCATAAAACTTAATATTTGCTGAAAGCTAGTAGTTTCAATTTGATTCATAGGTTAATAAATTTCAATATATATACATAAAATGGAAAAAGTTGTAATATTAAAATAGAGATATTGTTGAAAAATGAGGATTTTGGGTGAATATATATGAAATATATGAAAAAAACACATAGATATAAAAGAAGGCGAATGATAGCAATATTAACAATATTGTTATTATTAATATTATCTTTATGGATGTTTATAAAAGCTTCTGAAGATGAAGAAGAGTGCTATAAATGCTATAGAAATAATATATTAGGTATAGCCGGGGACTTCTGTGTGTTTACTGAAGGAGATGCAAAATTAACAGAAGTTACAGCTGATGTCGCTGTAGGTGGAAAGTTTGAGGCACAAAGTTTTGGAAATTATAAGACTCAATGGCAATTTTACCAAGAACATTTAGAATGTGTTAACTTAAATTCATATATTGGAGGACATTATGAAAGCGGAACGTATCAATGGAAAGGAGATAAAACTAAAGAACAACTTACTTGTCATGGAAGCGGGATTGATATATGCAAAGGAACATATGAGGGTGAACATCAATATGGTCAGGCTAATTTATATATAAATACATGCGAGAAAAGTAATAATAAGGTATGTACACAAGGTGGAAATTCAAACCAATGTCAAATAAATGGTAAGCCATATGATAATCCTCAATGCAATGATAATAAATGTACTAATGAAAAATATAATGCATACAATGTAAAAGAGGTAAAGTGTAAATTTATAGATTTTGAAAAAGAATTTGCAAATTTGAGAAATTTATCAGAACAGTTAAAAAATTCAAAAGATTCAATATGTGTTGAGTGTGAAAACAAAGGAAATGAAGGAAGGCAGATTACTTGTAATATTCCAGCAAATACAAACTGTGCAATTGTAAATGTAAAAGCAGAAAATTTTTTTTGTAATGAAAAGTGTGAGCAATTTAATATAACAGGTTTAGATTCATCTAAATTTATAATAATAAATGTTGATTGTACTAATGCTTTTGATAATAATAAGCACCCAGTTACTCCTAAGACTCAAATAGATGGTAGTGAGAATAGTTGGAATGCTTTAACAGAAAACATATTATGGAATTTTTATTATCCTAATAATAATAGTAATGGTGATAACACTAAGCTAGAAGCAAAAGAAATAATTGGCACTATTTTAGCACCTAATATTGATGTTACTATCAATGGTAACTTAGATGGAGCAGTAATTGCTAAAAGTATACCACAAGCTCAAACTATTAATGGTATAAATTGTGGAATTAGTGGAATTGGCTTAGATAAAGATACAGACAAAGAAACAACTTCTGTATATGTAGAAAAAGAGTGGATAGACAGTAACAATGCAGATGGTAAGAGACCAGAAAATGTTAAATTTAAATTACTAGCTGATGGAAAAGAAAAAGGAGATATTACTTTAACAAAAGATGGGAAAATTATAAAAATTGATGAAAAAGAACAACAAGATGAAAATGGAGAGAAAACAACAGCAAAGAGTATATCTTATTCAACTAATGGAAATAAAGTAAAAGCAACTGCACCTGAAGAAGGGAAAAGTATTGATTATTATATTGAGTTTGATAAGTCAGACGTACAAGGAGAATGGTGGAAATATGCAGATGTAAATATAACAATTACAATTAAATGCGACAATAATATTGATACAAGAAATGTTAATGCTAAAAATTTATCATCATGGGATTATAAAGATGTAAAAGTATCGATTCCAGAAGGTAAAACAGCAGAAATATCTATTTCACCTGATTGTCTTTCATGTAGTGATGGAACATCTAAGTGCTATATCAAAGAAATTACAACATGTAAAGATTCAAACGGTAAAGAAGTAAATTGGAAAAAATGTAATTGGATAACTGTAAAATTGTCAGCCACACCATGCAGTTGTACCCCTAGCATAACAATTACTAATGGGGATTCAGCAGAAACGGGAACAGGTACAACTACTAACCCTTCAGAAGGAGATAATCAAACAGGAGGAAATGGACAACAAGAAGGTGGAAATAGTGGAGGTCTTTTAGGTTCAGGAGGTACTGATTCAAGCGAAGGACAAGGTGGTTCAGAAACAGGAGGAGAAGGAGAAAATGGCGGAGATAACACTACAAACCCAGACAATACAGAAAGTCCAGATACTCCAAAAGAACCTGAAGAGCAAGAGCAACCAAAAGAAGAAGATAAGTTAAAAGATTGGTCATGTAAGATTATAAATCTTCCAAAGTATAGAGAAAATAGTGGAGAGTCAGAGAAAGAAGAAAAAGAGAAAGAAGAGATTGTTTATACTATAAAAGAAGTTAACGTTAGTGAGAATTACATTTCTGAGATTGAAAAAATAGAAGATGAGAATAAAGAGGAATACGCTGCTAAATATAGAATTACAAATACTCTGTTAACTGATATTGAAGGCGAGAAAATCTGGGAAGATTCAAATGATAATGATGGAGTTAGACCAGAGTCTATTGAAGTAACTTTATATCAAAAGAATAAAGATAGTGAAGAGTTGACCAAAGTAGAAGAATATAAAGTTAAAAAAGAAGATGGTCAACAAACTGAAGAGAGTCAGACTGATAATGAAGCTACAGAGCAAGAAAGACAAAATGAAAAATCAAAGTTTAAAAATCCTATAACTGTTACAAAGGATTCAGAGGGTTCAGAAGAAGAAAAAGACAGTAATACATGGAAGTTTAAGTTTGAAGGCGTTAAGAAGTACGATAAAGATGGAAATGAGATAGAATATACTGTTAAAGAAGAGACTTTAACTGGTAAAGCAGAAAATAAATATACAACTACTTATAAAAAAGAAGATGGTAAGTTAAAAATTATTAATAAACATGAATTAGAAAAAACTGAAGTCGAAGTTACAAAAGAATGGGATGATGCAAATAATCAAGATGGAAAAAGACCAGATAGTGTAAAAGTAACCCTAAAAGCAGATAAAGAAGATGTAGAAATAAAAGATGCAACAGCTACTTTAGACAAAGTAAATGGCTGGAAACATAAATTTACTGGATTACAAAAGTATAAAAATGGTGAAGAGATAAAATATACAGTTGATGAGGAAGCTGTTAAGGATTATGAAAAGCAGATAGATGGACTTAAAATCACCAACAAACACGAGCCTGAGAAGTTATCTCTTACTGTAAAGAAGATATGGAAAGATAATGATGATCAAGATGGAAAGAGACCTGATAGTGTTACTGTTAAGATTTTGGAAAATGAAAATGAGCTAAAAGATAAACAATTAACTTTAAATGAAGCGAACAAATGGGAAGCTACTATTGATGATTTACCTAAGTTTAAAGAGGGCAAAGAAATTGTTTATACAGTAGATGAAGAGAAAATTGAGGATTATAAGAAAGACGTTAAAAAGGTAGAGAAAAAAGAAGGTAGCGAAAAGGCTGAAGATGGCAAAGAGGTTATAGCTTTTGAGATTACGAATACTCATGAACCAGAGAAAACAAAAGTATCTGGAAAGAAGACATGGGATGATAAAGATAATCAAGATGGTATAAGACCTGAGAAAGTAGCGGTTAAGCTACTTGCTGATGGACAACCTGTTGCTGATAAGGAAGTAGAAGTGTCTGAAAAAACTGAATGGAAGTATGAATTTAAAGATGTTCCTAAATATAAAAACAAAGGTACAGAGATAGTTTATACTGTTGAAGAAGATGCAGTTGAGGGTTATACAGCAGAAGTTGATTCAGATAATAATATAACTAATAAGCATAAACCAGTAACCATAGATATTGAAGGTACAAAGACTTGGGATGATAGTGATAATCAAGACGGAAAAAGACCTAAGGAGATTACTGTTAGATTATTTGCAAATGATAAAGAGAAAGAAACAAAAGTTGTTAAGCCAGATGAAGATAATAATTGGAAATATAAATTTACAAATCTTCCAAAGTATGAAAAAGGAGAAGTAATTAAATATACAATAAAAGAAGATACTGTTGCAGATTACGAGACAACTATAGATGAATACAATATAACTAATAAACACACACCAGAGACTATAACAGTTAAAGGAAAGAAAACATGGGAAGATGCAAATAACCAAGACGGAATAAGACCAGAAAGCATAACAGTAAAATTATTAGCAGATGGAGAAGAAGTAAAAGATAAAACAGTAACAGCATCTGCAGAAACTAAATGGGAATATGAATTTACAGATGTTCCTAAATATAGAGACCAAGGAGTAGAAATAGAGTATACAGTAGAAGAAGAAAAAATAGAAGGATATACTTCAAAAGTTGATAAGAATAATAATATAACAAATACACATAAACCAGAAACAATTGATATTAAAGGAACGAAGAAATGGGAAGACGCAGATAATCAAGATGGAAAGAGACCTAATAAAATTACAATTAAAGTATTTGCAAATGATAAAGAATTAACAGACAAGAAAATAACTGTAATAGCAGATGATAAATGGGAGTATGAGATTAAAGATTTACCTAAAAATGAAGCTGGAAAGCCAATTACATATACAGTAGAAGAAGAACCTATTACAGGATATAAGATTAATGTTGAAGGTTATGATATAACAAATTCTCACGAACCAGAGAAGATAGATATCTCAGGTAGAAAAACATGGGATGACGCAAATGATCAAGACGGAAAGAGACCAACACAAATAACAGTTAAACTACTTGCAAACAAAGAAGTAAAAGAAACAAGAACTGTAACAGCAGAAAATAATTGGTCATACGAATTTAAAGGAGTAGATAAATACGCAAATGGAAAAGAGATTAAGTATTCAATAGATGAAGATAAGGTAGATGATTATACTTTATCTACAGATGGATACAACTTAAAGAATACTCATAAGCCAGAAACAATAGTTATAGAAGGAACAAAGAAATGGGATGATGCAGAAGACCAAGATGGAAAGAGACCTGATAAGGTAGTAGTTAAATTATCAGCAGATGGAGAACAATTAGAAACTAAAGAAGTAACAGCAGAAAGTAAGTGGAAATATAAATTTGAGAATTTACCTAAATACAAAGAAGGCAAAATTATAGAATATAAAATAGACGAAGAAGAAGTAAAAGACTATACAAAAGAAATAAAAGGCTACGACATAATAAACCACCACGAACCAGAGAAGACAAGCATATCAGGAACAAAAACATGGAATGATAATGATGATCAAGATGGAGTAAGACCTGATAGTATCAGAGTAAAGTTATTTGGGGACGGAGAAGAAGTTGAAACAAGAAAAGTAACAAAAGAAAACGACTGGAAATACGAATTTAAAGATTTACCAAAATATAAAAAAGGTGTAGAAATTAAGTATACAATTGATGAGGTTGATGTAAAAGATTACACAAAAGAAGTAAAAGGTTATGATGTAACAAATACACATACTCCAGAAAAAACTGAAGTATCAGGAACTAAGATATGGGAAGATGAAGACAATCAAGATGGAATAAGACCTGAAAAAATAAAGGTTACTTTATTAGCAGATGGAAAAGAAAAAGAAACTCAAGAAGTAACTGCAAAAGAAGATTGGAAATATACTTTCAAAGACTTAGACAAATATAGTAAAGGCAAAGAAATAGTATATGAAATTAAAGAAGAGAAAGTAGATGGCTATACATCAGAAGTTGATAAAGATAATAATATAACGAATACTCATAAACCAGAAGTTACATCTATATCAGGTGAGAAAAAATGGGTAGATGAAAAGAATCAAGATGGAATAAGACCTAAGAGCATAGAAGTTAAATTGTTAGATGGAGAAAATGTAGTTGCAACAAAAACAGTAACAGCAGATACGGAATGGAAATATACTTTTGAGAATGTACCAAAATTCAGACAAGGAAAAGAAATACAATATACAGTAGATGAAGAAGATGTACCTGGATATGATAAAGAAATAAAAGGATACAATATAACAAATACACATAAGATAGAAAAGGTTAGCGTATCAGGAACAAAGACATGGGTAGATGATAATAATCAAGATAAAGTAAGACCAGAGAGCATTACAGTAAGATTATATGCAAACGGGGAAGAAGTAAAAAATAAAAAAGTTACTAAAAAAGATGGTTGGAAATATACATTTAAAGATTTAGCAAAATATGCAGATGGACAAGAAATTAATTATACAATTAATGAAGATAAAGTAACAGGATATGAAAAAACTATAAATGGATATGATATAACAAATACTCATGAATCAAAGAGGACAAGTGTATCAGGAACCAAAATATGGGTAGATCCAGGATATGAAAACTTCAGACCTAATAGTGTAAAGATAAACCTATTAGCAAATGGAAAGGCTAAAGACAGTAAAACTGTAACAGAAGCTGATGATTGGAAATATGAATTTACAGATTTACCAAAATATGAAGCTGGTAAAGAAATAGTTTATACAATTACAGAAGATGAAGTAGAAGGATATGAAACAACAATAAATGATTACAATGTAATAAATAGATATCATGCTGTAGCTGGTGAAGAGGTAATTGATATAGATGTAGAAAAAGAGTGGGAAGATGCAGGATATGAAGCAATAAGACCAAGCTCAGTAAAAGTAAACTTGTTAGCAAATGGAAAAGTAGTAAGAACACAAGAGATAACAGCAAAGAATAAATGGAAATTTACATTTAAACAAGTAGAATTATTTGATAAAAATGGAGATATTATAAAATATACAATAACAGAAGATGCAGTAAGTGGATACGAAACAAGAATAGATGGATTTAAGATAACAAATACATATGTACCAATGGCAGTAGCAGATAAGGTAATGATTAAGATTAATAAATATGAAAAAGGAACAACCAAGAAATTAAAAGATGCAAAATTTGAATTAGTAATAAAGAAAGAAGACGGAGTAGATAAAGACAAGAACAAGAAGTATAAGGAAGTATTAAAGAAGACAAATACAACTAATTCAATAGGACAAATCATCTTGAAAGATTTAGATTTAGAAGCAGGAACATATTTATTAGAGCTAACTGAAAAAGAAGCTCCAAAAGGATATAAGAAGTCTGATGATTCTATCAAGGTTGAATTTACTGTAAAAGAGCAAGATGGCAAGAAAGTAATTAAGCTTAAAGAAAAATATAAGAATGCAGAAGTAGAGAAGACAGTTTTAACAGTAAAAGTAGAGAATACAAAAGAACAACATAAGGATAATACAACATCAAAAGGAAAATTACCACAAACAGGACCTGGCAAAACGATAGTAGTAGGAGCAGTGGTTATGGTATTCTTAGCAGTAGGAGCAATAGGAGTATTCAAGTATAGAGAAGTTAAATTTTAGAAAAACAAGGGAGAGAAATCTCCCTTTAAACTTCTATACTAACCGCATGTGCTATACCTGGTATTGATTCTCCTTGTTGAGCTGTTGTAGCATTTGTTAATGCTCCTGTTGCAATTAATAATATTTTTTTATACGCTTGAGATTTTAATTGATTAAAAAGATATCCAGAAAATACACTTGCACAGCAACCGCATCCACTTCCACCAGAATGAACATCTTGAGCTTCTTTATTAAAAATTAAAACTCCGCAATCATTGTAATTGTCTTTTATATTAAAGCCTCTGCTTCCAGAAAGTTCTGTTAAAATTTCTTTTCCAATGTAACCTAGATCTCCAGTAATTATTGCATCATAATAACTTGGGTCACGACCAGTATCTTGAAAGTGAGTAATTAAGGTGTCTAGTGCTGCAGGAGCCATAGCTGCTCCCATATTATTAGAATCTTTTATTCCTTTGTCTACTATTTTTCCAGGAGTAACATGAGTTATATATGGACCTGGTCCGTCTTTTGCTAAGATACAAGCACCTGCACCAGTAACAGTCCATTGTGCAGATGGAGGACGTTGATTTCCAAGTTCTAGTGGAAATCTAAATTGTTTTTCAGCACTACAGAAATGACTTGAAGCACTAGAAAGGACAAATTGTCCAGCATTGCCATCTATTAAAATAGAAGCTAGAATTAATCCTTCTACAAAAGTAGAACAAGCACCAAATATTCCAAAATATGGAATATTCAATTCTCTTAAGCCAAAACTTGAAGAAATACATTGATTAAGTAAATCTCCAGAAAAACAATAATCTATTTGTTCGCTAGGAATACCAGATTTTGAAATAGCGGTATTAACAGTTTCCTTTATAATTTTACTTTCAGCCTTTTCCCATGAATCTTCTCCCCAAAATTCATCATCTAAGCATTGATCAAAATATTTAGCAAGAGGACCTTCTGCTTCTTTTGGACCTACAATAGATGCTGTTGAAAGAATTGTGGGAGGGTTATTAAATTTAATCGTTTGTGAACCTATTTTTTCCATAAAAACCTCCATATTAAACTAAAGTTATACCTTGAGTATTAAAAATTAGATAAAATATTCCTACTAATATTGATGCTGAAATTCCAAATACTAAAACAGGACCTGCTACAGTAAACATTTTTGCTCCAACTCCCATAACATAGCCTTCTGATTTATACTCCATAGAAGGGGAAACGATAGAGTTTGAAAAACCTGTTATTGGAATTAAGGAACCAGCACCAGCAAATTTACCTATTTTATTAAACCAATTTATACCAGTTAAAAAAGCACTAATTGCAATTAAAATAATAGAAGTAATAGTTCCTGCCATATCTGTATCTAAACCTCTATACTTGCAGAAATTCATTATAATTTGACCTATTGAGCAGATTAGTCCACCAACCCAAAATGCATTAAAACAATTTTTTAAAATAGGGGAATTTGGTGATTTCTGATCAACATAGTTTTGATAATCTTTATTGGATTCCAATGGATTCATAAATTATCCCTCCTTATTTCTAGTTCTATCTAGCATAAAAGATATATCTAAATCTACTATATATTCAGTAATTTTATCTCCAATAATCTTAGCTGATTGATTAACTACTCTAACAGAAGAAAGATAGTCAATAGTGTTTGAAGCTTCACTAACAGCTTGAACTATTGCATCCTTCCACGAAACTGTTGATGTACCAGTAATATTTAAATGTTTTTCTAATCCCATAAGTTTACCTCCAAAATTTATTTTCTTTAGATAGTTTTTTCAAAAATGTTAAAAATATACGCAAAAAATAAATATTCAAAATCAGTAGTAAATTTTAAATGATTAGTATATAATTAAAAGGCGACAAAATAGGAGGGGTAGATTATGAGTTATAATAAAGAAAAATATTTAAAACTATTAAGTAAAGAGTACAAAAATGTTGAAGAAGTATCTGAAGAAATAATAAATTTACAAGCAATATTGAATCTGCCCAAAGGAACGGAAGTTTTTTTAAGTGATTTGCATGGTGAATATGAACCTTTTGTACATATATTAAATAGTGGTGCTGGTATTATTAGAAGTAAGTTGGATTTATTATTCGAAACATCAGTAGTGGCAAGTGAAAGAAACACTTTAGCTACTTTAATATATTATCCAGAAGAGAAATTAAAATCCATAAAATCAAAAATAAATAATTTAAATGAATGGTATGAAATTACTTTATACAGACTAATAGAAGTTTGTAAACAAGTAAGTTCAAAATATACAAGATCTAAAGTAAGAAAGGCTTTGCCAAAGGAATTAAATTATATTATAGATGAAGTTTTAAATTTACAAGCAACAGAAAGCGTTAGCGATAAGAAGGTATATTATGGAGAAATAATTAAAACAATAATCGAAATAGATATGGCAGATGAATTTATAATTGCAATATCAAATTTAATTAAACGTATGGCGATAGATCATTTGCATATAGTAGGAGATATTTTTGATAGAGGACTTCATCCTGATTTAGTAATTGAGGCTTTAATGAATTTTCATAGCTTAGATATACAATGGGGAAATCATGACATATTATGGATGGGAGCTACTTGTGGAAATAAAATATGTATATCATCAGTTATAAGAAATTGTGCAAGATATGATAATATAAGCATATTGGAAGATGTATATGGAATTAATATACGACCTTTATCCACATTTGCTCTAGAAACATACAAAGATGACCCATGTAAATGTTTTAGACCTAAAATTTTTGATTATAACAAATATGCAAATAGTGACAAGAATGTAATATCAAAAATCCATAAGGCAATTACAATAATTCAATTTAAACTAGAGGGACAATGGATCCTACAGCATCCAGAGTTTGAAATGGAAGAGAGATTATTACTAGATAAAATTAATTTTAAAAATAAAACGATAAAAATAGATGGTAAAACTTATCCTTTAAAGGACACTAATTTTCCAACTATAAACAAAGAGGATGTATATAAATTAACAGATGAAGAAGAGGAATTAATTGAAAGATTACAAGAATCTTTTACCAGAAGCGAAGTTTTAAATAAGCATATAAGATTTATTTATTCAAAAGGGTCTTCATATATGAAATTTAATTCTAATTTGCTATTTCATGGTTGTATACCAATGGATGAAGATGGTGAATTTACAGAGGTTGAAGTACTTGGTAAAAAATTAAAAGGAAAAGAATACTTGGATTATATTGATAAGATTGTGAACAAGGCTTATTTTGATAAAGATGCAAAAGATGAAAAAGATTTTATGTGGTACTTATGGGAAGGTAAAAATTCACCATTTTTTGGAAAAGAAAGAATGACAGTATTTGAGCAGTATTTTATTGAAGATAAAGAAATACAGAAAGAAAACAAAAATCCATATTATAAATTTGTTGAAACAGAAGAAGTTTGTGAAAAAATATTAAAAGAATTCGGAATCACAGACCCAGAAGCACATATAATAAATGGGCATATTCCTGTTAAGGCAAAAGATGGAGAAAGTCCAGTAAGAGCAAATGGCAAGTATTTAGTAATTGATGGAGGATTTGCTAAAAGCTTCAGAGAAAGAACTGGCGAAGCAGGATATACATTAACATATAATTCATATGGAATGTTATTAAGTGCAAATAAGCCATTTACATCAATTAAAGATGCAATCGAAAATGAAAATGATATTATATCAGAAATTATTGTAAAGAAACAAGGAGTTAGCAGAAAAACAGTAGGAGATACAGATATAGGAGAAAAGTTAAAGGGAGAAGTAGAGGATTTAAAATTGTTGTTACAAGCATATAGAACAGGAGAGATTAAGGAAACATTGTAGGGGAGAATAAATTAATTTTCGGGCGACCAGTGTTCTCCCGAATAAATACAAAATAATCGAAAGAAAGGACTAAAAAATGGATAAAGCTAGAGAAACAGCACTAAAGGTATTATACGATGTCGATACTAAAAATGCATATTCAAACATAGTTTTAGGCGAGATTTTAGACAATAATAGAAATAAATTAAATGAAAAAGATGTTGGATTAATTTCAGAACTAGTGTATGGAACAGTTAGCTGGAAATTAACAATAGACTATATAATATCAAAATATTCAAATATCAAAATAAACAAGATTTCTAAATGGATATTAAATATTCTAAGAATGGCAACATATCAAATAATTTTTTTGGATAAAATACCAAAATCAGCAGCAGTAAATGAAGCAGTAAATCTAGCTAAAAAATATGGAGGAAGATCAACCGGATTTGTAAATGCCATTTTAAGAAAAGTAGAAAAAACAGATTATGAAGAATTAAAAAATATCGAAAATAATGTAAAAAGAATATCTCTATTAGAATCCATGCCAGAATGGCTAGTTGAAGAATTATTAAAAGACTATAATATTAAAGAAGTAGAAGAGATTTGTAGATGTAGCAACACACATCCAAAAGTAACAATCAGAATGAATGCGTTAAAAACTGATAAAGCTAAATTAATAAAGCAATTAGAAGAAAGAAATATACAATACGAGGAAACAGAAGAAGAGGAGTTTATAAATTTAAAAGTTAAAAATTTAGCAAATATAGATTTATTTAAAGAAGGTCTATTTACTGCACAAGATATATCAGCAGGAAGAACGGCAAAAATCTTATCTCCTAAAGAAGGAGATGTAGTACTAGATGCTTGTAGTGCACCAGGAGGAAAAACAACACACCTTGCAGAAATAATGAATAATAAAGGCAAAATAATTGCTTGGGATTTGTATAATAGCAGATTAAATTTAGTTAAGCAAAATGCAGAAAGATTAGGAATTGATATAATAGAAACAGAAGAAAAAGATTCTAGTATTTTTGAAGATAAGTATATAAACAAATTTGATAAGATATTATTAGATGTTCCTTGTTTAGGAATAGGGGTAATAAAAAGAAAACCTGATATTAAATGGCAAAGAAAAAAAGAAGATATACAAGAAATTATCAAAATTCAATTAAACATATTGGAAAATTGCTCTAAATATTTAAAAACAGGAGGAGAATTGGTATATTCTACTTGCAGTATATTAAAAGCAGAGAACGAAGATTTAATAAGACGTTTTTTGAAGGATAATAATAAATTTGAAATTGTAAAAGAAATAAAAATAAAAACTAATGAAGAAGCAGATGGCTTTTACATATGTAAGATAAAAAGTAAATAAAATATTTACTTTTTTTTTATGGTAAGATATAATAAAAAATAATTATGAAAAGGAGTGATTTTATGAAAGCTTTTTTAACTTTGATGATATTGACTTCCACTTTATTTTTAGGGATAGGATTTTCAGTATACAACAGTGCTAATTCAGTATTGGATTCTACAATGAAAAGTTACACAACACCACAACAAAATTCAATTAATTATTAAAAGGAAAAAGATATTTTGCTTATAGAAAGGAATGAATGGCATGAAAAGTGAAAAAGGAATGGCTTTAATTCCATTAATATTAACTATATTTATTGTTCTAGCTTTAGCAGGAGCTGCAATATTTATGATAGGAGATGGAATTCTATATAATAAAGATATAAGAAGACCTAGCCAAGAGCAAAACAATACGTCTAATAATAATAACAGTACGGAAAATAATAATGTAGAAGAAAAGAATAATGTTGTAAATGCTACAAATAGAATAAGTAGTAACAATGTTTAGTTTAAGGAGGCGCCTATGAGAATTGGTGTTGATTTAGGTGGAAGTCATATTGCAGTTGGATTGGTAGAAAATGATGGAACAATAATAGAAAGAGTAGAAAAAAACTGGAGTTTTGAAGATAGGCAAGATATTGAAAATAATATAGAAAAATCTATAATAGAAATATCTACAAACATCTTAAACAAGCATAATTATAGCTTCGAAAATATTGAAATGATAGGAATTGGTAGCCCAGGAACAATAATGGATGGGAAAATACTAAATGCCTCAAATTTAGGCATCAAAATTTTCGATATAAAGAAAGCTATAGAAGAGAAAACAGGTCGTAAGGTTTTAGTAAAGAATGATGCTAAATGTGCAGCAATTTGTGAAAAGAAGTTTGGAAATCTTAAAGACTTTTCAGATGCCGTATTTCTTACTTTAGGAACAGGAATAGGAGGAGCAGTTTTCTTAGATAACAAATTATTAGAACCTAAAAGATTTTCTGGATTCGAAATTGGTCATATGATAATAAAGAAAGATGGAATACAATGTACTTGTGGAAAAAAAGGATGCTTTGAGAGATATGCTTCTATGAAAAGTTTTAAAGATATGTTTGTAAAAGAGTTCAATTTAGATAAAAACAAGAATTGGCACAGCAAAGATATTTTTGAAATAATAGATAGAGAAAAAGGAAATCCTGTTATTAAAAATATTATAGATGAATATGTAGATAATCTAATAACAGGTTTAGTTAATCTTATTGATATATTTGAACCACAGGCAATTTGCATGGGTGGTGGATTTGTATACTATAAAGAATTATTATTACCAATAATAAAAGAGATTTTATATAAAAAAGACAGAAACTTTAATAAAGGATATATTCCTGAAATTGTTATTGCAAAAACAGGAAATGATGCAGGAGTTATAGGAGCTGCAATGCAAGACTAGATTTAGTAATAAATGAATAAAAACACCTTTTTTGGAAATAATACCAACAAAGTATTATTTTTAGAAAAAAGGTGTTTTTTATATGGCAAAAAAGTTATGTTTTATTTTAGCTGTAATCTTGGTTTTCATATTATCAATATTATATGGTATTCGTTTATCAAAAGGTGAAGGGGAAGATATGAAGATTGGTTCAAAAGTAATAAAGTATGGTAATGAAACAGATAGAGAAGAACCTGATAGACTAGAAACGGCAAAGGAAGTGAGTTCTAAAGAAGAAAAAGTAGGAACCAATACAGAGGTAATTTTAAGAACAAATTATAGTTTATGTGGGCATACAGAACAAGAGCAAGCCGATAAATCATATGTAGTTAATTTAACTAAAGATGAATTATTAGATGTTTATCCAGATTGGAGAATAATTACTTTTTCAGAAGATGATGTTGAATTAGAAAAAGATGTAGATGGTATATGCGGAGAGCATTATCTTGTTACAGAGGAAAATGGACTTATTGTTGTATATAAAAGAAAAATAGATACTGAGAATGGTCAAATTGGAAAAGAAGAATATATGACTACTGACATTTCGGTAGAATACTTGCCAGAAGAGGATTTGAATAATTTAATAGAAGGTGAAGAAATATATAGTAGGGAGGCGTTGAATAAGTTTTTGGAGGATTATGAGTAAATTGTATGCATTGCATCTGTGTAGGGGTCGGCGTCCTCGACGACCCGAACAACAAAAAACAGTAGAGATGTTAATAAATGCAAATTTTAAATTATTATAATAACAATATTTGCATAAAAAAACATCTCTACTATTAATATTTTTACGGGTCGTCGGGGACGCCGACCCCTACAGAAGGCAAAGCTTTAACAGCTTGCCCACTTTGTTTTTAATACTTTAATTCTATTATTTTTTCCCATGGTAAGTCTGGTTTTCCAAAATGACCATAGTTAGTTGTTTTGGCATAAATAGGTTTTTGTAAGTCTAAATAATTTATAATTCCTCTTGGAGTTAGATCAAAATTATCTTTAACAAGTTTGATAAGTTCTTCATCTGAGAATTTACCAGTTCCAAAAGTATCTACATAAATAGATAGTGGCTTTGCAACTCCTATTGCATATGATAGCTGAAGTTCACATTTTGTAGCTAAACCATTTGCAACTATATTTTTTGCAATGAATCTTGCTATATAAGAAGCGGAACGATCTACTTTTGTAGGATCTTTTCCTGAAAAAGCACCTCCACCATGTCTACTATATCCACCATATGTATCTACGATTATTTTTCTTCCAGTAAGTCCACTATCACCTAGAGGACCTCCAATTACAAATCTACCTGTTGGATTTATATAATATTTTGTTTTTGAATCTAATAATTCAGATGGAATTATATAATCTATTACGTTTTTTATAATTTTTTGCCTTAAATCTACAAGAGAAATTTTATCTGTATGTTGTGTAGAAATTACTACTGTATGAATTCTAGAAGGTTTATCATTATCATACTCTACTGTTACTTGAACTTTTCCATCAGGACCAAGTTCAGAAATTATTTTCTTTTTACGTACTTCTTCTAGTCTTGCTGCTAGTTTATGTGCTAAGGATATAGGTAATGGCATTAAATCTTCTGTTTCATCACATGCAAAACCAAACATTAACCCTTGGTCACCTGCACCTTCTGAATCAATATTTAGTCCATTTTTATCTTCATAAGAATTATTAACTCCCATTGCAATATCACTAGACTGTTGAGAAATATTATAGCTGACATTACAAGTTTTATAGTCTAAATCAATATCAGCTCCTAAATAACCTATACTTTGAATAGTATCTCTTACTATTTTTTCAATATCTACTTGTGCATTTGATGTAATTTCACCTGTTAGAAAAATTTGATTTTTTGAAGCAACGGTTTCCAGTGCTACTCTGGCTGTTGGATCTATTGCTAAATATGCATCTAGAACACTGTCTGAAATTAAATCACATAGTTTATCTGGATGCCCACTTGTTACACTTTCTGATGTAAATAATCTTTTCATAAGCAACCTCTTTTCATATAATTTTTGCAAACAAATTATAACATACATATTGTAGTTTTACAACTTGCAAAAATAACAAGTTAAATAAGGTTATCCCAGCATTTGAAAAAATAACGTATATATGCTATTATAATGCTCATGAAAGGAGAGATCATATGAAAAAGAAAATTTTAATAATATGTATGAGTTTTGTACTAGCATTAGGAATAGTAGTAGAAACTTTTATATTATTAAAAAGCAAAGAGAAAAAGACAGTTAATTTGGAAAGCCAAGATATATGTGTATACGAAAGAAATGAGCAAGGTCAATTTAGAAACACATCAGAAATTTCAGATGAGCAATTTGATGAATATGGTAATTTAACACATTATAAATATAAGAAATATGTTGAAGAATATGGCAAAGAATTTGATGAGGAATATTTTATTAATTATGAATTTGATGAAAATAAAAAATTAATAAAAGCATTTCTTAATGAAGATAATTATATAGAAATAAGTTATGGAAAACAAAAAGAGATTTCTAAACTGATGGGTTCAAATAATGGAGTAAAATATGAGTATGAATTTAAATATAAAGGAAATGAAACAGCTATTACTAAAAAAATTTATGAATATGAGGAGAGCATAAATCAAAAGAATGATATAGAAACTGAAGAGAGTGTAAAAAACTATTCTTGTTCAATAAAACAGATGAATAACAATAATAAGGAATATTTGCTATATGAAGAAATTGATAAAGACACAAATAATTTAATAACCAAAATTCTATGTGAAAAAGAAGATAGAACTATAAATTATAGTAATATGCAATCACTATTGAATACTATATATCCTGGATATTTAAATATTGAAAATATTATGTCTAATGATTTATTTAATATAATAATTCCTATATTTAATGCTGGAAGAATTATTTATATAAAAAATGAAAATGATGTTTCTTTTTCAACAGATACAATTTGTTATTATAATAAGGAAAATAAACTTTTAATGTGTGAAAACAGTTCAATTTCACAATCATATTATATGTATGATACATTAAATACAGCAGATTATAAAGGAACTCTTCTGGAGAAAGACAAAGTTTTTTCATCAGATATTAATAATTATGAAGAAAAATATTTTTATGCAGAATTTAAAAATTATATAGATGAGACAGGAAAAATATATAAACAAGAAGAAACGAAAAAAGAAATCTCAGAAGAAGAGTATGAAGAGAAATTACCAAAATATAAACAATATTTTGAAGAAAATAAAAAAGAACAACCAACATTTTAATTTATGTATAAATAAAACTCTATTGTCAAATTATTAAAATAAGCCTATAAATTTTTCAAAAAGAAAAGTTTATAGGCTTAAATTTTATAAAGTTTATCCGCTATTTGAATGTATAATCTATATAGCCCGAACAATCAGAGTATGAATATGTAACAAACAAACATGAGCACTTGAAAAAACAAGAAGAATGCTATAAAATAAGAATAAATTTTGAGATAGGATGTGAGGGTTTCGTGTCAGGTTTTGTACATTTGCACGTCCATAGCGAATTTAGTTTGCTAGATGGAGCTAATAGAATAAAGGATTTACCAGTTAGAGCAAAAGAGCTTGGTATGAATTCTATTGCAATAACAGATCATGGTGTAATGTATGGCTGTATTGATTTTTATAAAGCATGCAAAAAAGAAGGTATTAAGCCAATTATTGGATGCGAAGTTTATGTCGCTCCAAGAAGTAGATTTGATAAAGAGCCTAATATAGATAATAAATATTATCACTTGATTTTACTTGCAAAAAATAATGAAGGATACAAGAATTTAAGTAATATAGTTTCTATAGGTTTTACAGAAGGGTATTACTATAAACCACGTGTGGATTTGGAGACTATAGAAAAGTATCATGAAGGAATAATCTGCTGTAGTGCATGTGTTGGAGGAAGTTTAGCACAAGCAATTTTAAAGAATGATATGGAAGAGGCAGAAAGAATTGCTCTTTGGCATAAAAGAGTTTTTGGAGATGATTACTATTTAGAAATTCAAAGTAATACTTTAAGAGCGCAAGCACTAGTTAATCAAAAACTTGTAGAATTATCTAGAAAATTAAATATTCCGCTTGTTGCAACAAATGATGCTCATTACTTAAAAAAGGAAGATGCATATAATCATGATGTTTTACTATGTATTCAAACAGGCAAAAAAGTAAATGATGAAGATAGAATGCGTTTTGAAACGAATGATTTTTATATAAAAAGCGAAGAAGAAATGAGGGAGTTTTTCAAAGGAATACCAGAGGCTGTTGATAATACAGTAAAGATTGCAGAAAAGTGTAATGTGGAAATAGAGTTTGGTGTTACAAAACTTCCTAATTATGATGTACCTGAAGAGTTTGCTACTCATGCGGATTATTTTAGAAAATTGTGCTATGATGGAATAAAAAGAAGATATGGGGAAAATCCATCAGATGAAATCATGAAAAGAGTAGAATATGAATTGTCAGTAGTAGAAAAAATGGGATATGTAGACTATTATCTTATTGTTTGGGACTTTATAAATTATGCAAAAACTCAAGGAATACCAGTAGGACCAGGACGTGGATCTGGTGCAGGTTCAATTATTGCATATGCTGTTGGAATTACAGATATTGATCCTATTAAATATAATTTACTTTTTGAAAGATTTTTAAATCCAGAAAGAGTTAGTATGCCGGATTTTGATATAGATTTCTGTTATGAAAGAAGACAAGAAGTTATAGATTATGTTGGTAGAAAATATGGACATGACCATGTTGCTCAAATTATAACTTTTGGCACTATGTCAGCAAGAATGGTAATTAGAGATGTTGGAAGAGCTTTAGATTTTCCTTATGCAGAAACAGATAAATTAGCAAAAATGATTCCAAATGAATTACATATAACAATTAATAAAGCTTTAGAACAAAATAGAGAATTAAAAGAGTTGTATGAATCAAATGAAGAAATACACAAATTATTAGATATAGCAATTGGCTTGGAAGGTTTACCAAGACAGGCATCAACTCATGCATGTGGAGTAGTTATAACAAAAGATCCAGTTAATACATATGTACCACTATATGTAAAGGATGGTCAGATTTCTACACAATATATTATGACCACACTAGAAGAGCTTGGATTATTGAAAATGGACTTCTTAGGATTAAGAACATTAACAGTTATAGAAGATGCAAAAAAATTAGTAAAGAAATGTAGAGGTATTGACGTAGAATTTGATGAAGGTATGTCAGATCCTAAAGTATATAAATTATGGGCAGAGGGAAGAACTTCTGGAATATTCCAATTTGAAAGCCAGGGAATGATAAACTTCATGAAAGAATTGAAACCAGATAGCTTAGAAGATATTATAGCTGGAGTTTCTTTATATCGACCAGGCCCAATGGATCAAATTCCAAGATATATAAAAAATAAGTTGAATCCGGAACATGCTGAATATACTCATCCAGCACTAGAACCAATTTTGAATGTAACTTATGGATGTATGGTATATCAAGAGCAAGTTATGCAAATAGTTAGAGATTTAGCAGGATATTCACTAGGTAGAGCTGACTTAGTAAGAAGAGCAATGGGAAAGAAAAAGCTAGATGTAATGGCAAAAGAAAGAGAATACTTTATTCATGGGCAAACAGATGAAAATGGAAATATTATAATTCCTGGATGTGTGAGAAATGGTATAGACGAAGCATCTGCTAATAAAATTTTTGATGAGATGGCAGAGTTTGCAAAATATGCTTTTAATAAATCTCATGCTGCTGCATATGCGGTAGTATCATATAGAACTGCATATTTAAAAGCTTATTATCCTCAAGAGTTTATGGCAGCAACTTTGAATAGCTTCCTAGGCAATTTAGACAAAGTGCCTGAATACATAGAAGAATGTAGAAGATTAGGAATTGAAATCTTAAAACCAGACATAAATGAAAGTTATACTAAGTTTGCTGTTTATGATCAGAAGATAAGATTTGGTATGGGAAGTGTTAAAAATGTTGGAATTGCTGCAGTAGATAGTATTGTAGCAGAAAGAAAGAAAAACGGACCATATAAAAGTTTTGTGGATTTTTGTGAGAGAATTTCAAGTGAAGCGGTAAATAAAAAATGCATTGAAAGCTTAATAAAATCAGGAGCTTTTGATAGATTTGAGCAAACAAGAAGCACTTTACTAGCATCTTTTGAGCAAATAATAGATACAATACAAGATACAAGTAGAAAGACATATGCAGGGCAAGTTTCAATGTTCGATTTAGGAACAGAAAAAAATGACGAAAATTTAAATGAATTAAAGTATAATTTTACAACTTTAAAAGAATTCTCAGAAAAAGAGCTATTATCAATGGAAAAAGAAATGCTTGGCTTATATATTTCAGGACATCCACTAGAAAGTTTACGTAATGAAATATCTGCACAATCAACTATTAATACTTTAAAAATGAGAGAAATAATGGAAAATATAGATAATCCAGAAATAACACTAGAATATAGAGATGGACAAAATGTAAAGTATGTAGGAATTATAAGTAGTGTAAAAAAGAAATATACTAAAAGCAACAAACTTATGGCATTTATAACGGTAGAAGATTTATATGGAAGTGCGGAAATTATAGCTTTTGAAAATGCTTACCAATCAGCAAGTAACATTTTAGTAAATGAAAATGTAGTTGTAGTAGAAGGAAGACTTAGTATAAGAGAAGATGAAGATGTAAAAATTGTTGCAAATACTATTAAAGAATTTTCATCTCAAAAATCAAAAATATTTAGTATAGATATAACAAATATAGATGAAGATTTAAAGAAAAAATTGAGAGGTGCATTAAGATTCTTTAATGGAGAAAAAAATAATATGGCAGTTCAAGTAATAGAAAATGAAGAAACAAAACCTTGTGGAAGTATATATTTAACTCCAGAAATTGTAACTCAATTTGAAGAGTTGATGGGAAAAGAAAGAGTAAAATTGATTGAGAAATAAATAGAACAAAAGTTTTGAAAAATTAGCTTGTTCGCTTGATTTTTCAAAAAAGGTATAGTATAGTAATCGCTATAGGAAATGAAAATAAGCAGTGTGAGTGCTACCACTTTACATACACAGTTTTGCTGTGAGAATGGAGGTGGTGCTATATGATGAAAGAAGCTATGTTAGTTATAATACAGTTATTGGTTTACAGCTTAGTGTCAACAGTTATTATAGCATTTGCCTTGATTATTGCATTGGTAGTAATTTTGAGCAAATAAAAAAAGCACCACATAATGCTTTCGCCTAGCTATGTGGTGTTTTCCTAACTTTAGGTAGCACGCATTTCTGTGCATTCATTTCCTATATATTATTATTATATACTGTAAAATTATTTTTGTCAAATAGAAGTAATGGAGGAGAGAAGATGAAAAGGATTAGAGTAGCAGGAATTATTCCAATGGAAAATGGATATGCTTTGATGCATAGAGAAAATGTAAAAAATCATCCAATAGGTAATTATTATACAATACCAGGTGGAGGATTAGAAGAAGGGGAAACTGTAGAAGAAGGAACAATTAGAGAAATAAAAGAAGAGTTTGGAATTGATGTTAAAGTTATAAAACAATTATATTATATAGAAAAAGAAGAAATGGATGAATACTTTTTCTTGTGTGAATATATTAGTGGGGAATTTGGCACTGGGGACGGTCCTGAATTTTCTGGTGATCCTAAATATAAGAATAGAGGAACGTATACTCCTGAAATTATTGCAAAAGAAGAAATTAAAAATATAATGCTTCTTCCTCCAACAATAAAGGAGAAAATGGTTAAAGATATAGAAGAGGGAGTAATATAGCTTTTTCAATATATTGTTTTTCTAAGATGTAGTATAAATGTTAAAAGAATCCCAATATTATAATTTTTCAAAATTACTTTCAATGCGCTTTTTTCAAAATTATAATATTGGGATTCTATATGATTAATATATCTAAATTTTCTTATACAAATTCTCTACGTACTCTTTGTGAAATTGTGGAAATTACTTCATAGTTTATTGTTCCATAAATTTTTGCAATATCTTCTACAAATATATTTTCATTGTCCCATAGATAAACATCATCATAAACATTTACATCTTCTAAATCTGTAACGTCTACCATAAAACAATCCATGCAAACTGTTCCTATAATAGGGGCTATTTTTCCGTTTATAACAACTTTACCTTTGTTTGATAATGTTCTTCTAATTCCATCTGCATATCCTAATGGTACCGTTGCTATTTTTGATTCTCGTTTTGTAATAAAGGTTCTTCCATAGCTTATGCTAGTTCCTTCTGGAACTATTTTTAAGAAGGATATTTTGGATTTTAGTTTTATGCTTGGTTTTAAGTTTATTTTTTCTTTTAGAGATTCATCAGGATAAAATCCATAAAGGATTAAACCTGGACGTACTAAATTAAAATGAGCTTCTTTAAAACTAAGTATTCCAGCAGAGTTACAACAGTGAATATACCTTAAAGTGGAAATTTTGTTTTTTGCAACATCTAATGCTGTTTTGAAAGAGTTTATTTGTTTTCTAGTGTATTCTTCATCACAATCACTGCAAGAAAAATGAGTATATATTCCATCGATTATTATATTAGGATATTTTGAAGCTACTTCTATATATTCTTCAGTTTTTGAAGGTCTTATTCCAGTTCTTCCCATTCCAGTTCCAATTTCCATATGAATTTTAAATTCATATGGGTGTTTACCTAGGGCATTAAGAAAGTCGATTGAGCCAACTCCAATAATTAGATTATATTTATGTGCGGCTTCTATTTCTGTTTCCATTGGTTGATTTAAAATAAGAATATCACCTGTATAGCCTAATTCACGAAGTTTTATTCCTTCGTCTACAATTGCTACACCTACAATATTTATTCCAAAATTTTCTAAATCTTTAATTTTTGTATTTAAATAAGTTCCATAACCATTATCTTTTATAATAGGCATAATGTTAACATCTGGTCCAACTATTTTTTTTATTTCATTTATATTATGAAAAATATCATTTAAGTTTATTTCTAACTTAGCTTCCCAAACTCTATCAGTCATAAAAAACCTCCATTTCAGTATTAATTATATATTAGTTTTTGGGCTAATATTCTTTTTTTTCATATAGTATTTGTAAAATAGATATAAAATTAGCAACAATATTCATAAAGTCAAAAATAGAGGAAGTATATGATTTTATTGAAAAATCATATATCAACCACATTGTTGTTGAAAAAATTATTAATGACTTGAATCCTATGATGTTTTTTACACTCATTAGCCATATATATGAAACCATACTAATTAATGGCAATAAACCAATAAATCCTGAATTATTAAATTTAAGAGATAATATAATTGAAAGTATGGTTAATAATACTTTAAAAAATGTGTTTAATTTTTTGTTATAATATAAAATGTTTCTAATACAACATAAAAAATTTATTATAGCACCAGTAATACCACCAAGAATAATATTGCTTACTACAGATAATCCAATTTGAGTAGTTTGAATGTATAATATTTTTTTTTTCTTTTTTATAAATCCAGAATAAACCATTAGAATTGAGGCAACAAGTGCAATTATATTTCCTATTATTAATTTATATATCATATTTTACCTACTTATCTATTGAATAATTATACTATTAGTATATAACTCATTTGAATCCATATCTTCTCCATTTGACCATTCTACTGTTGTTTCTACTGATTTTACAAGCTGAAAATAACCAATATTATTTAGTTTTTTATAAAAATCGTATTGTAGATTTTTTTTCATATCATACAATCTTTTTTCACCAGTTGAGTAAATAATTTCCAAACAAAAATTATCAACAGCTTTTACGGATTTTATTCTAGGTGGTATCATTATAAATCCTCCTTATTTTCTTACTTATTATAACATGGGATAAAATTTTTAACAATAAAAAAATATATTTGTAACCTTTTTTATTCTTGTATCTCTATCATTTAGAAGTATATTAAAAGTTCGATGCAAAATAGCATTTGAATAAAAATTATTTTTGTATTAATATTATTTTAATTTTAGTTTTGGAGGGAAATATGGGAAAAAAAATAAAAATTATATTAATTATACTAGTTATAATATTAGTAATGGCCAGCATTTTTGTAAGAATACATATTAGCTTAGTTAATAAAAAATATGGTTATTGGATTGACAATAATGATTTTCTATATGATAAAGCAATAGAATATTTAAGCAAGGAAGAGGGAAAAAAAGCTGATAGTGTCAATAAAGATGATTATCAAGTGTTTTATGATTATGAAGGCTTTGGAATAAAAGAAAAAGATAATTTCAAATATGCATATATGTATATTTTAGAAGAATCATACTATGTAAAACATGAGAAGTTGCGTAGCGATGAAAAAAGTTGTATGCCATATAAATTTATTTTTGAAAACAATGAAGTAATAGGTTATGAAATTCCAAAAGATGGTACAGAGTATATTACTTCAATAAAAGAAATGTTTCCAGATGATATAGAAAATAAAGTAATAAAGTATAATTTTAATACTTCAAAATTAGCCAAAAAAGTAGATGAATATTATTCCTACTTAGAGTCTACTCTTATTTTTCATGAAGATTATAATGAGGAGATAATTGCCATTTGTGGGAACTATAATAAAAATACATCAAACTCTACAAATAACGTGATAAGTGGAAGATGCATAGATGGATATGGAGATGTTTATGAGTTTGAAGTTCCATATAATGAAAATCAGGAGCCATTAGAAAATATTAATAATATTGACAAAAACGTTATTTCAAAATATCAAGGTAAAAAAGTGGATTCTATTGCCAAAGATGATTTGAATATAATAAAAAATAATCTTAGTACTATTAAAGAAAATTATTCAGATATAAAAACACAAGATATTAAAATATCTTTTATTAAAGTTTTAAATAATATAAATAAGGAAAGTAATGGTAACATTATAGTACTAAATTATAATAATAGTGATTATATTGATTTACTTATATATACTGATAGCCTAAAACAAGAAAATATATCTGAATCAAGTAAAAAAATAATTAATATATTAAGAAAATATAAATTGTCTAACTATTAAAATTAAAGATATTTGACCTTTTGCAAGAAAGGAGGAAAGAGATGTATGACATTGATGATATTTGTAAAAAATATTATAATACAGTATTCAAATACTTAATGAGTTTAACACACAATGTAAATTTGTCAGAAGAATTGACACAAGAGACTTTTTGCATAGCAATTAAAGAAATTAATAAATTTAAAGGAGAATGTACAATATGTACATGGTTATGCGTAATTGCAAAACATTTATATTATAAAGAAATTAAAAAAATTTCAAAAATTAAAATAACAGAACTTAATGAACAAGATATACAAGAAATATCATTTGAAGAAAAATATATTTTGAACGAAGAAAGAATTGAGTTATATAAAAAGTTACAAGATATAGATGAAGTTACAAAAAATGTAATATATTTAAGATTTTTAGGTTTTTCTTTTAAAGAAGTAGCTAATATTACTGGAAAGAATGAAACTTGGGCAAAGGTAGTTTTTCACAGAGGAAAAAAGGAATTAGAAAAACTTTTAAAAGGAGGTATTGCAAATGAGTAAAGATAATAACTGCAATTTAGTAGAAGATTTATTACCTTTATATGTGGAAGGACTAGTTAGTAAGGAAACAAACAAAGAAATAGAAGAACATTTAAAAAAATGTAATAAATGTTCAGAAGCATTAAACAACATCAAAAAAGATAACGCAATCTTCTTGAGTGAAGAAGATATTACGAGAGAACAAAATAACAATAAAGAAAAAGAAATTAAATGTATAAGAAGTATAAAAAGAAAAATAATTCTTAAAATAATGATAGCTATACTAATAACTGTTATTACTGTAACGGGAATATTTGTTTTATACATATTAAGTCCATATAGATTTATAAGGGATGAAAATAATAAATTAATTTTATATAATTTTAATACGGGTAATATAAGGAAAGGCATGGAAGCAACTAATGTTATTGCAACATATAAATATGATAATAATGGAGAGAGACTAGAATATTATACAATACTTACATTTAATAAAAATAATATATGCGTAAATGCTCGAACAATAATTACTGGATTTAACAAGAATGAGATGAATAATTATAAGAATACATGGGAAAGAAATAATATCATTTCTAATACAAGAATTGAAAATGAAAAATTATATATGAATGATAATTCATATTTAGGAAAAACGAGAAAACAGTTATTACAATCACTTAAAGCTTCTTATAATGCTGAAATAATAGAAATATAATATAGCAAGGAATAAAACATTAAAATAAAAAAAGTTACAAGAAAAATTTTTTATTTTTCTTGTAATTTTTTTTAAACTTTTTTCTCTATCATATAGGAGGATAAAGTATGAACAAAAATAACAAAAGAATAATAATAATGATTGTAATATGCATAGTAATTCAATCAATAGTATTTGTAATTGCAGGATACAATAAATCATATATTCACATGGATGAAGCTTATTCATTTCGGACTTGCAAGTTATAATAAAACTGAAATACAAAATAATAATGATTTTTATAATGTTTGGCATAGTAAAGATTATTATAAAGATTATTTAACTGTAAATGAAAATGAAAAATGGATGTTTTCACAAGTTTATGAGAATCAAAAAAATGATAATCACCCACCACTTTATTATTTAATGTTAAGAATAGTAATGGGATTTAATATTAATCAATATTCTAAGTGGAATGGAATTATATTAAATATAATCATTTATGTTTTTATTACAATATTTATGTATTTAATTATTAGTAATATTTTAAAAGGGGAAAATAAATATAAAGAAAAGTCTATAATTTTGGCTTTTACATCAAGTATAATGCTATCATCAATAACAAATGTATTGTTTATCAGAATGTACTCCTTATCTACATTAAATGTAATCATAACCACTTATTTGCATATAAAATTATTGGATAGAAATAAAATTAATTATAAAATATTATTGTTTATTGGATTATCCGCACTAGCAGGTTCTTTAACACATTATTATTATATATTCTATTTGGCAATGCTATTTATAATGTTTGTAACTAAATATATAAAAGAAAAAAGATACAAATTACTAACATATTACATCTTAGCAATATGTTGTGCAGCAGTAGTATCATTAATAATATTTCCATATTCAATACAACATATGTTTTTTGGATATAGAGGTGAAGGAGTACTTAATAATTTAACTAATATGCATAAACATATTGTTAATGTTATTTTATACATTATTGTAACGAATGTTTATATATTTAATAATTGTTTGATTATATTATTATTAGGAATAGGAATTATATGTATATATAAAATATTAAGGAATAAAAAAATATTTGAGATAAAAAATAAGTATTTAAAATATATAGCAATACCAACTGTATTTTATTTTATAATAGTTTCGATATGTTCCCCATACATAGAATTAAGATATATATTACCTATATCGCCAATGATATTTATCATAGTAATATACTATACACATAATATAATGCACAATATTTTTAAAGAAAAAACCATTAATATCATAATAATATCTATTATTTTTGCAATGTTTATAATGGTATTTTTATCAAATACAATTATTGATTTAGTTATAGGAAAAAATTTTAGAAATGAACGAGAGTATTCATATTCAAGTAAAAGAGAATTAATAGAAAAATTAAAGTGTGAGTGCAATTTATCAATGGATATAATACCAAAGATTGATGACATACCATTAGACAATGTATTGCTTTTTATAAAAGATTTCAAAATAGAGCCACAAGTAATGTATTCTAATATGAATGGTATTATGGAAAAAATAAATGGAGAATTAAAAAATACTCCAGCATTGTATTTTTTCAACACTAATAATAATAGATTTTTAGATGATATATTATTGTTTGCTAATATAGAAGAATCTTATATAGCCAAAGATATTGAATGCAATGAGGAAAATATTAAAAAAATAATGAAAAATAAAGATATTTCTAATGGGGTGCTAATATTTATAAATGATTGGCAAGATAATGATAAAATAATAAATACAGTCAAAAAATCTATTGACTTATATAGTATAACCTATCTACAAAGATTGAATATGTGTGATGTGTATTATATTAAATAAAAATAAATTTTGATAGAAAGAAGATATAAAAATGTTTGCAAATATAGGAGAATATGAAGCATGTGGAATATTTACAAAAGGACATTTTATTTTAATTGTAGTTACGATAATAGGAATTTTTATTGCATTAAAATATTCCATAAAAAAAAATAAAAGGGAAGTACATAGTATTATAAAATTAATAACAATAATAACGAGTATAATGGAAATATTAAAAATAATTTACAATATAAAGCAAAATTCAATTTACGCTGTTAATACGTATATTCCATTATACTATTGTAGTATGCTGTTATATGCAGGACTATTAAGTTCATTTGGTAAAGGTGTATTAAAAAAGATAGGTGATGTATCATTGGCAACTGGCTCAATAATAGGAGGAATAGTTTTTCTTATATATCCATCTACTTCATTACCAATTTATCCTGCTTTCCATATATTAAGTATTCATAGCTTTTTATTTCATGGGATAATGATATATATAGGAATATTAATAAATAAAACAAAATATGTGGAATTAAGAAAAGAAGATATTAAGTATTTTGCAAGTTTAATAGGATTAATGTGCGTTATAGCACTAATTGTAAATAGTTTTTCTAATGGTAATTTAATGTTTATATCAAATAATTTTCCTAATACTCCAATTGAAATATTATACGATATAACAAATGGAGGAATAATATATAGTTTGATTATGATTGTAATACAAATGACAATACCTTTTTATATTTCTTATTATATTATTAATAGGCTTTTTTATTGAAAATACTCTATTTCATTCTGATATTTTTCATCCCATCCATTATAAGTAATAAAGAACAATAATATGTTACCATAAAAGAATATAAAGAAAATAGATTTTTTAGAAAAAGTGCCAGGGAGAACCGTCCCCAGTGGCTGTTTTTGAATAAAACCTATTTACAAAAAATAAAAAAGCATATATTATTAGGGCAATCGTTAAAGAATTATAAATGGGCAAATAAATTGTTAAAAGGAGTTTATTATGCCTAGAGTTGCAAGAAAAAAATGTGAAATTAAATTTTATCATGTATTAGTACAGGGAATTAACAGAGAGGAGATTTTTAAAAAACCTCAAGATAAAGAAAAGTATATCGAATTCTTAAGTAGATTTTCAGAAGAAGAGCATATTCAAGTGTTAGCTTATTGTATATTAAAAGAGCATGCACATATTTTAGTGTATAGCAATAAAATTGAGAATCTGTCTAAGATGATGCAAAGACTAAATGTTTCATATAGTAGATTTTATAACAAAAAATATGATAGAGAAGGCTTTGTTTTTAGAAATAGATTTTCTAGTGAAACAGTGGAAACAATAGAAAGAGTTTTTGATTGTATAAATTTTATACATAATGAGCCAGTAAAAAATGAAGAAGTAATAGAGAAAAAATTATATAAGTATAGCAGTTACAACAAATATCCAAATGATAATTTAATTATTAACGAATGCGTTTTTAATTTTAATGAGGAGCATGAAGTCTTAGATAATGTTTTTATAGATGTTATAAAAACAAGGGATATAAAAGAAAAAATATCTAATTTTTGCAAAGAGAAAAATATCTCTAAATACGATTTATATAATAATTATGAAATCTTAGCAGAACTATCCAAAAAATTAAGAGATGAAGAGGCTTTATCAATAAGAGCAATTGCAAAAGTGCTAAACACTAATAGGGAGAGAATAAAAAGGTTAGTTACTTAAATAAATTCTAAAATAATAATCATGAATTAAGAGAGGTTTAGGTATGCTATCTATTGTAAAAAGTATGTCTTTAAGTGGTTTAGACGGATATCTTATTTATGTTCAAGTGGATGTTGCAAGTGGAATGCCAGGTTGGGAAATAGTAGGTTTGCCAGATACGAGTGTAAAAGAATCCAAGGAAAGAGTAAAAACAGCGATAAAGAATTCAGGATACGAATTGCAGAGTAGGAGAGTGGTTATAAATTTAGCTCCAGCAGATACAAGGAAGGAAGGCTCTTTTTTTGATCTGCCAATTGCAATTGGTATTCTATTGTGTATAGAGGCAATTAAAAAATGTGATTTAGAAAATACAGCTTTTGTTGGAGAATTATCTCTAGACGGAAAACTAAACAAAATAAATGGAATTTTACCAATGTGCATAGAAGCAAAAAGGTTAGGAATTAAAAGAATTATTATACCAATCGATAATATTAAAGAAGCATCAGTAGTTGATAATATAGAAATATTGGGTGCTGAAAATCTAAGGCAAGTAGTTGATTTTTTGAACAATGAATGTAAAATCGAAAAAGCTACAGTAAATGTTGACGAAATTTTTAATAATAAAAATAATTATTCATTAGATTTTTCAGATGTAAAAGGGCAGGAAAATGTAAAAAGAGCTATAGAAGTAGCTGCAGCAGGAGGTCATAATTGTTTACTAATAGGAAACCCTGGCTCACGGAAAAACTATGATGGCTAGGAGGATTCCATCAATATTACCAGATTTGAGCTTTGAAGAAGCACTTGAAACAACTAAGATTCATAGTGTAGCAGGTGTATTATCTAAAGAATCATCTATAATAACAACTAGACCTTTTAGAGCACCACATCACACAATTTCAAGTGTTTCATTAGTTGGTGGAGGGAGAATCCCAAAACCAGGAGAAATAAGTTTAGCACATAATGGTGTTTTGTTCTTAGATGAACTTCCCGAATTTAATAAAAATACTTTAGAAGTAATGAGAGGACCATTAGAAGATAAAATTATAAGTATAAGTAGAGTTAATGCAACTCTAAGTTATCCTTGTAATTTTATGCTTATAGCTTCGATGAATCCATGTCCTTGTGGCTTTTTAGGTTCAAAGGAAAAAAATTGTACATGCTCACCACAAGCAATATCAAGATATATAGGAAAAATAAGTGGACCTTTATTAGATAGAATAGATATTCAAATTGAGGCAACACCAGTAAAATATCAGAAATTAGACAGTGAAGAACAAACAGAAAATTCAGAAACAATAAAGAAAAGAGTGGACTCAGCACGAAAAATTCAACAAGAAAGATACAAAGATTGTAAAATTTATTCTAATTCCCAACTAACGCCAAAGCTTATAGAAAAATACTGTAAATTAGATGTAGAAGGAAAAGCAATATTGAAAAGTGCTTTTGAAAGGCTGGGATTAAGTGCTAGAGCATATGGAAGAATATTAAAAGTAGCGAGAACAGTTGCAGATTTGAGTGGAAGTATAAATATAGAAAAAAATCATATAGCAGAAGCAATACAATATCGAAGCCTAGATAAAAAATATTGGAAAAATTAGGAGTATAAATGGAAAAAATTAAAATTATAGAAAAGACTGATGAGAATTATCCTAAAAGCTTATTAGAATTAGAAGATGCTCCTAAAAAATTGTATGTTATAGGTAATGAAAAAATATTAAATAATAGAGCTATTGCTATTGTAGGATCTAGAAATTGTAGTGAATATGGAGAAAGATATGCTACTAAGTTTGCAAGAGAATTGTCAAAGGCAGGAATATGTGTTATTAGTGGATTAGCAGTGGGAATAGATACAGCAGCACATAAAGGAGCTAAATCATATAAAGGAAAAACTATTGCTGTTCTTGGAGGTGGACTAAATAATATTTATCCACCAGAAAATATCGGTTTAGTAAATGATATTATAAAAAATGGCGGGTGCGTAATTAGTGAACATGAACCAGATAAAAAGCCAATACTTTCTGAATTTCCTAAAAGAAATAGAATTATAAGTGGTATTTCAGAAGGGGTTCTAGTAGTAGAGGCATTGCATAGAAGCGGTAGTACAGTTACTGCAAAATATGCTTATGAGCAAGGAAGAAAAGTATTTTGCATACCTAGTAATTTAGGAGTTAAAACCGGAGTAGGTACTAATATTTTAATTCAAAAAGGTGCTTTACTAGTAATGAAACCTAACGATATTCTTGAACAATTAAATATTTTTATAAATGATGAAAAAGACGAAGAAGACGATGAAGATGAAGAAGAAATAAATATTGAAGACGAATATAAGGATATATATAAATTGTTAAAAAATAAACCATTAAATATTAATGCTATTGCAAAGAGCTTAAATAAAAGTATAGTAGAAATTAATCAAAAGTTAGGTATGATGGAAATATGTGGATATGTTAAATGCATTCCTGGAAATAATTATATAATAGTTTAATATTAAAATTCTTACTTTTTTTATAGAATAATATATTATTCTATACTTAAGGAGGCTTTAAATTTGTATCAAAAACATGTAATTGGAAAATTGGGAGAAGATATTGCAACCGAGTTTTTGCAAAAGCAAAATTATAAAATTGTAGAAAGAAATTTTGAGTGTAAACAGGGAGAAATTGATATAGTGGCTATTGATAAAAATGAAGTAGTTTTTATTGAAGTTAAAACAAGAACCGGAAATACTTATGGTAATCCTATAGATGCTGTTGATGAGAGAAAAAAGAAGCATTTAATTAAATCAATTGAATACTATGTTTATAAAAACAAATTGGAAAATGCTTTTATTAGAATTGATATAATAGAGGTTTATATAAAAGAAAAAGAAACTATAATAAATCACATAAAACAGGCTATAGATTAATAAGAAATTAAAGATTCCAATTATTTAGTATGTTATCAGGTATATCCAAATTTCCCTTTCCAACACCAAGAGATATTCCTGGTTTATTTCTACCATGATAATCAGTGCCACCAGAAACTAACAAATTATTTTGTTTGCAATAATCTAAGAGAAATTTATTTTGTTCATTAGAAAATAGAGAATAATAACATTCAAATCCATCAAGTTTATAATTCTTAGTAAGTATATCAAAAAATTTCATTGAATTTTCTCCATATATAAAGATATGAGGAACAAAAACTAATCCACCTGCACTTTTTATTAAATCTATTACTTTATCTATTGTAGGGTAAAAAGACGATTTATCTATAAAAAATTTACTTTTAGAATTAGTCATACATGTCCTATAAAAAACATTAGAATCATTCCAACTTTTTTCATCATCAAAAAACTTTTTATTTTCAGGGGTCTTTACAATTTCATTTAATATAACATCGCCACAAAATTCTGTATCATAATTGATATTAATATTATCATAGTCTAAAATGATTCCCATATTTTTACATATTTTTAATAATCTTTCTGATTGCCATTTATTATCTTCTGCTTCTGAAAAATATAATTTGGGCAAAATTTCATTAAACATATCTGTATCAATATTGTAGCCTAATAATTCCATGGTTTGACCTTCAATTGTTGAATAAAGTTCGCAACCTTTAATTATTTTGCCACTAAAATACTGTTTTGCATCTATATATTTTAATTCGTCATATGCTTTGCATGTAACATGGTCTGTTATTGATAAAGTATTTAAATTTGCTTTTTCTGCTTTTTTTAGTAATGTTATTAAATTATCTGTTCCATCAGAATATGTAGTATGAGTGTGTAAATCTATCATAAATATTACCTCCTATATAGCTTTCATTAAAGATATATCATAATAAGAAAGCAAAAACAATAATTGATATAATAAAAGTAAATTTTTAATTTAAAGAAAAAGTTACATAATACAGATATATACAATTTTTCAAAAATTTTATTGAAAATCATCAATAAAAATGTTAAGATAATACTGATTTAAAATCAAAATAGGAGGTAAAGAAAATGGCAGATTTAAAAGGAACAAAAACAGAGAAAAATTTAATGGAGGCATTTGCAGGAGAATCACAAGCAAGAAATAAATATACATATTTTGCAAGTAAAGCTAAAAAAGAAGGATATGAGCAAATAGCTGCTATTTTTACAGAAACAGCTGAAAATGAAAAAGAACATGCAAAAATATGGTTTAAATTATTACATGATGGAGATATTCCAACAACTACAGACAACCTAAAAGCTGCTGCTGAAGGAGAAAATTATGAATGGACAGATATGTATGATAAATTTGCAAAAGAAGCAAAAGAAGAAGGATTTGATAAAATTGCTTATTTATTTGAAGCTGTTGGAAAAATAGAAAAAGAACATGAAGAAAGATATAAAAAATTATTAGAGAATGTTGAAGATGGTTTAGTTTTCAGCAAAGATGGAGATAGAATTTGGAAATGTAGAAATTGTGGACATATTGTAATTGGAAAACAAGCTCCAGAAGTTTGTCCTGTATGTAATCATCCAAAAGCTTTCTTTGAAATAAAAGCAGAAAATTATTAATACTAAAGGAACATATAGTAAATTTACTATATGTTCTTTTGTAGAAAGGAAGAAATATAACATGGATGTAAAGATTAATGGAATTTATAAACATTTTAAGGGCAACTATTATTTAGTTGAAAATGTAGCAATACATAGTGAAACAAGAGAAAAATATGTTGTGTATAGAGCTTTATATGGAGATAATGGTTTGTATATAAGACCATATGACATGTTCACTTCAAAAGTAGACAAAGAAAAATATCCAGATGTAAAGCAAGAATGGAGATTTGAACTACAAAATATAGAAAGTAAAGTGTAAAAATAAAAGGAATAACCTTCTAAAATAAGCATACAATTAATTAGCTTATTTTAGGAGGTCTTTTTTATGTTCATGGTTATAAATAAATCAAAAGTATTATCGTATATATTAATTTTTAGTACAGTAGCTGTGTTGTTTTTTTGTTCGGTTGCAATACAAAATAAAGGTATTTTAAAAAATGAATTAGAGGATAATAATACAACAGAAACATCAACAGGTATAAACAAAGAGCTTCCAATATATGCAGTAGATACAAACGAAAAAAAAGTAGCATTAACAATTAATTGTGCATGGAATGCAGATGATGTTGATAAAATAATAGAAGTATTAAATAAATGTAATATTAAAGTTACGTTTTTCATGGTTGGAGATTGGGTAGAAAAATATCCGGAAGCGGTAAAGAAAATACATGAAGCAGGACATGAAATTGGAAATCATTCCTTTTCACATCCACATGTAAATAAATTAGGACAACAAGAAAATGAAAACGAAATTTTAAAATGTAGTAAATTAATCAAAGCACTCACAGGAGAAGAAACAAAATTGTATAGAGCACCTTATGGAGAATATAATGATACAGTAATAAAAACTGCTAGAAATGTTGGGCATGAAGCTATACAATGGTCCGTTGATACTTTAGATTATGAAGGATTAGATGGAAGTCAAATGTGGGATAGATTAAATAATAAATTAGCAAATGGAAGCATAATTCTAATGCATAATGGAACAGAACATACAGCAGATTCTTTAGAGCTATTAATAAATAATATTAAAGATAAAGGATATGAAATAGTTAAAGTATCTGATTTGATTTATGATGGAGATTATACAATTGATGCTAATGGAATTCAGAGAAAAAAATAATAGTATAATTTGAAACAATTAACACATAATAAATAATAAAAATATAATAAGGAGTAGAAAGATGACTTTTATAGGTGTTGCTACTGCTGGAAAAGATGAAGCTTATATAACTGAAAATATCGAAAAAAATTTAAAGGATAAATCTGTAAAAGTAATTAGTATTAATAAAAACAGTATAGAAAACATAAAAAATGTGAGATTTGAAACGATATTAATCGATGATGTGTTTATTGGAGAGAATAAAAATAAAATTTCAGATAATCAAAAAGAATTTTTAAAAAAGATCATAAGAAATAGTAAAAATATCATTCTTAATTCTGATATACAAGAAAACTTAGAAGTAATAAAAAATTTAAATTTATCTATCATAACGTATGGCTTTAATTCGAAAGCAACAATAACCATGTCTAGTTTGGAAGATGATGGAATGTTAGTTTGTTTGCAAAGAAATATAAAGCTTATAGATGGAACAGTAGTAGAGCAACAAGAAATCAAATTAAGTGAAAAAGAAGGCAAGATAAATAATACAAAAAGGTTAGGAATGATGGTAACAAAGTTATTTTATGGAGAAAAATTAAAATAAAAAGGAAAAAATATACAAATTTAACTTTTTATGTAGACAAAACAAAAAAAAGGTAGTATAATAGAGTGAGTACAATAGTAGAACGAAAAAAGATAACTTTATGAATAAGATACAGTAGATAAATTTAAAAATTATAGGGAGGAATTTAAATTGAATACTAATTATTCAGATAATAACCATTTAATATTAATGGGAAAGGTAACTAGTGAAAAAAGATTCAGTCATGAGATTTATGGAGAAAGTTTTTACATATTTGATATGGAAATACCACGTTTAAGCGATAATGCAGACATAATTCCAATAACTGTATCAGAAAGGATAATTAATGACGATTTAATAGCAGTAGGAAAAACAATATTGATAAAAGGTCAATTCAGATCATACAATAGTTATGAAAATGAAAGAAACAGATTAATTTTAACAGTATTTGCTAAAGACATAATAGCAGAAGAAGACATAGAAAAAGAATTAGAACTTGAAAGTGAAGAAGATAAAAAATCAATCACATCAAATGAAGTTGTATTAACAGGTTATATATGCAAAAAGCCTATTTATAGAAAAACACCATTTGGTCGTGAAATAGCAGATATATTATTGGCAGTAAATAGAGCATATAATAAAAGTGATTACATACCATCTATAGCATGGGGAAGAAATGCAAGATTCTGCCAAAACATAGAAGTAGGAACAGAAGTAAGAATAGTAGGTAGAGTTCAATCAAGACAATATGAGAAAAAACATGAAGATGGTACAGTTGAATTAAAAGTTGCATATGAAGTTTCTATAGGAAGCTTAGAAATTTTAAATGCAGATAGTGAGTTTGTAAAGAAAGAAGAAAAAACAGAAGCAGCAGTTTAATAGAAAATAAAGTTCATATAAAAGGAGTACTAAAAAAGTGCTCCTTTTTTCTATAGATTTTTATAATAAGTTATATTAAAATAAAAATATAATACGAGTAAAGGAGAAATGAATATGTTTGATGAAATAATAGATAAAAGTAAACAAGAGATTTTAGACACAGTTTCTGAGTTGATAAAAATACCAAGTGTATCAAATGAAACTGGAGAAAAAGATAAGCCATTTGGAGACGAATGTAAAAAAGCATTAGATTATATCTTAAAAAAAGGAAAAGAATTAGGATTTAAAACAAAAAATATAGACGGATATTGTGGATACCTTGAGTTTGGAGAAGGTAAAGAAATGGTAGGAATTATAGGACATTTAGATGTTGTTCCAGCAAGAGAAGAAGATGGTTGGACTACGTCCCCATTTATTCCAGAAATTAGAGATGGAAAATTATATGGAAGAGGATCAATAGATGATAAAGGTCCTGTAACAGCTGCTTTATATGCAATGAAAGCGGTAAAAGAATCAAAAGAGCTTTCAAAGAGGGTTAGACTTATCATTGGATTAAACGAAGAAAAAGATTGGAAATGTATAGATCACTATAAAGAAGTAGAAGAAGCTCCTACGATTGGGTTTAGTCCAGATGCAAATTTCCCAGCAATTTATGCTGAAAAAGGAATATTATCAATACAATTAAAAAATAGTTTAAAAATAAACGGATTTTCAATTTTAGATGTAAATTGCAACAATAATGCGATAAATGTTGTACCTAAATATTGTTCTATTACACTAAAAAAAGATGCAAATAGTAAATTTAATATAGATGATATAAAAGCAAAAGAAAATGAAAAAATAAAAATTACAGAAGAGGATGATGTGATAAAGATTGAAGCAACTGGAATAGCATCACATGCGGCACATCCAGAATTAGGAGAAAATGCAATAAAAAATTTAATAAAATTCTTGATAGAAAATTTTGAATTTGACACAAAATATCTAGAAACATTATATGAAATAGGTTTATTTGAGATTGAAAGTCCTAAATTTTTAGGGGAAGAAAAAATTAAAGACGAATCAGGTATACTTACTTCAAATGTTGCAATATTAGAATATTCAGAAGAAAAATTAACTATAAAAATAAATTTAAGAGTTCCAGTAAACACTCAAATGGAAGATATTGTAAAAAAATATAGTGAATTAAAAAAAGAATTTCCAGATTTAGAAGTTAGTGAATTGAAATCACAAGCTCCATTATATGTAAAAAAAGATAGTTATTTGGTAAAAACATTAGTAGATATTTTTAACAAGAAAACAGGACTAAATGAAGAAGCTATTGCAATAGGTGGTGGAACATATGCTAGGGCATTTGAAAATTGCATTTCATATGGATTAACAATGCCAGGAGATTTAGATATGTGCCATCAAGTAGATGAATTTGTTGAAGTTGATAAATTAATTCTAGCAAGTAAAATATATGCAGAAGCAATTTATGAATTAGGAAAATAATTGAAAAATAAGAAAAAAAGAAGATCCCCCCTAACCGTAAACGGTGGGGGATCTACGCATGATTTTAGGTTTATCTCTGCCTTATCAATTAGCAAGCTGATTGAGAACGCTGGGATCTAAGTACTGGAATGTCCTGTCAAAAGCTGTACACCAATTATAATAGTTAATAGTTTCACGGTTTGGGTACAATGCAGCGCAGTAAGTCACCAAGATTCCATTTTTGGGAACAGCAAGATCTCTGGATGGATTACCATGCATGTCTTTAAGAAACAAGATGTCATTATAACTCATCACATTGATCATCGCATACCAATAAAGTGGAGCCACTGCAATGCAGTAATTAAAGAATTGAACAAATGGCTCGGCTGAGTTTCCTTTGCCATCAATCTCTTTTGCCAGAGAATTGAGCATACTCAAGGCTTTAGAGGCATCAAACTGAGTTATAGCACACGAGATAATGCCTTTAAGAGCAAGTTCGATGTCTGCCTTTTGCTGATCATTGAAGAAGTGAGTGTCCTTGATAAAGTCAAGTCCCTTAGATACGTCTTCCTCAAAGGCAGGCCAGATATAATCAGCCTCTTCACGGAGAGCTTCTTCTCCAGCAACAGGTGCCTCTCTTCTCATCTCTAGAGCGGTTGTACGTGTAATCCGTGTAGCACGGAGTTCCTCAACGTGCTGTTTGATTGTCTCAACTGAGACGCAGGGAATAAATTTGAACATAAAAGTTCCTCCTTAATATTATATAATTAGCCTTATACATTCATGCGTTTGCAAAGAGTATAGACTTAATATAATTATACCACTATTTACATAAAATTGCAAAAAAGGAAGAACAAAGGAAATTAGTTGAAGCGATAATAAAAAAGAAAAGATCCCCCTAAACCGTAAACGGTGGGGGATCTGCGCATGATTGTTGGTCAGTTTTTCTTCTCGCTAGCAGGATGAATCGTCAAGGAACGACCTTCAGAGTCATCCAGAAAAGACTTTATTTTCATAAGCGTCATAAACTCATTTCCTCTTCTTGCTGCTTCAAGCCAAGTATAGATGGCAAAAGCACGCTCTGTTTCGGGGAGGAGAGCAATGCAATACGAATGCAAGATTCCGTCTTTGGGGAACAGAAAGCGATTCTCAACCAGCCAGTTTTCGGTCTGATCCACAGTGTTGGTGCAGGCATAGCAGTAGAGAGGTGCCATTTCGATACAGTAAGTGAAGAAATGCACCCAGGGTGTATATGAGGGGCCTTCACTAGTGAGCTTTTCTGCCAGAATTTTGAAATCAGCAAAAGTGCTCTCTCTGAAGTCGGAACAGTTTACCTTGCAGTCGATAATACCAGTGAGGGCAAGATTAATGAGGGCTTTCTGCTCGTCTGTGAAAGAGGATGTATCCTTGAGAATGTCAAGCCCCTGAGATACGTCTGCCTCAAAGACGGGCCAGATAGCCCGACCTTCTTCAATGAGAGTTTTTTCTTTCCGGATAGTGTCAGGATGACGTGTACGTCCGGGAAAGAGACCTCCATAGAAGACCTCACGATAGATGTCAGCACCAGTTTTGAGTGTGATGCGTGTAGCACGGAGTTCCTCAACGTGCTGTTTGGCGACGCCAACCTGGACGCCGGGGGTGAAATTGAGTTCGAACATGAATTGTTCCTCCTTATGATATGAAATTTGGAATGTACGGACCGTCCTACACTCATGCGCTTGCAAAGAATATAGAACTAATATAATTATACCATCGTTTACATAAAAATACAATGATAACAAATTCTTACAGGTATCATTTAAGAAATTAGAAGTTACAATGAAAAGGTTTACTAAAATTTAAATATATGCTATAATACATACAATAAATATTTTATCAATAGTTTACCAAAAGGAGGAGAGAATATGGATAAAAATATATTATATATTGAATGTTGTTGCTGTATATAAGCTTATGCCTTGTTGTAGGTATAAGCTATTATGCCTGCAACGAAATATATAATATATTATCCATTATTATATAAGAGTTGTGCAGGGAGTTAATGCATAACTCTTTTTGTATAATCTTATTCTGGATATATATTCTTAAGGCTTGCAGGCTTAACAATAATATTATTTTAAGAATATATTAAGAATAGGAGAGGATTTTTATGAAAGTTAAAATTGGAAATACACCATTGATTAGAATTAAATATAGATATGAAGGTAAAGAAAATGAAATATTTGCAAAATTAGAATATTATAATCCAACAGGAAGTATAAAGGACAAAGTTGCATATTACATGATAAAATCAGCATATGAGAGTGGTGCTTTAAAAAAAGGAATGGAGATTGTTGAAGCAACAAGTGGAAATACAGGAATAGCTTTATCAGCAATGGGAGTATATTTTAAAAATCCAGTACACATTTTTATGCCAAATTGGGTGAGCAAAGAAAGACTAGATATTATGAGAATGTACAATGCAAAAGTAACTTTAATATCAAAAGAAGAGGGAGGCTTTGCAGGAGCAATAAAAAAGGCGGAAGAATATGCAAAGAAGAATAATGCATTTTTTCCAAATCAATTTGAAAATGAAAATAATGTATTAGCACATTATAATATAACAGGTAAAGAAATATTGGACAAAATGGGAGAAAGAATAGGAGGATTTGTTTCAGGAATTGGAACAGGTGGTACATTGATGGGAGTTGCTAAAAAGCTAAAAGAGAACAATAAAGATGTAAAAATTTATGCTTTAGAACCAGATAAAATGCCATTATTATCACAAAATAGGGTAATATCAAATCACAAAATAGAAGGGATTGGAGATGATTTTATTCCTAAGATTGTAGACAAAAAATTAATAGACAAAGTCTGGGTTATAAACGATGATGATGCAGTGAATATGGCAAGAAAATTGTCATTGGATTTAGGTTTAGGAGTGGGAATATCGTCAGGAGCAAATGTCATTGCGAGTGTTCTGGCTAAAGAAGAAAACTCAAAAGCAATAGTAACAGTATTTCCAGATGACAATAAGAAATATTTATCAACAGAGTTAAATAGACCAATAGAGAATAATAACAATTTTATCTCAAATAAAATTGAACTTTTGGAATATGGATTTGAATAGGAGAAATGGAAAGTTATGTAAAGTGTTGAATAAAAGTATAACCTATGATAAAATTAATAAATCAAATAGTTGGAAATTACAGGTAAAAGGGAATAAGTATTGACATTTATACAAAAAAAGTATATTATAGAAAAGTACTTAGGGGTAAGTACAAATTATATCATATCAAAGTAGAATAGGTTATTATAATAAGACCTATGTGTCGTAAAGCACTAGCTGTTCCATTTTATGTGGAGCAGCTATCTTCATTTTTAGGAGGTACAAAGATGGGGTATAGAATTGGATTGGATTTAGGAATTTCATCTGTAGGATGGGCTGTTTTAGAAGATGATGTAAATGGAGAGCCTAAAAGAATTATAGATTTAGGATCAAGAATTTTTGATGCAGCAGAAAATCCAAAGGACGGAGCACCATTGGCACAACCAAGAAGAGAGGCAAGAGGTTTAAGAAGAAGATTAAGAAGAAGAAATCATCGAATAAAAAGAACAAAACAATTATTAGAAAAATATAAAATAATTAGTATAAAAGAGTTGGATGAAGTATATTCTACTTATAAATTTCAATTTAGCCCATATGAATTAAGAGTGCAAGCACTTGATTCAAAACTTACAAATGTAGAATTAGCAAGGATTTTAGTGCATTTTGTAAAAAAACGTGGATACAAATCAAATAGCAAATCAGAAGAAGAAAACTCAAAAAGTGATGCTGGAAAATTATTAACAGCTACGAAGGAAAATGAAGAATTAATGAAAGAAAAAGGGTATCGAACTGTTGCTGAGATGTATTTAAAAGATGAAAAGTTCACAACAACATTGCCAGATGGTACAAAACTAATAAAAATAAAAAATAGCCCTAATGAATATAGAAATACACCTCTTAGAAAACTATTAGTAGATGAAATTAGATTAATTTTAAAGAAACAACAAGAATTTAATTCTTTGATAACTGATGAGTTTATTGAAGAATATGTAGAAATATTTGAATCACAACGTAGCTTTGATGAAGGTCCAGGTGGAAATAGTCCATATGGTGGTAATCAAATTGAAAAAATGTTGGGAAAATGTACTTTTGAGGATGAATATAGAGCCCCCAAAGCATGTTATACTTTTGAATATTTCAAATTATTGCAAGATATTAATCACATAAAAATAGAGAAATATATTAAACTTGAAAATGGAGAAATAAATAGAGAAAAAAGAGAATTAACTGAAGAAGAAAAGAAAAAAATAATAGAGTTAGTAAAAGATAAAGTTACAGTTACATACGATACTTTAAGAACGGTTCTTGATTTATCAGATTTTGAAAGATTTAATATGATATCATATAATTTTACAAATATTTTTTCAAAAGAAATTAATAAAGAATCTGAAAAAACAAAAAAGATTGAAGAATTTAAAAGTTATCATAAAATGAGAGTAGCATTAGATAAATATCAAAAAAATTATATAAAGGAATTGTCATCAGATGAAATAGATCAAATTGGATATGCTTTGAGTGTTTACAAAAATGATGATAAAAGAGAAAAATATTTGAATGAAAATGTTCCTAAATTACCAAAAGAAGCAATTAACGAATTGTTAAAATTAAATTTTTCTAAAGTAGGTAATTTATCTATAAAATGCATGAAAAAAATTATACCAGCATTGGAACAAGGAATGACATATGATAAAGCTGTTGGAACTGTATATGATGACTTTAGAGGGAAAATAAATACAGAGAAAAAAAGAAAATTATCAATTAATGATTTAGAACAATCAATATCTAATCCAGTAGTAAGAAGGTCAGTTTCGCAGACAATAAAAGTTATTAATGCAATTACAAATAAGTATAATCCTATATATGGCAAACCAGATGTTGTAGTAATAGAATTGGCAAGAGAATTAGGAAAAAGTAGATTGGATAGAAGTAGAATTGAAAAGTCACAAACAGAAAATAGAGAAAAAAATGAAGAAGCAAAGAAAATAATAGAGGAGTTAGGCAAATCAGATGTAACAGGTCAAGACATTGTTAAATATAAGTTATGGAAAGAACAAAAAGAAATATGTATATATTCAGGCAAACATATTTCCATAGAAGACTTGTTTACAGAAGCCGTGGAAGTAGATCATATCATACCATATAGTATGTGCTTTGATGACTCATATAATAATAAAGTTTTAGTTGTATCAGGAGAAAATAGGCAAAAGGGAAATAGGGTGCCATACCAGTATATGGAAGAAGCAGGAAGAAACTTAGAAGAATATGAAGTAAGGGTAAATCAATTTATAAGTAATTATAATAAAAAGAAAAAATTACTAAAAGAAAGAATATCTGAAGAGGATAGAAAAACATGGAAAACCCGTAATTTAAATGATACTAGATACATCACTAAAGTAATTTATAGTTTATTAAATAATTATATGCAATTTTCAGAGAATGAAAAATTTGAAAGAAAAATATGGACAGTTAATGGACAAGTAACTGCATATATGAGAAAAAGATGGGGTATAGAAAAAATTAGAGCAGATGGAGATGAACATCATGCAGTAGATGCTACTGTTGTGGCATCTGTATCTCAGAGAATGATAAATAAAATCACTAGATTTTCTCAATATATGGAAGCAAGATATATGCAGAATAATGGCGAGTATGTTGATGAAGATACAGGTGAAATTATAAGTAAGAGAGAGTATGAAGAACGATTTGGAAACAAATTTCCAGAACCTTGGGTAAATTTTAGAAAAGAGCTAGAAATAAGAACCACATGCCAGAGTAAGGAAAGAATGGAAGAATGCATAAAAGAAGCTAAGATATATTCATATAATGAAATAGAAGATAATATAAATAGATATAACGATTTAGAACCTATTTTTGTATCTAGAATGCCTAGAAGAAAAGTAAAGGGACAAGCCCATCAAGAAACAATAAGAGGTTTAAAGAAAGAAGGAAATATATTAAAAACTGTTACAAAAACAGATTTAATAAACTTAAAGTTAAAAGATGGAGAGATAGATAAATATCCTGAAAAACAGAAAAAAGATGATAGATTATTGTATGAAGCTTTGGTAAATAGATTGAAAAAGTTTGGAGGAGACGGTAAAAAAGCATTTGCAGAACCATTCTATAAACCTAAAGCAGATGGAACACAAGGGCCAATAGTAAAAAAGGTTAAATTGGAAGAAAAAACAACTTTAGGTGTTGAATTACCGGAAAGAAAAGCAATAGCAGATAATGGAAGTATGGTAAGAGTAGATGTATTTTATGTAGAAAATGATGGTTACTATTTTGTTCCAATTTATATAGCAGATACAATGAAAAAAGAATTGCCTAATAAAGCATGTATAGCGTCAAAACCATATTCGGAATGGAAAGAAATGAATGATAAAGATTTTATATTTTCGTTATATCCTAATGATCTTATTCATATTGAAGGAAAAAATAAAATTAAGTTAAACGGACGAAATGATAAAACAAAAGACCAAAAAGAAGTAGATGATATTTTTGCATATTATATTAAAGCAGGAATTTCAACTGCTGTGCTAAAAATAATAAACCATGATGGTGAATACGAACAAGAAAGTCTAGGAATTAAAAAATTGAAAAAAATTGAGAAATATGAAGTAGACGTTTTAGGAAATTACAATAAAGTAAAATTACCAGAGAAAAGACTAAAATTTAATTTGAAAAAAGGAAAGGAGGAAGCTTAAGTTAAATTAAGCAAAAATATGGCTTTTAGGAATATTTATGTTGAAAGTGATGTTCATTTAAAAATTAAAAATGAACAACTTGTTGTTACAAAAGAAGGACAAGAACATACAATTCCTTTAGAAGACATTAATAGCATATGTATAGAATCTCAAAGAACAGTTATAACAACATATGCTTTAAGAAAAATCATTGAGCATGATATTGTATTATATGTATGTGATGAAAAGCACTTACCAACAGGGATTTTATTAGGAATGAATAATTATTCTAGACAACTAAAGAATATAAAATTACAAATGACAATCTCCAAACCATTAATAAAAAGAATATGGCAAGATGTAATTACTAGTAAAATATTAAATCAAGCTAGGTGTTTAGAAATAAACGGAGTAAGTGGAGGACAATACTTAGAAGAAATGACTAATTCTATATTGTCAGGAGATAGTACAAATATTGAAGCTAGGGCAGCAGTATATTATTTTAGAAATTTGTTTGGTAAAACTTTTAATAGAAAAATACCATGTAAGGAAAATGCAGCATTAAATTATGGTTATTCAATAGTTAGAGGGATGATTGCTAGAACATTAATAATGTATGGATTTGAACCAGCAATAGGTATTTTTCATCATAATGAATTAAATAACTTTAATTTAGCAGATGATTTTATAGAACCATTTAGACCAGTAGTGGATTTATATGTAACAAATAATATTGATTTTTCAGATTCAGAATTAACGTCAAATGATAAGAAAATAATTTTTAATTTAATTAATAGTTTAGTTTTGATAGATGGTAAAAAATTTAATGTTCAGGGAGCAATTGAATATATGATAAAAAGTTTTTCTACAAGCATGAGGCGAAAAGAAAATTTAATTAAAACGCCAACACTTATAGAATTAGAAGAGTATAGGTATGCATAAATATATGAGGATATTAGTATTTTTTGATTTACCAGTCAAAACTAAACAAGAAAGAAGAAGAGCTACACAATTTAGAAACTTTTTATTGAAAGATGGATATTATATGATTCAATTTTCTGTATATGCTAGATTATGCAATGGAACAGATATGGCAGATATACATAGAGAAAGATTAAGAGCAAATGTTCCAGATGATGGATCTGTTAGGGTGTTAACTATAACAGAAAAACAATATGAAAATGTTGAAATACTGTTGGGGAAAAAATCTAAATATGAAAAACCTGTACAGTTTGAAACTCTATCATTATTTTAAAAAAGAAAAAAATAGAAATAAAGTGAAATTATTAAAAATAAAAAATAAAAGAAAAGAAGTCCTGTAACTATTGAAATTACAGGGCTTCTTTATGGGTATATTATATCATATCAAAATAAAATAGGGAACTATAACTTTCCAAGTTTTAAATGCTTCAGGTAATTTATTATATCATATCAAAATAAAATAGGGAACTATAACAATTGTTCAGCTACACTTTCTATACCTCTTATTATATCATATCAAAATAAAATAGGGAACTATAACCTGGAACCGATTTATAATATAGATATTCTTATTATATCATATCAAAATAAAATAGGGAACTATAACTTTAGCCAAATATACAAGGATTTTTCTAATATTATATCATATCAAAATAAAATAGGGAACTATAACTATGCTCCAAACATTATTTTATATTTTGGAATTATATCATATCAAAATAAAATAGGGAACTATAACTCTATATACAAGCTCTTCCTTGTTCCAATCATTATATCATA
>CANQSV010000008.1 GCA_947626605.1 uncultured Clostridia bacterium | reverse complement strand
ATTAGTTGCAGTAAAAAGTGATAAAAATTTTTCAAAAACTAACAAAGAAAATTATAAAATTGGTGCAATAATAAGTAATAAAAAATGAAAAAAATAATAGGAAAAATTCTGCTTGAAATAATTTTTGTACACCCACTGGTACTCTATCAAGCAATGAATTTTTCCTCCCTAGCAAGAAAAATTCGGATTATGGGACAAGTCCCAAACCCTTTATAAAAAATTGAAAAGAATATAATAATACTTTTTACAATAACTTACATTTTCTTTAATTATAATTGTTGTAAAACATCAAAATTTATGGTATAAATATATCAATAAACCAAAGAAAAATTAATTAAAAAAATATAAAGCAACATAGGTGATTATAATAAAACGATTAAATATATTTATAGATGAAAGCGGAGACTTTGGTTTTGTAAAAGGAAGTTCAGATTTATATGCTGTATCATTTACATTACATGAAAGTTCTGATTCAATAGAAACTGAATTAAAGTACCTTAATGAGAAGTTGAAAAGCCTTAACTATAATGGTATGATACATTTAGCATATCTTATTGCAAAAAGAGGCGATTATTCTCATTTCAATTTTGAAAAGAGAAAAAGCATATTTTGGTCAATATTTTATTTTTCAAGTAGAGTAAAAGTTAAAATAAAAACTATTATAATAGATAAAAAATACATAAATAAGAAAACGCAATTAAATGTTGCTTTGGCTAGAGAAATAGGTCAGTTTATAAATGATAATAAAGAATATTTAGATTCATTTGATAAAATTGTTATTTATTATGATAATGGGCAAGAAACATTAGCAACAATATTGGATACTCTTTTTGCTAGTAATCCTAAAGTAGAAAGAAGAATAGATTTTGACCATACAAAGAAGAGATTATTTCAAGTTTCAGATATGCTAACTGTAATAGATAAACTAGACTATAAAAGGAAAAATAATATTGCATTTACAAAAGCTGAAACATTCTTCTTTAGGGGGAAAGATTTTAGGCATATTATAAATTTGTTAAAAAATAAAAGGATATAATTTTTAATTATTATAAAAACATAAAATGCTAGATATTAAGAAAACTAAAGAATAGAAGGAGTAAATTATGATAATACAAGAAAAACCAGAATTAGGATTACAAAAACATCAACAAGATGCTTATCAATCAGTTCAAAAAGCTTATGAAACTAAAGACAAAGCATCTGTTGTAATTCCTACTGGATGTGGTAAATCCTTTATAGCACTACAACTTATGGTAGATAATAAAGATAAAAGAATTTTGTTTATGGCGCCAAGTAATGCAATAAAGAATCAAATGTATAATTATATTGCTAAATATATTGTTGGAGAAGAACCATCAAGTGAAAGACCAGCAAGAATGATAGCCGATGAATATTTTCCAAACTTAAAAATAATGCTATATCCTTCTTTATTAAGAGTAAAAGATGAGCAAATGAATAAGATACAACATGATATTATAATTATGGATGAATTACATAGAACAGGTGCAGATAAATGGGGAGAAAGAATTAATACATTATTAGAAAAAAATCCAAATGCAAAAATATTAGGATTAACAGCCACACCAGACAGAATGGATGATAAAAATGTTATAGACAACTTGTTTGAAGGTAGTATTGATTATGAATTAACATTAGTAGAAGCATTAAGAGATAGAATAGTAAAAGCACCAACATATGTAAAATGCGATTATGCCTTAGGTGAATATTTAGAGGGAATAAGAACTGCAATTTCAAATTGTAGTGATGAGCAAAAGAAAAAAGAACTACAAGATAAATATGATAAAATGAGAAAAATAGTAGAGCAAGCTGAAGGAATACCAGAGCTATTTGCAAAAAATATAAAAAAGCAAGATGGAAAATATATAATTTTTTGCAAAGATAAAGCACATATGGATGAATTAATGAGTAAAGCAAAAGAATGGTTTAGTGCCATTGATGATAATCCAGAAATATATTCGGTTTTTTCTGGTGAAGGATATACAAAAAATGATAATAGAAAAAGCATAGAGGCTTTTGAAAATTCAAAATCAGAGCATTTAAAATTATTATTTTCTATTGAAATGTTAAATGAAGGATTACATGTAGAAGATATTTCAGGTGTTGTAATGGCAAGACCAACAGATTCAAGAATTATCTATTTGCAACAATTGGGTAGAGCATTGTCTTCAGATACTTCGAGAGAAAAAACAATAGTGTTTGATTTAGTAAATAACTATTTAAAAAATAATTTAGATGCAGAAATTAATAAAAGAAACAATGGAAAACACAGGGGTAATGATGATATTGACGGTGGACATGAAGATGGACCACAGGATGATATAGAAGATATAGACATTTTTAGAATACAAGGGGAAACAAGAGATTTTTTAGAATTATTAAATGAAGTACAAGGAATAATAGGACGTAATGACCATCTAACAAATGCTATAAATATAAAAAATTGGATGGAAAGAATGAAAAGAACTAAACCACCATCTACAATTGCAAAAGATTTTGAAGAAAGAAAATTAGGAATAGCCTTGAGTAATATAAGGCAAAGTTTAATTAAACCGTATATGCGATTAAGAACAGAGCAAGAACGACAAGAATTTCACGAAAAATATACTGACTTTGAAGAAATTAAAAAAATAATAGATTGGATAGATGAAAATAATTTATCACCATATCTAGTAAATGCAAGAGAAATCAAACAATGGATGGAAGAAAAAGGAACTACAAAACCTCCAAGAACTCAAAATGGTGATGATAGAGAAAAAAGATTAGGAACTGCACTAAGTGGAATAAGATTAAGACTTATAAAACCATACTTACGGGCTAGAATCAGAAGAAGAAAAAACAAAATTCGAAGAACAACATCCTGAAATATTTGAGGTAATGCAAATTGTGGAATGGATAGACTCTAAAAATTTACCACCTAATTTACTAAATGCACAAAATATAAAAGCATATATAGAACAACATGGAAGGAAACCAAGCGGAGCTTCAAAAGATAAACAAGAAAAGAAATTAGGGATAGCTCTATCACAAATTAGAAAAAACCTAATAAAAGTTTATAATGAATTAGAAACAGAAGAAGAAAGGCAAAATTTTAGAATACAACATCCAGAAACAGATGAAGTAATAAAGATAATTACAGAAATAGATGAAAATAGTTTACCACCAGTATTGTTAAATGCAAGAAGAATAAAACAATGGATGGAACAAAGGAAAACAACAAAACCTCCTACTGCTAATTCTAAGGATGATGAAGAAGCAAACCTAGGAAGAGCTTTAAAAAGAATAAGAGCATCGTTAATTAAACCATATATACGGTTTAAAAACAGAAGAAAGAGGAAAATTTGAGGAAGAAAATCCTGAAATAGAAGAAATAATGAAAATTGTATCTTGGATAGATGAAAACAATATATCGCCATATTTAGAAAATGCAAGAGCAATAAAAGAATGGGTAGAAGCACAAGAAAAACCAAAATTGCCAAGAAGATCAAGAAATATAGAAGGAATTGAAAAAGAATTAGGTAATAAGTTAAGTTATATAAGACAAGATTTGATAAAACCATATATGAGTTTAGAAACAGAAGAAGAAAGAGAAAAGTTTATAGAAAGAAATCCTGATACTGAAGAAGTTATAGAAATTATAACTTCACTTGATATGCAATGTGGAAATGCTAAACAACAAGAACTTGCAATTTTAATAAGACAAGATTTAGAAAAAAGAAAAGTATTACAAGAAGCAAAAAAATTAGAACAAGATTATGAGCAACAATTATCAATAAAACAAGGAAAATTGGCTGAAGATACTCAAAAACAAGGGGTAGATTACGATGAATAATGAATTAATTCCAACAAATGGATTATGGTATAAAATAAAAAAATTTTTCAGAAGTTTATTTTTTAAAGAAAAAACGTATACCATAAATGAAATAAATACTATTGAAAAAGAGCAAAAAAATAGTAATTCTATATATGATAGTAATTTAAAGGAAAAGATCAAAGAAGAAAATAAGAAAAAAGTTTTAGCTGAAAAATTGCTTTATGGAGAACTAGGTACAAGTGAATTAAATGAAACTGAAGTTGATGAAATGATAGAATATTTTACAAAAGATATTCAAAATATTGATAATGAGTTGTTAAGGATAAAACAACATATTCTTGTTATGAGGCAGGAACTAAAATAATAATTATTAAAATATTATAAAAGCCATTCGTTTGAATGGCTTTTACTGACGCTTTGCATCAGTTCGGGTCAGGTCCTAATCTAATAAATTATTTCAGACCTAGTAGAATATCTATCTACAATGTATAGTATTCCTTAATTTATTTAATTATACACTAAAAATTAGAAAAAGTATAGTATTTTTTGAAAATTTCTTGAAAAAACCATATTCTTTAGTTATAATAAATTTATCAGTTGATCAATCAAATTATTTTTTGAGCAAAAGTGGGAGGAAAATTTTTCGCAAATAACCTCCTTAATCGCTCCAAAGACGTTTCTGTTCGAATTATATTATCCACAAGTGAAGTAGATCATGAAAAGTATCCAAACGTTACTCAAAAATATCGTTTCGAAGGAATTATAGATTAATTCATATTCTCAAGCAAAACATTAACAAAATCATTGACTTTTTTTTATAATCTATGTATAATAAATATAGGAAATGACAATTCCACAAACGTGGTTTTGCCAAGTTAAGGATTTAATAAACCATTAAGCTCAGCACAGCAGAATGGTTTATTTTTTTATTTATGTAGTTGCTTATCAACCCAGTTCTTATACAGAACTGCTGTCAAGGCAACGTTTAATGTTAAAGAAAACATTAAGGATAATATTAAAAATAGTATCACTTTAACCATAAACATCACCACCTCTCCCACGAAGATTCGTAAAATTGGTGGCAAAACCACATCTGCTTATCATCATTTCCTATGTCAGCTAGTATAACATAGTTTTTACAATAAGGCAATAGAAAAGAACAAAAATTCGACTCTCATTCTACTTTTTCAAAATGCTGATAATCTTTTTTTCCATTCCATTCACCACCCCAAGACCAACCTCGTTTTATAAATGCATTGTATAGAGCATCGCCTTTTTTTATCATACCTTTCTCATTGAGCTTACGATTTGTATATTTAGTACCTTTAGTTGGGGAGATGTAGTTACCTACAATATAAGGATTATAGAGAGGATTAACATCTATACAATTTCCATATGAATGTTGAGAAAGTTTATTTGTATTTGCAACTACTCGATAACAAAAAGCAGATGTGTTATTGTCAGACATGGAATCTTCATCATTGGCTTTATATTCATCAATAAGCTGTATTTTTTCAATAGGGTATTTTTTATCATACACTTCTTTAAATATATCTAACACTTCTTCTGCTAAATTTTTATTTACAATCATTTCACCTACATGAGATTTATTATCGAATCCCCAATATGTTATTTTTAAATAAGCTAAATTATTTATATTAATCGAATCAAATTTTGAAGGAATAGAGTTACCACACATTTTCTCTAATATGTTGCTAGGAATTTTACTACTAGTAAAAATAGCAGAATCTGATTTAGTTAATGAAGTTGATGTAGAAATTTCATTGTTTTTTTGTTTTGAAGAATGGGATGAATAGAGAGCTTCAGTATTACTTTTATTTTTTAGAAATAATAGATTTAGAAATCTGGTAATAATTAAATAAAGAATTGAAAATGAGATAAGAATAATTAATGCATCAATAATAAATTTCTTAATAATAATCCCTCCAGTTAATATATTGTATGGCTAAATAAACAAATTATTATTATTTTAATGAAGTATTTTTAATTTACAATGTTAACATAATGTGATATAATATCAGCTAGGTTAATGAGATTACTAGCTTTTTTTATATATTTCTTGATTTTAATAATACTATTTGATATTATACTATACAAGAAAGAGAAGTATGTCAAAATACTAACTATAACATAATATATAAAGAGGTGTAATATGGGATTTTTTGATAAATTAAAATCAGGATTAACAAAAACAAAAAATTCATTTGATGAAAAAATTAATAATATATTTAGTGTTTTTAGAAAAGTAGATGAGGAATTACTAGAAGAATTAGAAGAAGCATTAATTATGTCTGATATAGGAATTGAAACTGCAACTGAAATAATAGAAAATTTAAGGGGAAGAATTAAAAGAGAAAAATTAGAAGATGCAGAACAAGTAAAATCAGCTCTTAGAGAAGAAATGAAAAATATTTTTGACAGTGTAGATAAATCATTAAAATTAGAAACAACACCATCTGTAATTTTAATTGTAGGAGTAAATGGAGTAGGTAAAACTACTTCTATAGGTAAAATTGCAAATAGATTAAAAAAGGACGGAAAGAAAATTGTAATTGCAGCAGCAGATACTTTTAGAGCAGCAGCTGTAGAACAATTAGAGATTTGGGCAAATCGTGCTAATTGTGATATTGTAAAAAAAGAAGAGGGAATCGATCCTGCTTCTGTAGTTTTTGATGCAATAAAAAGGACAAAGGAAATAGGTGCAGATATATTAATATGTGATACAGCAGGAAGACTCCATAATAAACAATATCTAATGGATGAACTTTCAAAAATCCAGAAAGTTATTGATAAAGAACTGCCAAATAGCTCTAAAGAAGTATTATTGGTATTAGATGCAACAACTGGTCAAAATGCTATTTCACAAGTAAAAGCTTTTAAAGAAACAACAAATTTAACAGGTATTGTATTAACAAAACTAGATGGAACAGCAAAAGGAGGAGTAACTCTAGGAATAGTAAATGAAAATAAAATACCTGTAAAATTTATTGGTGTAGGTGAACAAATTGATGATATGGAAATATTTAATTCTGATGATTTTGTAAAAGCTATTATTTAATTTATATAAATTAATGGAGGAAAAATGGGGAGTAAAGAAGAAGTAAAAAGTAAACATAAAAAAAAGCTAAGCAAGAAAATACAAACTAGAGTTTGGCTAGTGTTATTAAGTGTGGTATTTTTTTCTGCATTAGCCTATATATCATTTAGGGGAAGCCATCTTGAAATATTAGGAATAGGTAATAAATATTTAAGTGTATTAGCAAAAAAGCAAACTTATAAATATGGAATAATGGCAACAATATTTATAATTGTATATTCAAGTGTGTATATTACTAATAAGGCAATTAAAAAAGGTTTAACTAGTTTTTTCAAAGACGAAAATCTTGAAATGCCAAAACTTCCAAATAAGACAATAGCACTAATAGCTGGAATTATCTTTTGTATGGTACTATCGAATGGTTTTATAGAAAAAACAATGCTTTTTTTTAATAGTGCTTGGTTTGGATATAATGATCCAGTTTTTTCAAGAGATATTGGTTTGTATATTTTTAAATTACCTTTTTTGCAAAGTCTTGTAGTTTATTTTATTGAACTTATGGCTATACTTACTATTTATACAGCTATATATTATATAATTGCTTTAAATGTGTTCTTTAACGGAGTAAATACAGAATCTGTAAAAAAGAGTTTATTGATAAAACATATTAGCTGTAATCTAATTCTTATAGCTATAGCTGTAGCAATACATTTTATTTTAAAAACTCAAGGAATGTTAACTGACGAGTTCTTAACAATAAATGATGACGCATCAACTCGAATAATTGGAGCAGGAGCGATTGATATTACAATAAAAAAATGGGGCTATATAATACTTGCACCAATAATAGTATTTAGTGTATTTTTTGCAAGTAAAAAATTTAAAAAACGTGAAACAAAAAAAGTGATTATATCTTTATGTGTTGTTCCAATATATCTGCTTGTTATGTTTGTAACAATGATAGGATATAAATTAGCTTTTATTAACTCAAATGAATTGGAAAAACAAGAGAAATATATTAGTTCTAATATTGAAAATACTCAAAAGGCATATAATATAGATCTAGAGATTAAAGAATTGGAAGATATAGGAAGTATTACTTTAGAAGATATAATGACTAACGAAGGTATTATAAATAATATTCCTGTTATAGATGAAGAAACTACTTTAAAAAATTTAAATATATCTCAAACAAGTGTAGGGTATTATTCATATGAAGATATTAATCTTGCACAATATGATATAGAAGATAAAACAAATTTAGTTTATATAGCACCAAGAGAGATTTTGAATAATGATAGTGTAGCATATAATAATAAGACATATGAATATACACATGGATATGGTGCTGTTATAACTTCGGCAACAAAAGTAGATAAATTGGGAGCAATTGAATATATAGAAAATGATTTTGATTCTAAAAATGATAAAATAAAAATAAAAGAACCAAGAATATATTTTGGGTTAAAAACAAATAGCACAATAGTAACAAACACAAATAATAAAATAGAATTTGATTATCCTACAGACTCAATACAAGATGCAGAGTATAAATATGATGGTAAAGCTGGTTTGAAATTAAAATTACTTGATAGAATAATTTTAGGTTTACATGAGAAAAATCCAAACCTAGCTTTTTCAAGCAATGTAAACAACGATAGTAAAATTGTAACTACTAGAAATATAAGAGAAAGAGCAAAAACAATAATGCCATATCTTATATATGATGAGAAGCCTTATCTTGTAATATCAGATGAAGGAAGATTGGTATGGGTTATAGATGCGTATACAATTTCTAATGAATATCCTTTTTCTCAATCAACATCTTTTGAGTATGAAGGTTACACTAAAAAGATTAATTATATAAGAAATTCTGTAAAGGTTTTGGTAGATGCTTTTGATGGGACTATAACTTTCTACGTAACAGATGAAACAGATCCTATAGTAATGGCTTATAAGAATATTTTTAAAGATTTATTTGAAAATGGAAGTAAAATTCCACAAGATATATCAAAACATTTTGTATATCCAAAACTTTTATATAAAATACAATCAAATATATTAAATGAATATCACAATGTAAGTTCAGATGTATTATATAGAGGAAATGATGTATGGTCAAAAGCAACATATTCTACTACTATTAATGTAACTAATAAAGGAGCAGAATTTGAACCATATTATTCTTTAGTAAAATTAGAAAATTCTGAAGAAGCAAAACTAGGATTAATTATGCCATATACTCAATCAAATAAGCAAAATATGCGAGCATATTTGATAGGAACAACAGATGGAGCGGACTATCAAAAATTAACTTTATATAAATATCCAGAAAATAGTAATGTTTTAGGACCAATTCAGTTAGACACACAACTTATTGAAGATACAGAAATATCTAAGGAGATTGAAAAAATTTCAATTACAGGCACAAAGCTAACAAAGAATATGATCGTAATACCAATAGGTGAAAAACTTTTATATGTAGAACCTATATACCAACAGGCTTTAAATGATAATACAAGTGCTCCAATTTTAAAGAAAGTGGTAGTAGCATCTGGAAACAAAGTAGCAATTGGAAATAATTTGAGTGAAGCATTAGAAAATCTTATATCAAATTCCGCAGGAAGTATAAAAGTACCTAATTCAGATTCTATGGATGATCTTATTAAAGATATAATAGAAGCAAACAACAATTTAAAAAAATCAACAGAAGCGAAGGATTGGGAAATGATAGGAAAAGATTTAGAAAATTTACAGTTGTTAATAGACAAATTGGAAAAAATGCAAGGAGAGCAAAAAAATAAAGAAAATAAAACAGAAGGTATCTTTAAGAAAATTTTTGAGTAATATGAATATTAGTTATTATAATAGCCACCCTAAATAATAGGGTGGTTTTATTATGAGAAGAAAATTAAAAAATAAAAAAGGCTCTACTATTAATTATATAAATTATACTTTAGCTAAAAAAAATATCATTGAGTTAAATAATTTATTAGGCAATTCAAAGGCTATGTTTTTTAGGAATTTTATAGGAGGTATCTCAAGGGGAATAGGTATAGGAATAGGTGTAACAATAATAACAGCAATTGTTATATATATGCTACAAAAAATAGTAAGATTGAATATTCCTCTAATAGGCCAATATTTATCAGACATATTAGAAATAGTTGGGAAAAATAATAACTCCCAACTATATTAATATACTATTTAATTAACTTTTCAAGTATCTGAACAGCATTTGTTGCAGCTCCCTTTCTAATGTTATCTGCAACAACCCACATATTAATTCCATATTTTACGCTATAATCGCGTCGGATTCTACCTACAAATACTTCATCATGATCATTAGCTAAGCAAGCAAGTGGGTAAATATTATTTGAAGGATCATCTTGAAGAACTATACCAGTAGTATTGGAAAGAATTTGCCTTAATTCATTTATATCAAAATCTTTTTCAAATTCAACATTAATAGATTCGCTATGACAATTGATAACAGGAACTCTTACTGTAGTTGCAGTAATTGGTAAATTGTCGTTATGTAAGATTTTTCTTGTTTCATTTATCATTTTCATTTCTTCTTTTGTATATCCATTTTCTAAAAAGACATCAATATGAGGCAAGCAATTATTAAAAATAGGATGAGAAAATTTTTTTGTTGTAGGAGTTCCTTTAATTCCATTTTTTAGATCTTCAACACCATTTTGACCTGCACCGGAAACTGCTTGATAGGTTGAATATATAATTCTTTTTATTTTATATTTTTTATTTAAAACATTTAAAGGAACTACTGCCTGAATTGTAGAACAATTTGGATTAGCTATAATTCCTTTATGCCATTTAATGTCTTCAGGATTTATTTCAGGAACTACTAATGGGACATTATTATCCATTCTAAAAGCACTACTATTATCAATTACAATACACCCCTTGCTTACTGCAATAGGAGCATACTTAATGGAAATTTCACCACCTGCAACAAATATCGCAAAATCAAAACCTTCATCAAAAGAAGATTCTGTTAGTTTTTTTATAGTATATTGTTTATTCATAAAAGTAATTTTTTTATTAGCAGATTTTTCAGATGCGAATAAAACATATTCAGAGATTGGTAAATTTCTTTCAGACAAAACTTTTAAAACAGTTTGACCAACTAAACCAGTAGCACCGACTATTGCCAATTTGTAATTATTATTCATAACTATCAACTCTTTTCTATGATTTTGTATGATTCTTTTATTAAAAAAAGAAAAAACTAAGCAATAAGATAATTAAATTTATATATTTTATTATTTATAATATATTAGAATTATAATCAATATGTAACAAAAATAAAAGTAATATTTAATATTTTTATATTTTTTAATGTTTTTATTTGCATTTAAAATATTTTTATGTTAAAATAATTTATGTTTTAAAAAAGAAGAACAAATTTTATTTTTAATTTGTAATATCCGTATAATTGTAGTATGGAAAATTCAGTAATTTGAAAAGTAAATCATACTATAAAAAAGGAGAAACTTAAGGGAGGATACAAATGGAAGTTGTAAAAGGTATTTTTATAGTAGTTTATGTATTAGTATGTTTAGCTTTGATAATAATAAGTATGATTCAAAATAAAGAAGATGCCGGAATGTCTGGAACAATCTCAGGTTCTTCAACAAGTAATTTTTATGAGAAAAATAAGGGAAGAACTAAAGAAGGTAAATTAAAAAAATGGACAATTATAATAGCAATAGTATTTTTAATACTAACAGTAGCTTTATCTATAATATATGCATTATAATAATTTTTTATAACTATGAGGCAGAAGACAACATACTTCTGCCTCATTTTGTTTAAAATATAGATTTTGTGGTATTATGAATAAAAAGACATAAAAGAAAGGGATTTTTTATTTAATGAATAATCAAAATGATTTTATTGAAATTAATCAAATAAAAGAAAAATTGGTTGGAACGTTTATTAATCACAAGAGTTTTGGCTTTGTAATTCCTAATGATAAAGGGATAAAAGAAGACATTTTTATACCTAAGAAATACATTAATAAAGCCAAGAACAATCAAAAGGTTGTTGTTAAAATTACAAAGCAACCTTCTGAAGGAAAAAAAGCTGAAGGCGAAATTATAGAAGTTTTAGGAAATATAAATAAGTTTGGTGTAGACTTAATGTGTATGGTTAAAGAGTATGACTTGCCTTTTGAGTTTCCAGAATTTGTTTTAAAAGAAGCTGATAAAATAGATGATGAGATAGATATAAATCAAATGTCTAATAGAGTAGATTTAAGGAATGAAAGAATTTTTACAATAGATGGTGAAGATGCAAAGGATTTAGATGATGCAGTATGCGTAAAGAAAAATTCTGAAGGAAATTATATTTTAAGTGTTCATATTGCAGATGTTAGCAACTATGTAAAAGAAAATACTAATTTAGACCAAGAAGCAATAATAAGAGGTACTAGCGTGTACATGCTAAATACCGTGATACCAATGTTACCAGAAAAGTTATCAAATGGAATTTGTAGTTTGAATGCAGGAGAAGATAGATTCACTTTGTCAATTACTATGGAAATTGATAATAAAGGAAATGTAATCTCTTCAGAAATCTATAAGGCTGTAATACGTGTAACAGAAAGAATGTCATATACAGATATAGCAAGACTATTGAGATATGGAAAATATGAAGAAATAGAACCATCAAAATATCTTTTGAAAAAATATAATAAATATATAGAAGATTTTAAATTAATGGAAGAATTGGCTCAAATTTTAGAGAAAAGAAGAAATTATTCTGGAGCTTTAGATTTAGATGTTCCAGAAACAAAAGTAATATTTGATAATAAAGGTAAAGTAAAAGATATTGAAAAGTATGAATATACATTTGCAAATAAGATAATAGAAGAATTTATGCTTACTGCAAATGAAACAATAGCGGAAAAGTTTTACTGGCTAGAAGCACCTTTTATATATAGAGTACATGAAAAGCCAGATGCAGAAAAAATAGCTGAATTAAATAAATTTTTATTTAATATAGGATATAAAATTAAAGGTAATAAAGATGATATATATACAAAATCTTTTAGCGATGTTTTGGAAAAAGCTAAGGGAACAGAAGAAGAGCAAGTTGTATCAAACCTAATATTAAGAACATTAAAAGTAGCAAGATATGAAAGTGAGAATAGAGGGCATTTTGGATTGGCAAGCAAATATTATTGTCACTTTACTTCTCCAATAAGAAGATATCCAGATTTATATATTCATAGAATTATATCAGAATATTTGGCAAGAGAATATAATGTGAATGATAAATATATAGAAAAGCAAAGAGAATTAGCTGAAAAATATGCATATACATCATCAGTTGCAGAAAAAAATGCCCAAAAAGCAGAAAGAGAAATTATAAACATAAAAAAAGCTGAGTATATGCAGAATAAAATAGGAGAAAAGTATGTAGGAATAATAAGTGGTGTTACATCATTTGGCGTGTTTGTAGAATTAAAAAATACTGTAGAAGGTTTAATTAGATTTGAGGACTTAGGAAATGATTATTATGTGTATGATGATGATAGAAAAACTTTGACAGGAGAAAGAACAAAGGAAACATTTGCTTTAGGAAATAAAATATACATTGAAGTAATAGAAGCTAGTAAGGATACAGGAAGAATTAGATTTAAAAAAATTGAAAATAAAAAACAAAAAAAGCATTCTTCAAAAAGAAAAAAATAATTTATATTTTCCTCTTTATCTTTTTAGTTTCTTGTAATATAATATAACAGATTAATATTATATATGCGAGGGGGCTAATATAATGGAAGAAAAACGAAAGAATAGATTTAAAGATGATAATGACTTTGAAAAGACAAAAGTTATATCAACCGATGAAATAGAAAAAGCAAATAGAAGAAATACAAAAAAAACAAACAATAAAGTAAAATCAACCAAGAAAAACAAAAAAAAGAAAAAACATCCAAGATTTTGGTTAGCAGTAAAGATAATGCTTATAATTATGATTCTTGTTATAGTTGTTGGAGCAGGAGTTTTTGCAGGAACTATAATGGGACTATTTGGAGATGAATTTAAGCTAACAGAAGCAGATTTACTAATTTCATACTCTAACTCTGTTATTGTAGATGAAAAAGGAAAAATAATAGCAACCTTAAATGGTGAAGAAAATAGAGAAATAATAAGTAAAGATGATATGCCAAAATATTTACCACTAGCTTTCGTAGCAATAGAAGATGAGAGGTTTTTTTCACATAGTGGAGTGGATTGGAAAAGAACAGCAGCTGCTACTATGAGTTTTGCTATAGGTGGAGGAGAGTCATCTTTTGGTGGTAGTACAATAACTCAGCAACTAGTAAAAAATATAACAAAAGATGATGAAGATACCGGTATGGCAGGTGTTTTCAGAAAAGCTAAAGAGATTAGCAAGGCATATCAAGTAGAAAAGTTAATTTCAAAAGATGAAATATTAGAATTATACCTTAATATTATATTTTTAGGAGGAACTTCATATGGAGTTGAAGTTGCTTCACATACATATTTTGATAAGAGTGCATCAGACTTAAGTATCGCAGAAAGTGCTTTCTTAGCAGGAATGACTCATTCACCAAATAATTACAATCCTTTTGCTAAAGATGCTAATATGGATGAAATCACAAGGAGAACAAAAAGAGTTCTTGGAAAAATGAAAGAATTGAATTTTATAAACGAAGATGATTACAATAAGTCCATAAAAGAAGTTGATAAAGGTTTAAAATTTAAAGAAGGAAAAATAGAAAAACAAAATTCATATTCTTATCATACAGAAGCTCTAATTACACAAATACTAGATCAACTAGTAGAAGAAAAAGGTATGGATAGGGAATATGCTAAAAAGTATTTGTATGGTGGAGGATTTACAATATATTCAACAGAAAATTCCAAAATACAAGATAGAATTGAAGAAGAGCATAATAAATCAAAATATATTATAACAACAAAAACAAAAAAGAATGATAAAGGTAAACTAGAAAATCAGCAAACACAAGCAGCTACAGTTATAATTGATCAAAAAACTGGATATGTTTTAGGAGCAGTCGGTGGATTAGGCAAAAAAACAGCTTGGGGAACAAACAGAATAAACGTACCGAAGCAAACAGGTTCATCTATGAAACCAATAGCAGTTATTGCACCATCACTAGAAAAAGGTCTAATAACAGCTGGGTCTGTTGTAGATGATGTTCCTATTTCAAGATACAATGGAAAACTAGAAAATTGGTATGTAAAGGGTGGTGCCGGATATAAAGGATTGTCTAATATAAGATATATGCTTAGAATTTCACAAAATACAACAGAAGCTCAATTACTTGAAAAGCTAACACCTATAAAATCAATTGAATTTTTAAGAGAATTAGGAATTACATCATTAGTAACTAGTGAGGAAAATAAAAAAGCAAATGATGAGAATTTATCTTTAGCTTTGGGAGGCATAACATATGGAGTTTCTCCATTAGAAATGGCTGCCGCATATGCTACTATTGCAAATGATGGAGAATATATAGAACCAACTTTTTATAGTAAAGTTGTAGATTCAAAAAATAATGTAATATTAGAGCCTAATCAAGAAAAGAGAAGAGTTTTATCTGAAGAAAATGCTTTTATAATGCAAAGTTTACTAACAGAATCTATGTCTACAGGAGGAGAAAGAGTTAATAATCCTGATAATGGAACAGGTCTTCCTGCTAAAATACCTGGAATGCAAACTTGTGGTAAAACAGGTACAACAAATGAAGATTTTACTGGTTGGTTTTGTGGATTTACACCATATTATACAGGAGCTACATGGTATGGTTATGATTATAATGCAAGGATTACATCAAGCACATCTACAACAATTTGGGCAGCTATTATGAAAGATTTGCACAAGGATTTAAAAAATAAATCATTTGAACAACCTAAAGGTGTTACAACTGCAAAAATATGTAAAGATTCAGGTCTGTTAGCAACGGATGAGTGTTCAAAAGATCCAAGAGGTACAAGAGTATACACTGAATATTTTAAAAGGGGTACGGTTCCAACTGATTATTGTGAATGTCATGTATCTGCAAAAGTTTGTAAAAAAACAGGAAAATTACCTAGTGATGATTGTGAAGAAACAGAAGAAAAAATCTTTATAACAAGAGAAAATGCAGATAAGGAAAAAGCTTGGAAAAAAGCTAAAGATGCTAAATATATGTTGCCTACAGACGAATGTAAAGATTGTGCTAAAGCAAAAGATGATGAGAAAAAGAAACAGGAAGAAGAAGAGAGAAGAAAGAAAGAAGAAGAAGAGCAAAGAAGAAAAGAGGAAGAGGAGAATAATCAACAAGATCCAGAACAACCAGCTGTTCCTGAAGAACCAACAGAACCAACGGAGCCATCTGAACCAGAAGAACCAAATAAAAAACCAACCAAACCAGAAGAACCAGCTCAAAATACAACTCCAACTCAAACAAAACCTACAACTACACCAGAAAAGCCAACAAAACCAGCTAATAACACAACTACTTCTTCAAAAAAGTAAATTAATATAAATCAGGAGAGAAGACTAGATGCATATAAAATTATATAATACACTTACAAGAGAAAAAGAAGATTTTAAACCAATTGAAGCTAATAGAGTTAAAATATATTCTTGCGGACCTACGGTATATTCATATCCACATATAGGTAATTACAGAGCATATTTATTTATGGATTCATTAAGAAGAGTACTAAAATATAATGGGTATGAATTGCTTCATGCAATGAATATAACAGACGTTGGACACCTAGTTTCGGATGCTGACGAAGGTGAAGATAAAATGATGAAGGCAGCAAGAATTGAGAAAAAAGATCCATATGAGATTGCAGAATTTTATATGAACATTTTTCTAGAAGGTTTAGAAAAGTTAAATATATCTAAGCCAGAAATAATTTGTCGAGCAACTGAACATATTAAAATAATGGAAGATTACGTAAAGAAAATAATCGAAAATGGATATGCATATGAAACAGATAAGACTATATACTTCGATACATCTAAGTTAGACCAATATGGAATTTTGTCTAAGATAAAAATAGATGAACAAAAAGCTGGAGCTAGAGTGGATTTCGATCAACAAAAGAAAAATAATGTGGATTTTGCTATTTGGATTAAAGCAGATGAAAATCATATTATGAAATGGGATACTTTTTGGGGAAAATGTTATCCAGGATGGCATCTAGAGTGTTCTGCAATGAGTCAACATTATTTAGGAGATGTATTCGACATACATACTGGAGGAGTAGATCATATTCCAATTCATCATGAAAATGAAATTGCACAGTCAAAAGGAGCAACGGGAAAAATACCAGCTCATTATTGGATGCATTGTGAATTTTTACAAATAAATGGTGGAAAAATGTCAAAGAGTCTAGGAAATCTATACACATTGGATGATTTAGAAAAAAAAGGTTATGAACCATTAGTTCTTAAAATGTTTAATTATGGATCTCATTATAGAACTCAAATAAATTTTACATGGGAAGCTTTAAATTCTGCTAAAATTGCTTTAAAAAGGTTAAAAGAAGGTTATATAAATCATTTGAATGGAAATGAAAGTATAGAGAAATCTATTATAGAAGATTTTGAAGAAAGATTTCACAAAGAAATAAATGATGATTTAAATTTAACTAATGCTATGAGTATAGTTTGGGAAGTAATTAGATACCCTAAAAAGTCTAAAGATTTTGCAGATTTGTTGCGTAAATTTGATGAGGTTTTAGCTTTAGATATTGATAAGCCAATGAAACAAATGGAAGCTATTCCCGAAGAAGTGAAAAAATTGATTGAAGAAAGAAAAAAAGCTAGATTAGAAAAAAAATGGGATTTATCAGATGAAATAAGAAATGAAATAAACAAATTAGGGTATAATGTTAAAGATACTAAAGATGGAATGGTCGTAGAAAAGATATAGATAAATTTATTATAGAAGAATTGTTACAATGAAAGGGGCATACAAATGACAGAAAATGCTAAAATGAACTTTTTTAAAAAGTTTATATTATCAATTAAAGATTTAGATAAATATGATCAATTAGCTATACAACCCATAAGAAAAGGAATAAGTTACTTTTTCAAATTAATTATTCTTTTAGCAATGATTTTATCAATTATGTATGTAGTGCAGACGTATCAATTATTTACGACATTACAGGGAAAAATTAATGATATTCCAGATTTTGAATATAAAAATGGTGAGTTATCTTTTAAAGAAAATGAAGAACCAATACTTTTGGAAAATTTATCTAGTTTAATTAATAGTATTTTAATTTTACCAGATTCCAATAATAGTAAATCTAAAGAATATATCGCAAAGGCTAAGACATATAATAGCTATTTAACTTTAAATAAAAGTGATTTTTCAATATCGATAAAAGATAATACTATAAATTTTAATTATAAAGATTTTTTTGAAAATAATTCCATAAATTCATTTGAAAAGAAAGATGTAAAGAATATACTTAACAGTATTAATCATATTAATTTAATTATTTCAATGTTTATAGTAATAACAATATATTTATTTGTATTCAATTTCATTTCTATAGGGTTAGACATTGTAGTAACTTTTCTAGTAAGTTATATTACATCTAAACTAGCTAGAATAAAATTGAAATCATCGGCATTTGTGAATATATCTATACACTCATTAACTTTACCAGTATTATTATATTTAATTTATTATATTATAAATGTTTTAACAGGCTTTGAAATTAAGAATTTTAGAATTATGTATATATTGGTTGCTTCAATCTACGCATCAATATCTGTGCTAATAATTAAAGCTGATTTTATAGATAGACAAATTGAATTAGCAAAAGTGATAAAAGAACAACAAGCAATAAGAAAAGAAATGGATAATGAAGAAAATGACAATAATACAAGGGATACTGAAGAAGAGAAAAATAATGTAGAAGAACCAAAGGAAGATCAAGTAGAAGAACCAACAGAAAGTGTCAATGACATTAAAGAAGAAAATAATTAATTAGCAAATTATAAAAGGAGATTATGATGGAAAACAATCAAAAAAAACAAAAAGGAAATAAATTTATAATTTTAGCAGTATGTCTAATTATTGCTTTAACTGTTGCATTAATTGGATTTGCAATATTTAATAAAAAGAAACAAGAAGAACAACAATTAGCATATACCGAATTAATAAAAGATATTAATGCAGGAAAAGTTGAAAAATTAGAAATGACAGCAGGAAGTCAATCTGTAAAAGTAAAATATTTAAATAAAGAGGAAGAAAAAAAGGTTTTAGTTCCAAGTGTACAAGCTTTTGTAGAGTTAGTTCAGGAAAAAGTAGATACATCTTCAATAAAAAACATTGATTTAAAACAAAAAGAACCTTCAGCTATTGTAACGTTTTCAAAGAACCTTATATCATTTCTACCAACTATTCTTATGGTAATTTTAATCATAATGATTTATAAAATGCAAGGTTTAGGTGAAAAAGGAAAAGTATATGATGGTGCTGAAAACGATACAAATGTAAAGTTTGAGGATGTAGCAGGTTTAGAAGAAGAAAAGCATGAATTAATTGAAGTAGTAAATTTCTTGAAAGAACCGAAAAAATTCGAAGAAATGGGAGCAAAAATTCCAAGAGGAATTTTGTTATGTGGAAAACCAGGTACAGGAAAAACTTTAATTGCTAAGGCAATTGCAGGTGAAGCAGGAGTTCCTTTTATTCCAATGAGCGGATCTGAATTTATTGAAATGTTTGCAGGACTTGGTGCTTCAAGAGTAAGAAAATTATTTGAAAAAGCGAAAAAAATAGCTCCTTGTATAATTTTTATAGATGAGATTGATGCAATTGGTTCTAGAAGAACAAGCAATTCAGGAGCTGAATCAGAAAATAATCAAACATTAAATCAATTACTAGTTGAAATGGATGGATTTGAATCAAATGAAACAATTATTGTTTTAGCCGCTACAAATAGACCAGAAATGTTAGATAAAGCTTTATTAAGACCAGGCAGATTTGATAGGCAAATAGTAATTTCTGCTCCAGATTTAAAAGGTAGAGAAGAAATATTAAAAATTCATGCAAAAGATAAAAAGTTTGAAGATGATTTAGATTTAAAGAGTATAGCAGAAGATACAGCAGGATTTACAGGTGCAGAACTTTCAAATGTTCTGAATGAAGCAGCTATTATTGCAACAATAAAAAGACATAATAAAATATCAAAAACCGATCTGGAAGAAGCTATAAAGAAAGTAACAGTTGGTCTTGAAAAAACAAGTAGAGTAATATCAGATAAAGATAAAAGATTAACAGCTTATCATGAAGCTGGACATGCTATTGTAAGTAAATTTTTGGAAACAAGTATGGATGTAAAAGAGGTTTCAATAATTCCTAGAGGTGTAGCAGGGGGTTATACAATGTATAAAACTAATGAAGATAAGTTTTATATATCAAGAACGGAAATGAAAGAAAAACTAGTTGCGTTATTAGGAGGAAGAGCGGCAGAGAAAATAGCATTAGATGAAATTTCTACCGGAGCAAGTAATGATATAGAAGTGGCAACTCAAGTAGCAAGAGATATGGTTACTGTATATGGAATGAGTGATGAGATTGGACCTATATCATTAAGAACAGACGATCCAATGGAATTACAATTATTCGGAAAAGATATCGAAGATTCAATTGGTAATGAAATAAAGAAATTAATTGATGAAGCATATATAATAGCACAAAAAATATTAGTAGAAAACATTCAGATTTTGCATGAAGTTGCCAATGTATTATTACAAAAAGAGGTTATATCAGCAGAAGAATTTGAAGAATTTTTTAAATAAAATTCTTCAAATATATAAAAATGGAACTAAGAGAAACTTAGTTCCATTTTTGTAATAAGAATATTCAGTTTTTTATTTTCTCTAATAAGTCATCTTGGATTTCAAATTCTTTATTATTAAGATATTCTAATATATCAGATGAGGTAGTAAAGTTGAAAATTATTTTTCGTGAACAAAGAAGTTGAGTTTTTAGCTTGAATTTAGAATTTATTTCATTCTTTCCATATTTTCCATCTCCTAAAATTGGATGACCAATATGAGATAAATGAGCTCTAATTTGATGAGTTTTTCCAGTATGAAGGATAACTTCTAGGTAAGAAAAATTATTTGAGAAATCTTCTTTTAAGACGGAATATGAGGTTACAATTTTCTTATATTTATCTTTTGGAGTATCAGAAATGTAGACTTTAGAAAGTTTTTTATCTTTGAAAAGATATCCAGTTAAAGTACCTTGCTTTGGTGATAATATTCCATAGACAATACAAGAATATATTTTTGTTATTTCCTGGTTTTTAAATTTATCTAATAAAATGTTTAAAGCTATCTCATTCTTAGCAAAAACAACAAGCCCAGAAGTGTTTCTATCTAATCTATGACAGGGAGCAATGTTAGGATATTTTTTCAATAGTATTGTAGTGAGGGTATACTCAGAAGCATTTGGAGAAACAGTTTCTAAATTAATTGGTTTATTAGCCAATAAAATATTTTCATCTTCATATACTATATTTGAAAAAACAAAATTATTTAAAGTATCAAATTTATTAGTGCTTGTACCAGATATTAGTAATTCATCTGAAATAAAAACAGTTATTTCATCTCCAGAATGAATATTTAAATTTTCAGAAACACGTTTTCCATTAATTCTAATATCCTTTTTCCTTAGAGCTTTATATAAAGTATTTATAGACAAATTTTTGAATTTATCTAGTAAATAAGTATTTAATTTTTTATTATTATATTTTTCTTCAACAATTAACTTTTTCATGCCAAAATTATACAATAAAATAAAATTAAAATCAATTATTACAAAAATGTTACAAAATCTTAAATTTCAATTTTTACATTGAATATGATTGGTAAAACATATATAATACTTTTGTTTATAATAATTATATTTATTGAAATAATAGTTTTAGGAGGAGAATATGAAAAGAATAAGATTATTAATAGTGTTAAGTATATTATGTATGATAATAATGTCTTCAACATGTGTGTCAGCTATATCAATAAGTTTAGAAGATAAAAAAGTGAAGCCAGGTGAAGAATTTTCTGTAAAAATAAAAATAGATGAAAATATTGCATTAGCAAATTCTCATATAGCATTTGATTCAAATTTATTTGAATTTAAAGGAACAACTCAAAAAAACCTAGCAGCAAATGAGTTGTCAGCTGGAGATGTAGCATGGATGTATACAGAAATTGAGCAAGATGCTAAAGGAGTTAACGAATTAGAGTTTAATTTTAGAGCAAAAGATGATATTTCTGAAAAGAAAGAAACTACATTTAAATTATCTGATTTAGCTCTTATTACAGTAGATAATAATTCTTTTCAGAATGATGATATAGAAGGCAACAAAGAGTTTAAAGTTACAGTGTCAGTAGAAGGAAACTTTAACGTATTTGTTATAATTATACCTATTATAATAGTAATTATATTATTAATAGTTATTGTTAGTATAAAGAAAAGAAGAAAAAATTAATCTTATCCAAAAATTTTAGGTTTAGCAATAATTCTATTTTTTAATTTTGTAATATTGAAATGAAAAAATTCATATGATATAATAATTTTCAGTTTAATAAAATAATATACTAAAGTAAAATAGAGGTGCAAAAAAGTGGAAGAAGAAAATAAACCATTAGAGAGTGAAGAAATTGTTAAAGATTCATCAGAGGTAGTAGAAGAAAATAATGAAAATCAAAAGGAACCGGTAAATAAAGTTAAAGAGATTATTGAATGGATTATATGCATTATTATTGCAGTTATATTAGCTTTACTATTTAGATATTATATTGGAGTTCCAACTGTTGTAAAAAATGTTTCAATGCAACCAACATTGCTTGAAGGTCAACGTTTAATTTTAAATCGATGGGTAAGAACAACTTCAAAAATGCCTGAAAGAGGCGATATAATTACAGTAGAAGAACCAGATGAAAATTATTTACTTATTGAAGAAGAAAAAGCCAATTTAGCAAATCCTATTGCAATATATAATAGCCCTAATAGTGGCTTTGAAGGATTTGTATATAATGTTTTAGAAATAGGAAAAACAAGTTTTATAAAAAGAGTAATAGGTCTTCCAGGAGAACATGTAGAAATAAAGGATGGAAAAGTTTATATAAATGACAAAGAATTAGATGAGCCTTATTTAAATGACAGTGTAATAACAGAATCAGCTCAAGGAGCATTTACAAATATTGTAGTACCACAAGGAACTGTATTTATTATGGGAGACAATAGAGGAAATTCAACAGATAGCAGACATTTTGGTTGTATTCCATTAAATAAAATAGAGAGTAAAGTTTTAGTAAGGTTCTGGCCACTAAATTTAGCTGGAAAAATAGATAAATAAAATTAATATCCTCAAATATTTAGGTAAAGTCTAAGTATTTGAGGATTATTATTTATAATTTAATCTCCTTTATTTACATAAAATCATAAAATATATAGAGAAAGAATAAAGGAGGGATGAGATGAATCTTGAAGGAAAAAAAATTGGGTTTGTAATGACAGGATCTTTTTGTACATTTAAAAAAACAATTCCTAAAATATTAGAAATTACCAAAAAAGGTGGAAAAGTTCTTCCTATTATGTCAAATAATGCTTATAATTTTGATACTAAATTTGGAAATGCAAAAGATTTTATTACTGAAATCGAAGATATAACTAAGCAAAAAATTATTCACAGTATAATAGATGCAGAACCAATAGGTCCCCAAAAATTAACGGATATAATGATTATTGCTCCATGTTCAGGCAACACAATTGCTAAACTTGCTAATGGAATAACTGATACAGTCGCTGTAATGGCAGCTAAATCTCACCTTAGAAATAATAATCCATTAGTAATAGCAATATCAACAAATGATGCATTATCTGGCTCAGCTGAAAATATAGGAAAACTTTTAAATAGAAAAAATTATTATTTTGTCCCATTCAAACAAGATAATCCAATAACAAAACCTCGTTCTATTGTTTTTGATCCTGAGTATATAGTAAAAACATTAGAATTAGCCCTAGATAGAGAACAGATACAACCAATAATATTATGAATATAAGAATTATCCGAAGTAAGTTTAATATTACTTCGGATTTTTTTATATAGCTATTACATGTTCTAAAAGATAAAAAAATGAATATATATAATTTATATGAGATAGGGAGGAGTTTGTATGAGTAATGTAGAGGATAAAAAGAGTTTACAATCAAGTATAGTACAAAACATTTTTTTAGAAAATAGAGAAAAGCTAAATATTTCAGGAGTAATAGATGTTTTAAGTTTTGACGACCAAATTGTTATTGTGGAAACTGAACTTGGTCTTCTAACCGTAAAAGGAGAAGATCTAAGAATCAATAAATTAAGCATAGATACTTCAGAGGTTATTGTAGAAGGTGAAATATATAATTTAGGCTATAGTGAAAAAGAGTATTCTAAAAAAGAGACATCATTTATAGGAAAATTATTTAAATAATAATTAAGGAAGGTAGAAAGCAATATAATGACAGTAATATCAGAAACTACTCTATTTGCTATATTCTTACTAGTTGGTGTTTCAGTAGGTTTACTATTTGATTTTTTTAGAATATTAAGAAAAAGTTTTAGGACTCCAGATATTATTACATATATAGAAGATATAATATTTGGAATTATAACGGGAGCAATTCTTATATTTTCTATAATTATTTTTAACAATGGAGAATTACGTTTATTTATATTTGTAGGAATTATATTAGGAAATATTATATATTGTCTTACAATTAGTAAATATATTGTATACATAAGTGTGAAAATTTTAGTAACTATATTAAGAATAATAAAAGGTCCTATCAAACTTATTTCGATACCGCTTATATTAATTTTAAAAAAAATAAAACAATATTCTATAAAAATACAAAAAAAATTAAAAAAAGATAAAAAATAAAGGAATTCTTGTAAAAAAGTAGAATATATAAATAGGGATTATTTTAATTAGAGAAAGTGAAAGGTGCATATGAAAAAGTTATTTAGTAATAATAATTTAATAAAAACGTTTTTTGTATTAGTAATTATTTCTTATGCAATAATTACTCTAACAGCTCAGCAAAAAAAATTAAATTCATATGCAAATACCAATAAATACTATACTAGTAAAATTGAAGAACAAAAAGATTATAAAGAAACCTTAGTAAAAACAAAGGAAAATTTAAATTCTGATGAATACATTGAAAAGATTGCTAGAGAAAAATTGGACATGTACTATCCTAATGAAAAGGTATATGTTGATGTAGCACAGTAATGGCATAAAAGAAAGAAATTAAACTACTTTCTTTTATGTCTTTTTTTTGACATTTTTTCGGATTTGTTGACAAGTCTTTTTATATAGTATAAGATTATTTTAGAGGACTTTTGGACTAAAGTTAAAGGAGAGATACAAATGTTAAAAAAATTTTGGGGGATTTTAATAATAATATGTCTAGTTTTTAGTATATGCTTGAATGTAAATGCAGCAACTACAAAAACAAAATTAAATGTAATCAAAAAAGCAAGTGAAACAAAGTATTTAGAAAAGAATCAGGGATATATATCAAAAACTATTGTAGATTCAAATGCAAGTGCAGGAGAGGTAACTATTGAACTAAATGTGATTAATACAAAAAAGGAGCAGTCACCTGAAAATAAAACATATGAGAATACAGAAGTTTATATAATGGTTTCTGAAAACCTTGCTGTGGATAGTTCAAAACTAGAGAAATATGTAAATGATATTGAGAATTTAGTTAAACAAATTTTAGAAGCTAATACTAAAACAAAAATTGGAATTATTGGTATTACAGGAACAGTAGTAGATGAACATCTTGATCAAAATGGTAAATTAGTTATAGGGGATAAAGATGAAGCTTATGTTGAAGGAACAGAAAAAAATTCTGAAATAGTAGTAAAGCCAACTAGTGATTTGTCTGCTATTAAAAATGGACTAAAAAATATGAATTCTTCAAAAACAGTATATAGAATGAATTTACAAGCAGGAATAAGATTGGCAAACAAAAGCTTTTCAGATAATGCAAATAAAATTTTAATTTCTTTATATGATGGAGTTCCTAATATAGCTATTGGGGAATATAGTGCTGTACTTGGAGATAATCCAAAAGCATCTATAATTGAAAAACATGAAAATTTAGCTACATATACTAGAGATGAAATATTAACTTTAAAAGATTCTAAAATATCTTTTATATTGTTAAGACCTGATGATACAAGCTTTGACGAACAGTGGTTTGAAGCTGGAACAGGAAATAAATTGTTAGACTTCGACGGTAGCCCATATGTTAAAAAGTTATATGGAACAATGGATAAGCCAACATATGGAAAAATGTATGAATTTACTGAAGAGAATATAGATACAGTAATAACAGAAAATATATCAAAAGGAGTAAAAGATCTTATTGCTACAGATATTAGTAATGTAAAAGTAGTAGATTACTTTCCAGAAGAAATAGTAAATAACTTTGAATTTTCTTATACACAAAAACCAAATGTAGGAACAGTAAGTGATAGCATAGATAAAGAAAATAGAACTATAACATGGGATATTGGAACTTTGAGCGGTGAGAAAAATGCTACTTTAAGGTATAAATTAAAGCTTAAAGATATGAGTAACAAAAACCTACTAAATAAAGAAATTGCAACAAACGAAAAGTTAAATTTAACTTATAATGATGATAAAAAGGAATCACATACTCTTGTTTTAACAACAAGTCCAACAATTAAATTAACAGAAGTAAAAACTCAGCTAGAAGCAATTGTAGAAGCCAATCCATCTGATAAAAAGGCAGAAAAAGTAACAGTTAGTATAAAAGCTAACAAACAATTAAAAGAAGTTGATGGATGGAAGTTATCAGAAGATAAAAAAACTTTAACAAAGGTATATACAGAAAACAAATCAGAAACAATACATATAGTAGACGTGGATGATATAGCTTTAGATGTGGTAGTAACAGTAAACAATGTAGGAAAATCAGGAGGTAATAATAATGGAAATGGGAATAACAATAATAATTCTAATGCTTCTAATGATTTGGTAAACAATAATAATGATCCAACTACAGCAAATACTGAACTACCAAAAACAGGATTAAGTATGCTAATATTTATGAGTTTGATAGTAGGAAGTGCTATAACTATTATAATGTATAAAAAATATGATTATTATAAAGGTATAAAATAAAAAAAAGAAAGACAGTTATGTCTTTCTTTTTTTTATTTTATATGATATACTGTGAATACCAAAAATAAGCTTATAGCTAAGGGGGAAAAAATGGATTTTGAAAAAATAACATTAGCAGAATTGAGAGAATTAGCTAAAAAAGAAGAAATAAAGAATATTTCTAAAATGAAAAAAAATGAATTGATATCTGCTCTACAAGAAATTAAAAGTAGTGATGCCTCAGAGAATTCAAGCATTAAAGAAGAAAAGAAAGATGAAACGACAAAGATAGATAACAGTAATTCAGGATATAAAGTAACAAACGAAGATGATGAAATAATAGAAGGAATACTTGAAGTATTACCTGATGGATATGGATTTTTAAGAGGAGAAAATTATTTACCTAGTCCTAAAGACGTATATATCTCACCTATACAAATAAAGAGATTCAAATTAAATACTGGAGATAAAATAAAAGGTATATCTAGATTACCAAAAGAGGGAGAAAAGTTTCCTGCTTTAATATATGTTGGAGAAGTTAATGGAGAATCACCAGAAAAAGCATTTAAGAGAAAAAATTTTGATGATTTAATACCAATATATCCTACAGAAAGATTAAGGTTAGAAACAAAACCAACAGAATATGCAATGAGATTAATTGATTTGTTATCACCAATTGGAAAAGGTCAAAGAGGTATGATTGTAGCACCTCCAAAGGTAGGAAAAACTACTTTGCTAAAGAAAATTGCAAATAGTATAACAGAAAATAATCCAGAAGTGAATCTTATAGTGCTTCTTATAGATGAAAGACCAGAAGAAGTTACAGATATGAAGCGTTCTATTAATGGAGATGTTATATATTCAACATTTGATGAAATTCCAGAACATCATGTAAAAGTAGCAGAAATGGTGTTGGAAAGAGCAAAAAGACTAACTGAACAAAATAAAGATGTTGTAATATTATTAGATAGTATTACTAGATTAGCTAGAGCATATAACCTAGTAATACCATCATCAGGTAGAACTTTATCTGGAGGTTTTGATCCAAGTGCTTTACATAAGCCTAAACGTTTCTTTGGAGCTGCAAGAAACATAGAGAATGGAGGAAGCTTAACAATACTTGCTACAGCTTTAGTAGAAACAGGTAGCAAAATGGATGAAGTAATTTTTGAAGAATTTAAAGGTACTGGTAATATGGAAGTGCATTTGGATAGAAAACTATCAGAAAAACGTATTTTCCCAGCAATTGATATAAATAAATCTGGAACCAGAAGAGAAGATTTATTACTTGATAAAAAAGAGTTAGAAACAGTATTTGCAATAAGAAAAGCGATGTCTAGTATGACGGTAGCAGAAATAACAGAACAATTAATTGATCAAATAGTTACAACAAAATCAAATGAAGAATTCTTGAAAAGAATGGAATATTTTTTGAAAAATTTATAATTATGACGGAACTAAGATTTCATTAAAATTTGCATTTGTTAGGTTTCTTAGTCGTAGCATTTTAATGCGTACGAATAAGTTATGCGTAGAAAAATCTTAGTTCCGCTTTTTTTATATTGTAGGAGCTTTTTTTATTATCTTGCATATAAATTTATACTATGTTAAAATTAATTCATAAATTTTGTAGAAAAATAAAGATTTACAAAGGATGGAAAAAATGCAGATATGGTTGTTGTATTTATGTTCAATTCTTATTATTTTTGGAATAGTGTTAACAGTTCTATAGCTTAGATACATAAAGGTGTAAACTAGAAAATATATAAGAAAAAACGAGAGGAAATTTTATGGAACTACCAAATGAATTAAAAATAGCAATAGAAAAAGTTATGGATAATACCAATATTAAGCAACTAAAACAAGATTCAGAAAACATTAGCTTTAGGTATAGAAATAAAAGTGGAAAAGGAAATAGATTGCTAACTGAAAACTCAGAAGCAATATCATATTCCATTGTAAGAATGCCAGCAACTTATGCTGCTATTTATAGTGCTTTAAAAAATACCTTTGAATTATATAATGAAGACATAAAGACTATGTTAGACATAGGCGCAGGAACAGGAGCAGGAAGTTGGGCTGCCAATAGTTTACTAGAATTAAACCAAATAACATGTTTAGAACGAGAGGATGCAATGATTAATTTAGGAAAATCATTTATGAAAGCATCAGAAGATACATGTTTGCAAACGGCTGAATGGAAAAAAACAGATTTAGTATCAGAAGAATTAAATGAAAAAGCTGACTTAGTAATATGTTCATATGTATTAAATGAAATGGACTTAAATAGCAGAATGAAAATCGTAGAGAAATTGTGGAATGCAACTAAAAAAATATTAGTCATAATAGAACCTGGAACGCCAGTAGGATTTAATGAGATTAGAGACTTAAGAGATTATTTAATAGGAATAGGTGGAAAGATAGTTGCACCATGTCCTAATATTGATAAATGTCCTATAAAAGAAGATGATTGGTGTCATTCGACTGTTAGAGTTTCAAGAAGTAAAATTCATAAACTTTTAAAAGATGGAGATGTACCATATGAGGATGAGAAGTTTTCTTATATAGCTATTTGCAAAGATAAATTCGAAAGCAAAAATATCAGAAGAGTATTAAGACATCCACATATCGAAAGTGGAAAAATAGAATTAAAATTATGTACTGTTGATGGAATTCAAGAAATTGTTGTAACAAAAAAAGACAAAGAAAATTTTAAAAGTGCAAGAAAAACAAAGTGCGGAGAAATTTATTAACAATATACTAATTTGTTAAAGATTAATTATTAAAAAAGGAGTAAATATGATTTATCCAAAATTTATAGAAAAAGGTATGTGTATAGGTGTTCCAGCACCATCAAGTGGTGCATATGATGATTTTCATATAAAAAAATATGAGAATGCGAAATCTAATCTAGAAAAATTAGGATATAAATTAATTTTGTCAAAGAATATTAATAAATCAGAAAAATGCAGAAGTGCTTCTGCTATAGAAAGAGCTAAAGAAGTAAATAAAATGTTTGAAGATAAAAATATAGGATTTATAATGTGTGCAGCAGGTGGAGAATTTTTGGTGGAAATTCTTCCATATGTAAAGTTTGAAAAAATACTATCAAATCCTAAATTTGTTCAAGGATTTTCTGACCCAACAGGATTATTATTTCCGTTAACCACCAAATATGACATAGCTACTATTTATGGTAATAATTTTGGTGATTATGGAACTAGTGAATATGATAGAAGTATTACTGATAATCTAGAAATTTTAAAAGGAAATCTAATAACACAAAATAATTATGAAATGTTTGAAGATGAAAGAGGAGAAAAAATAACAGGATTAGAAGGTTATAATTTTACAACAAAAGTAGAATGGAAAGTATTAAATAATAAAGATGTTACTATCAAAGGAAGAATTATAGGTGGATGTATAGATGTAATAGCAGAGTTGGCTGGAACCAAATATGATGGAACAAAGCAATTTATAGAAAAATATAAAGATGATGGAATTATTTGGTATTTTGATAATTGTGAATTATCAAAAGAAGAACTTATTCGTACTTTATGGAAATTTAATGAATTTGAGTATTTCAAATATACTAAGGGAATTGTATTTGGAAGAAATGGAATAGAAACATCATGTCTTGGATATACAATGGAAGAATGTCTTAAAGATAGTGTTATTAACCAATTAAATGTACCTATAATTTATGATACTGATATATCACATAAAGGCCCATGTTTGACAATTATTAATGGAGCTATTGCTAATATTGAGGCATGTAATGGTGGAGGTAGCATAAGTTTTGAGCTAATATAAAATAAGCTGAAAGAAAGATTGTTTGTGGGTATAGAAAGTGAAATAGAATACAAACTAGATGCAATGACTATTTATTGTACAAAAAAATAAAATTTAAAAAAATGAAGTTATTTTTATATACAAAAATAACTTGAAAAAATAATGCGTGTGTATTATAATTATATTAGGTGATATATATGTTAAAGAGAGAAAAATATTTAAATAAAATAAGAGAATTCTATGATAGTGATTTGATAAAAATTTTAGTAGGTATTCGTAGGTCTGGGAAATCTGTAATATTAGAGCAAATAATGGAAGAGCTTAGAGATAAAAAGATAGATGAAGCTCACATAATATATGTTAATTTTGAATTTATTGAATATGAAGATTTAACAGATTACAAAAAATTAAATAAATATATAAAAGATAAAATAGTTGATAATAAGTTGTATTATTTATTTTTTGATGAAATTCAAAATGTAGAAAACTTTGAAAAAGTAATTAACTCATTAAGAGCATCAAAAAAAGTAAGTATTTTTCTAACAGGGTCAAATAGTAGATTACTATCAGATGAGCTTTCAACAGTACTTTCTGGAAGATATGTAACATTCAGAATTAATCCACTATCATACAAGGAGGTATTAGAGTTATTAGGAAAAGAAAAATCTACGGACGAAATTTTTGAAGATTATATGAAATGGGGAAGTTTACCTAATAGATTTGAATTTAAAAAAGAAGAATCAATAAAAAATTATTTGTATGGAGTTTTTGACTCAATTATTTTGAGAGATGTTGTGGAAAGATTAAAAATTAGAGATACAGCATTATTTAATTTAATTTTACAATACGTAATAGATACAATGGGAAGAGAATTCTCTGCAGAAAATATAATGAATTTTTTAAAAAATGAAGGAAGAGATGTTTCAAGTTTAACAATATATTCATATTTAGATGCACTTTGCAAAGCTTTATTAATACGTAAAGTGTATAGATATGATATTCATGGAAAGGCTGTATTAAAGACATTAAATAAATACTATGTTACAGATTTGGGAATTGCACAAATAAAAAGTAATAAAACAGAATTTGATAAGTGTTATGCAATTGAAAATATTGTTTACAATGATTTAATAATAAAGGGATATGATGTATATACAGGAAAAACTAAAAAAGGTGAAATTGATTTTGTTGCGACAAAACCAAATAAAAAAATATATATACAAGTTGCATTTAGCATTCCAAATGAGGATACAAAAAATAGAGAATTTGGTGCTTTTGAAATTATAAAAGATAATTATCCTAAATATGTAATTACATTGGATAAATTAACTTATGAGTATGAAGGAATAAAACATATCAACTTAATTGATTTTTTATTGAGTGATGATATAGATGATTAATTATTAAACAATATATATGGTGCAACTTGGGTAGTAATATTACATTTTGTATATGTTATTATAAAAGTTGTTAAAAAAATAAAACAAAGATGAAAGACAAAAGAAATTAGTGATGCTTAAATATGGATGGAAAGGAGAAAGAAAATGGGTAGTCAAGATTATTTTGATAATTTAAATACAACTATAAAAAACTATTTTGAAGTATTAGTAGATGAGATACCAAATTTTCTATATGAGTATATTAATACTCCTGAATTACAAAGAATTGGAAAAATTGGAATGAATTGTGGAACTGATTACACAAAAATATTTAATAACAAATTTTTTTATTCAAGATTAGATCATAGTATAGGTGTTGCATTAATTATATGGAATTTCACAAAGGACAAAAAACAAACGTTAGCAGGTTTATTTCACGATATTGCTATACCATGTTTTAGCCATTGCATTGACTTCTTACATAAAGATTATATAAATCAGGAAGTAACAGAAGCAGATACAAGAAAAATTATAGAAGAATCTCAAGAGATAATGAGCTTATTAAAAAAAGATGATATACAAACAGATGAAGTTTGTGATTACAAAATATATCCAATAGCAGATAATAATACACCAAAATTATCAGCAGATAGATTAGAATATACACTATCTAGTGGAATAAGTTTTACGAAAGAGTGGGAAGTATCTGATATAAAAGAAATATATTCAAATTTAGCAGTTTTTTCTAATGAAGACAATATTATTGAACTAGGATTTAAAGATAAAGAAATAGCGGAGAAATTTGTAAATGGTGCCAGTAAAATGTGGATGATATTTCAAGGTAATAAAGATAAATTAGTTATGCAGTTTATAGCTGATTCAATGAAAACTGCAATTAACAAAAAAGTATTTGAAGAAGCTGATTTATACAAATATTCTGAAATTGAAATAATAAATAAAATCGTAAATTGCAATGAAAAGAAGCTTAGCAATAATTTTAAATGTTTTATGGAGAGCGTAGATATTAACGAAGGAGTAATTCCTCCACAAAATAACTATTATATTGGATTTGATGTCAAAAAAAGATATATAAATCCTTTAGTTAAGGATACCAGATTAACTGATTTATCTGCTAAATCAAAAGAACTTATAGAGCAAGTTAGAAATTATAAATTTGAGAATTATGCATGGTTTCAATTTAATGTATTATAATTATAAAAGAATATAGTAATTTAATAAAATTTTTAATAAGCAAAGTAAATAGTATAAGTTAAAAACACTTTATTTTTTTATGCTAATAATATAAATAAAATTTAGGAGTATATAAATGATAACTAATGATAATTTATTATGGAATATAGATGAATACCAATCAGTAGTTGATTATAAGGGAAATTCTTATAGTGCAATTAATGTATTATTAAGTGATAATGTTACTATGAGAGAAAAAGATGGAAAAATGAAAATTCTACCTAAAACAAAAGAAGAATTCGAAAAAATTTTAAGAACTACAATTTATGTATATAGTGCAATAAGAAAAGCTTATGTTCTAAATGGAAGCAAACCATATAGCAAAAAAATCTTTAGAGGTGGAAGAGACGGAAAAGTGGATAGCTCTTTTTTATCTACTAGTGATAGCCTAATGACAGCATTTGATTTTGCAAAAGGGCATGCAAAAGTTAATGAAGGATTATTACTTGTAATGGAATCTGGAAATGTGCCATATATAAATATAGGTAAATATATTTATGATGATTATGTTACTAATAATAATGGTGAACCAGAAATTCTTTTTTTACCATGTGAATCAAAGAATCCTCAAGAAATAAGTTTTTCCGATTGCTTTGAAATTGCTAAAAAACAGGGTGAACGCATATTAGGAGCTGAAGCATATATAAGAAAATTTGGCTCATTAAAATGTAGACAAGTTGAGTTAAGTGAGTTAGATTATTCAAAAGAAAAAAGTACTTTATCAGAAGAAGATTTATGTATGATGTTTTTAGAATATCAAAAAAATCTTGAGACAATTAGGAATACAGACCAAAATTCTGAAGAATATGAAAAAGCATATCAACAAATCTTACAATTCAAAAAAAATTGCTGTACATGGTTACATCAAAAATTTTATGAAATCAATCAAAGTATAGATAATCAAATAAATATAGAGAATAATGATATACAGGTTTCAGAAGATCATGATATGAAAGAAGTTTCCATAGGTAATACAGGGGATATGTATCTAGTTCAAGATAAGGTAAATAATGAGGAATATTATTTTAAACCTGCAATTTCAAAAAGTGGAGCTGAACGCCCATATAGAGCAAACATACAAGAAGCAGGTTATTTAATTCAGAGAATTATTAATCCAGAAAATGCTGTAAAATGTAATGTAACAACAATAAATGGAATGTATGGTGCTATACAACAAAAGATACCAGTAGATAGTCAAGCAACTAAAACATTTATTGAATATTTTAATAGAGGAAAGGGTACTTTATCACCTGAAATGATTAAGCAAATACTGAATGAATATTTAGTAGATTTTTGTTTATGCAATTATGATGCTCATGCAAATAATTTTATTGTAGATGAAAATGGTAAATTAAGAGGAATTGATAAAGAACAATCATTTAGATATATTAAAGATGATGCAGAAAATGATATGACTTTTTCTGTAAACTATAATGAAAGATATGGCGAAGAGCCAACAATATATAATATTTTATTTGAGCAAATGAAACAGGGATTGATATCCTATGAGTATTTAGAGATTTTAAAGTATAGGGCGAGTAGGTTAGCTCAATATCCAGATGAACAATATAGAAAAATTTTTAAAGAATATGCCTATGGTAAAGCTAAAACACCTGAAGAAGCTGAAACATTGTTAAGTAGTATTTTAGAAAGAAAAAAAGATATTTTACAGAGAGTTGAGCAGCTACGCAATGAAATTTTTCAAGAATGGTATAAAAACGATAAAATTACAGAACAAGCTACGCAGGCTTCAAAGTCAGAAAAAAGTCAGGAAAAGAAAACAATACCAATGAAAGCAGTTGTATCAAATGCTATTACTCAAGGCATAGCGACAGAAGATGTAACGCAAAGTGATAATGTAGAACATAAAGAAATTCAAATATACACATTAAAAGGAGTAACAAAGGATGACTAATACTTATGCTAAGGCATATACAGAGGTTTTAGAAATATTAGGATACTTTTCAGAGGAAGAATATTCTAAAATCCCTAAAGAAAAAATTGATTTTTATAAAAATAATATGGATAAAGACTATACATACAAAATTAATCCAGAAATAGATTTATCCAAACAATATATTTCTAAAGAGGCAAATGCAATACTAATTTCTTTATTTAGAGATTACTTTGCGACTGAAAATCAAAGGAAAGTATTAAATAATTTATTAAATCAAAATCAGAAAAAACTTGAAGAGATAAAAAGAGAAAAATATAATTCGGATAATCATTTTAAGTATAATAAAAATAATGTTATAAATGAAGTAAAAAAAGAGAAATCTCTGATAGAAATAAAAAAAGAAAAATGGTTTGAAAAAATATTTTTGTTTTTTAAAGGGTTATTTAGAAAAAAATGATATATATAGACTCGGGACGGAGTTTTTGTCTAGCGAAAAAGTGGCAATACTAAAAAATATGTAGAAAAATGTTGAATACATACTCTGCGCAGTTGGGGCTTTGTGATGAAATTTGAAACAAAATCACAGTGAGTGACTCTAACTTAGTAAAACAATTAAGAAACTTACAATAATGTAAAAGAACAAATGAATTTTGAAATTCATTTGTTCTTTTATTATAATTATTAAAGAGTAATCTTTCGAGGTTTGTGATATACTATATTGTACAGAAATGGAGATGATATTAATGATGCATGAATTTGTAACATATTCAGATGGAACACTAGTTGTTTCTTCAGATATGAGAAAAAAAGAAAATGGAGAAGAATATCTTATTGTTTGCTTTGAAAGACCAACAGAGCATGGATTTGATACTATAATATTTGAACTACCATCATATAATATTGTGAAACAAGATGGAAATTATAGTAAAAAAGAAATAGATGTTTTTAGAAGTGTTGTTGAAAGAGGAGCAAGTTATTTTTTTGAAGTAGCTAAAAAAGGAGGTATTCAAAGTGACTAATTTATTTAGTTACCTTGGTTATACAGTCTTTTTCTGGGCAAATGAAAATGGTGAGCCAGTACATGTACATATTTGCAAAGGAAATCCACGGATCAAATGCAACCAAAGTTTGGTTAACAAAAAGTGGCGATTGTATATTGGCCAATAATAATAGTAGAATTCCAGAACATGATTTGAATAAACTACTAAAAGCAATAAGATATAATTTTTTCTATATTATATCTGAATGGAAGATATTTTACGGAGTGGATGAAATTAGCTTTTATTGTTAAACGAAATAGTAATTTATATAATTGAACAATTTAAAAAGTTGTTCTTTTTTTGAACAACTATATATTGATTTTTAAATACTTATTTATATTTGATGCAAGTTCTTCTGGAGTTTCTTTACCTCCATTCATTAACCAATAATAATAAACATTAAATATTCCACCTGCTAGAAAATAAGATTTATAATTTCCGTACTCTTTTTCATAGATTTTTAAAATTCTACTTTCAAATTCTTCTTTCAAAAGATGTGTTAAATTCGCTTTGTAAATTAGTATAGCATGATCTTTATATTTTTCTAAATGAGTAAATAATTTTATGAAATATTCTTGTGTGTCATCTCGCTTATAATTTATATCAGAAGTATTCAAAAAGCAGTCAGTAATATCCTTAATCCATCTTTTTACTATGTCTTCTTTGGAGTTAAAATTACGATAAAATGAATTTCTACTAACTCCTGCTTTATTGGTAATTTCAGTAATTGAAATATCTTCAAAATTCTTTTTTTTCATTAAATTAAATAGTGCATTTATTATATATTCATCAACATATTTTTCTCTTTGTATTCTCATGGTACAAAAAGCCCTCCTTTGTTCCAATTTAGTCACTGATATTGTATCATAAATAAAGTAATGGTACAATAGTTACATAAAAGAGGTGGAAAAAATGAAAGAAAAAAAGAAAGGAAAACATAAGAAATTGAAAATTATATTATCTATATTACTATCTTTAGTAATAATATTTGGAATTATTATTTTTCTAATCTTGAAAAATACAGTTTTTATTAAAAGACCAGAATTAAAAGAAAATCCTGAAATCGGAAAGTGGTACAGAATTACTCCCGAAAATGCAAAATCATCTAACGGAAGTGAATGGCACGGATTATTTAAACTAGGAAAAGAAAAAGATAAAGTAATCGTTTATTTCTTCGGAGGAGGAGTTAGTATTACTCCAGAAACATCTGAAGGTGGAACAAAATTTTATGCAGTTGATATGACAGCACAAGATTTTGTTGTCGAAGGTGGTATAGGTAGTAAAAATACCGAAAATCCATTTAAAGATTGGACATTTATTGTTGTACCTTATGCTTCTGGAGATTTTCATACAGGCACAGGGGAATATCATTATAAAGATTCTAATGGAAAAGAAAAAGTTGTTTACCATAATGGATATAATAATTATTCACTTTTAATGAAAGAGGTACAAGAATATGTTGATTTTGATAAAGTGGATACTTTACTTGTAACAGGTTTTAGTGCAGGTGGATTTGCAACATCTTTACTCTCTGATGATGTAATAAACTACTTCCCTAATACAGACAACATAACTGTTGCAGTCGATAGTTCATTGCTTTTATATGATAATTGGCATAAATCTGCAACAGAATTATGGGAAAGTCCACAAGAAATAAGTGATAGACTAACAGGAAATAATATAGTCTTAGATAGTTTGGTAGCATTGCATAACAAAAGAGGAAATTCTGTTAAAATACTATTTGATTGTTCTGTTAGAGATGATACATTACAACAATATCAATCATATATTGATAAAGGTAAAATGGAAAAGTCTAAAGAAAATGGCGATAAATTTCAAAAAGATTTAAAACAAATGGTTAATGATTTACAAACTAATATTGATGGAGTTGGAATCTATATATGGGAATATGCTATTGATGAAAAAACAAAGAACACTCAACATACAATAATATCAAGTAATGTGTTTGATAAATTAGAAGGTAATAAATCTGTTGCTGATTGGATTTATGATTCAATAAATGGTAATGTTAAAACTTATGGACTAGAGTTATTGGATAAAAATTATTAAAATAGAGGTTGTATTATGAAAAAAGTGTTAAAAATAATTGGAATTGTAGTTTTAATTTTGATAATATTGCTTGTAATATTATCAATTAAAGGATATATTGAAAGTCAAAAACCTGTTTACGAAGATGACTATTATAAAGATTTTCAATCTAATGAGGAACTAGAAACAAAATATTCTAAATTAGGGAATTATGAAGTTTCTTATGAAGAACATGAGTCAGAAAATAGTTCTATTAAGAAAATTAGAATATGGTATCCAAAAGAACTAGAAAATAATAATCAGGAATACCCAATGATAATAGTAGTAAATGCTAGTGGAGTACCTGCATTTAGATATGAACCATTTTTTAAAAAATTAGCATCTTGGGGATTTATTGTTGTTGGAAATGAAGATGGACAAACTGGTACAGGAGAAACAACTTCAATTACTTTAGATTATATGCTAAATATTTCTAATGATAGTAAACTTTATAATAAGATAGATAAGAATAATATAGGAATAATTGGATATTCTCAAGGTGGTGCAGGAGCAATAAGAGCTGTAACGGAGTTTGAAAATGGAAAAAATTATAAGACTATATTTACAGGTAGTGCAGCATATCCATTATTAGCCAATAATATGGGATGGAATTATGATACATCAAAAATTAAAATTTCGTATTTTATGACAGCAGGTACAGGAAAATCTGATGATTCAGGAAAAGACTCTAGTAAAGAGTTTGGTGGAGTCGCTCCTTTATCTTCATTGATAGAGAATTATGATAAAATAACAGATAATGTATTTAAAATTCGTGCAAGATCCGTTGGAACTGAACATGAGGATATGCTTGTTCAAACAGATTCTTATATGACAGCATGGATGTTATACCAATTACAAAATGATAAGGAAGCAAGTAAAATATTTGTAGGCGATGATGCCGAAATATTACATAATAAGAAATGGCAAGATATAGGAAAAAATAAGTAATGTAAATTACAATTTAGGATTATGATATTTATAGAGATTAGATAACTAATCTCTATATTTTTTTAGATTTTTGAAAAAAGTTGTAACCTTTTTCAAAAAAATGTTACTATGTATATGAAAGTTAACTGAAAAAATAATAAGGAGATTTAGGTCTAAATTGAAAAAAGAAATTTTAAATGATTATCTAATAAACGAAAAAATAGATATAGACAAAATAATAGATAATTTTTATGGCTATGTTTATTTAATAGTAAAAAACGGAGTGAGTATAGCTATAACAGATGAAGATATAGAAGAAATAGTATCAGATGTATTTGTTGCTATATGGAAAAACAGTAGAAATTTGTTAAAAACAACAGAAATAAAACCATATCTTGTAGGAACTGCTAAAAATATTATAAGAAATAAGTACAGGGATACGGAGTTGAATTTTTCTATATCTGATTATGAAGAAAATGTTATAGATATTTGTAATATTGAAGAAATTACAGAACAAAAAGAACAGGATAAAATAATGCAGAGCACATTACAAAAACTAAAATACGAAGAATATAAAATATTTATAATGTTTTATTATGAATCAAAAACGATAAAAGAAATAGCAAAAGTATTAAATTTATCTATCAGTAATGTAAAGACAATTCTTCATAGAGTTAGAAAAAAGATAAAAAGAAATTTGGAAGATGGAGGTTATGGCTATGGAAAATAATGATTTAAAAGAAAAAATACGAAAAAATGTAAAAGAAAAAATAGCTGTATCAAACATCAGAGAGGAGTTTGATATTAAAAGTAAAAAAAGTAGAAAAATAATTTATGGAATAACTTCGAGTGCAGCAGTATTTATTTTAGGTGTTGGAATCATCATAGGCACAAATACATTTAATAATAATCAAGTAGAAGACACTCCTTATGGAATTTCAGACTTACAAGATATTAAGAAAAATAAAAAGGAAGCATTGAAAACTGAAAATGAATTATTAGAATTATTACAGTCAATACTTACCGAAAATACTAATAAAAATACAACTGTAGAAGATAAAGATGTAAATGTAAATGAACAACCAAATGAAAATATAAATACAGGCTATCCAGATTATTATGCAGGAAAATATATCGACAATAATGGAAATAATGTAGTGTTACTTTGTGAAAATAATGAAACTAATAGGAGAGCAATATGCAGTTTGCTTGGAATAACAGAAAATAGAACAACATTTAAAACAGCAAAGTATTCATATAACTATTTAACAAATTTACAAAATAAAATAAGCAAAAAAATGATAGATAAGGAATTCACTTTTGTAACATTATCAGCAGTAATGGAAGATAGTAACAATATAAAAGTTACTGTAACAAGCAATAACGAAAGTGATTTGAATAAAATAAAAGCACTTGATACAATAGGGGGAGCTATTGATATTGAGTACAATACAAATCCTAGTGCAAAAAAAGATTTGTTAATTGAAAAAGAATAATGTTATAATAAAAAATAGATAATGAGTTATTTGCTAATTATCTATTTTTTTGTTATAATCATCTCGAGAAATTAGAATAATGTAAAAGAACAATAGTTTTTTAGTTAATGGAATATAAATTATAAGGAGTATCTGTATAAAACAGGTACTTCTTTTTTCAATGCAAAGAAGGGAGATTATCTTGACGAATTTTTTTTATACATTTATAATAAAAATAACCAAAAATAAATTGGAGGCAATTATGGATAATAAATATAAATTAACATTAGAACAAAATATATTTTTAGCAAAAAAAAATATAGTAGATAATATTTATTGCAATGCTAGGATGGAAGGCATAAATGTTACATTTCCTCAAACTCAAACAATTTTAGATGGAGTTAATGTTCCGAATTTAAAAATAGATGATATTCAATGTATTTTAAATTTAAGAGATGCATGGAAATATCTTATAAATAATATTAGTGAAGAATTTTGTTTGAATTTTATATGTAAAATAAATGAATATGTTGCAAGAAATGAAAGTTTAGAATGGGGAACTTTGAGAAAACGGAAATGTCCAAATATCAGGAACAGAATACATACCAGAAATACCAAAAAAAGAAGTGGTAGAAAATGATATAAATCAAATTATAAATATAGAAAATCCTACTGAAAGAGCAATTGAATATATGTTATATGGAATGAGAAGTCAACTTTTTTGGGATGGAAATAAAAGGACTAGTACAATTTGTGCAAATAAAATTATGATTGAAAATGGTTGTGGAATAATAAGAGTTCCAGATAATAAATTAGAGGAATTTAATATATTATTATCTAAGTTTTATAGTTTTAATGAAAAAAATGAGATAAAACAGTTTATATATGATAATTGTATCGATGGAATTAAATTAGAAGAATAGTAAATTAGTAATAAAATATAAATATTGTTTAATCTAGATTAACCTAAAAGGTATAAGAGTAGAGGGCTACATAGGTTGAAAGTGATAAAAAAGAAATACATGACTTTGCACAAAATCAAGGAAATCGGACATTTTTTAATAGAAAAATTATAAGCATAAAATTTTTAAAAATGGCTATATTACAATGCTTATAGCAGAACATATAAAGTTACATAATGCATAAAAAGTGATAAAATAATATAAATTAAAATAGTTATCAAAATGCTAATTTTTTTCGACATATCTTTCAAGAAGTAAATTACCAAATTCACAGAATAATCATTGTATTTGAGTAGAGTTTACGATATAATTAAAAGGTCCATGTATTTGGACAATCCCTTGAAGGAAAGGGGGGTGTCAGAAAAACATGAATCGGTTACTTATTGGTATGGCTTTTACTTCAGAAAATTGAAAAATTGGAAGAAGAATTAGCTAAATACCAACGCAACAATGACAAAAACTGATTTCAGTTCAGAGCAGTTCATCACCTGCTCTGTTTTTGCATAAAAAAAGATATGTGTCATCACACACATATCAAGTGTCAGCTTGAATCGGTTACGTTTCAATGCTATAGTTATTATAACACCATTTTTATTATATGTCAAACAAAATTTTTTATTCACAGGTTTAAGATGAAAAACTTTTTTCGTATCTTAGATCTGAAAAAATTGTAATCTATACTGAAAATAATAAAATAATGAAATTTGAAAATGAATATTTAATAAATGAAAAGATACTTAATTATATACATTTTTTTATTTGTCAAATTACTTTGAAAAATTCAAATGAACTTAAATAACATAACATTACAATTCTTATTATATTCCACAGAAATAAAAGTTGGAGAATTAATCAATTTAAATATTTGTTATTTATAACAATAATCAAATTTAAGAAGTAGGGGAATAGAGGAGAAAAAAAGAAATTTTCAAATTTATATATTTTTTAATTTTGAAAATATAAAATTAAAATTATAAAAATAGAAATATATACTATAAATTAAAATAAAAAATGTCGCAGTTTAATATGAAGCAAAAAAACGATAAAAATTTACAAAATTTAAAATGAGTGTTGAAATTTCTTCTTTCTTTTATTATAATTATTAATGAAAATAGTAATTTGTAGGAGTAGAGGAATATTATGAATAATTTCCTAGGATTAAGTATTGGATTTGGAAGTTTCATTGTAATTTTGATATGTGCTTACTTTATAATAAAATGGGCAGTAAAAAATGGAATTGAAGAAGCATATAGAGATATTACGGGCAAAGAAACATATGAAGATAAGGAAGCAAAGAAACTTCTTGGTGAATATGCTGATGGATTTGATGAAACAAAAAAAACGAAAAAAAAAAGAATAATAAATAAATTACAATAATGCAAAAGAACAAAAGTTTCTAAAAAGTTAATTGAATGTAAATTATAAGAAGTATTTATACAAAAACAATTACTTCTTTTTCAATGCAAAGAAAGGGGATTACCTATTTATAATCCTGCATCTCTAAAATTTTAAAATAAAAAAATAATAAAAACTATTTTATAAATAAAAATATAAATGATATACTATCTTTAGTCGAACGATTGAATAATGTTAATAGGAGAATAAAAATGACACAATTAACAAATAAAATGATAATTCAAGGTTTAAATGAAAAATCTTCATTTATGAAGTTAGAACTTATATTTTTGGGATTATTAATACTACTCTTGGTAACTGTATCTTTTTTCAAATTAAAAAAGTCTGGAAAAGTGAAAAAAATAATACTAATGCTATTTATATTTGCATTTTTTATTGGTATTCCAGTAATTAAATCTTATCCACAATATAGTTCAATACAATATTCAATAAAAAATAATTGTTTTGAGGTTGTAACCGATACTATAGTAAGAAAAAAACATACTAGCGGATCAGGTTATTATGTTTATTTAACCAATAATGGAGTAATTCATGTTGATAACAACACATATTATGATTGTTCTGAGGGGGAATCTGTATATGTTGTAATTACAAAAGACAAATTTGGAAAAAAATATCTAACAGGAGAACTTTTTTCAACAAGAATTTATTCAACAAGTAAATACCAATATGTTGATGATAAATAGATAATAATCTTATATTATTTATTTTTTTTGATTATCGTCTTCTGCTTTGTCATCAAGCATTCCACTAAAAAGAGAATTAAGAGAACATATTGCTTTAATAAGTAGTTTTATTGGTGAAGTTTAGGAGGAACAAATATGTCTGTAATAGATAGAAAAGTAATAGATTTTGGGCATGAAGACGATGATAAGGTAACTATATGCATTAGTGATCATATTCCTTGGAAGTCTGACGAAATAAAAGCTCATCTTGAAGTACTACAGGATAAAATAAATGATTATTTAGAATTTATTGAATCTGGACAAATATATGAAGAGTTTGGCGGAAAAGGTAAAACTCCAAATATAAAAGTTATTTTTTGTCATGAACCAGTTCAAGAGGCATTGTACTATTTAGATAAGATTAAATCTATTGTAGTTGATAGTGGATATACTTTTGAATGGATATATAGACCTTTAAAATCTGAGTAATTAATAAATAAAAGTAATATATAATATTATGCTAATTAAGTACTAGATATCTAGTACTTTTTTGTTATCACAATTGTGTTGTTAGCTACTGAAGTATTGTAGTAAGCAGTAAAGAAGTTAGTTGTATGAAGTATGATGTATTGTTGTAAAGCAGTAAGTAGTAAGTTGTACCTAGCTAACAATTGGAGCAGTGTTTTAAACTATGTTGATTTTTACTTTTTGGTTGCAGAGAAAGGATAGAAATATATGGAAATAAATTACAATTTATGTAAGTAATTTGTAGAGTTATATAATAAGCAAAATATTTTATAAAAAAATTTTGCTTATTTTTTTATAAAAATGTCATTTTTCATAAGAGTGTTGTGTCTTATAAGTGAGAAGGTGAAAAAACTAATGTTGACCGATGAAAATATTAACAGACTAATAGCTTTATATGGAAATAGTGTACTCCGTATGAGTTATATAATATTAAAGGATTATGATTTGGCACAAGATGTTGCACAAGATACTTTTATACAGGTAATAAAAAAATATAATACATTAAAAAATAAAAAATCTGAAAAAGCATGGATTATGAAAATAGCAATAAATCAATGTAGAAATCAATTAAGAAGTCAATGGTTTAAAAAGATTGTGTATTATGAAGATGATAAAGAATTGAAAAATAAAACAGTAGAAATGGATTTTAAAGAAGATAATACTATAACACACATATTCAATTTAAAAGAAAAATATAAAGAAGTGATATTATTATATTATTATCAAGAATTAAGTATAAAAGAAATAGCATCAACATTAGGGAAAAAAGAATCAAACATTCAACAATTATTAAAAAGGGCAAGAGAACAATTAAAAGAAAGGATGGAAAATGACAATGAACAAAATAAAAAAACAGATAAATAATGAATTATCCAAAGTCAGCTTATCTGAAAATACAATTAATAATATAAAAAATTGGAAAGAAAATGAGAAAATTAGCATTTCTAAAATTACTACACTAATTTTATTGACATGTATAGTTTCATTTTCAGCAGTATATGCAGTAAATAAGATATTTTCAACAAGTGTAAATGGTGAAGAAATGCCAGATTTAGATAATATGAGTATTATAAAAGTAAAAGATGTAGAAAATTATGATAAAGATGATTATGGAGTAATAAGAAAAAAATATGATAATATAGGACAATTAGAAAGCGAGCTTGGAGTACGATTTCTATCAAGTATATATTCTGAAAATAATCCTTACAAATTAATTAAATATAAAAAGATAGGAAAAGGATATAACCTTATTGAAATAGGAGCATATATTGTTGGAGATTTAACTAATATTGAATATCAGGAGGAATATGACTATTATTCTTTTATAGCTGGAGAGAATTATCAAACTCCTGTTGATTTAAAAATAGAAATTATCTCTGATGAAAGCCAACAACCATTTGATACAGAATATTTAGGAGTATATGAATATTTGGAAACAATTACACAAAAAGATGGCTATAAAGTAAATTTATTAGAAAGTAAAGCTTTAGGTAAAAATGAAATATGTGCTATATTTGTAGCAGATGGAATAAGATATACTCTATCTGGACATGTAGAAATTGATGAAATGATAGATATAGTAAATTCTATGGATTAAGGCAGGTGGAAATAATAATGAAAATAAATAAAGTTGTGATTAGAAATTTATTTATCATATATTTAATAGTATTAATATATTTATTATTTTTTCAGAGTTCATATTATAACATTTATGGGTTCTTCAGATATTGATGATATTATTTTAAATACAATAGGGGCAATTATAGTATATATGATAATGAAAACAAAGTTAGTGAAGAAATTATTAAAAAATAATATACCAGAACAATAAATTACAATAATGCAAAATAACAAAAGTTTCTAAAAAGTTAATTGAATGTAAATTATAAGAAGTATTTGTACAAAAACAATTACTTCTTTTTCAATGCAAAGAAAGGTGATTACCTATTTATAATCCTGCATCTCTAAAGTTTTAAAATAAAAAAAATGTCGAAGTTTAATATGAGGCAAAAAAAATGATAAAAATTTACAAAATTTAAAATAAAAAATAAGTATCACAATTAACCTAAAAGGTAGAAGAGTAGAGGGCTACATAGGTTGAAAGTGATAAAAAAAGGGATACATAACATTGCACAAAATCAAAGTGTCCGCACATTCAAATTTTTGAAAAGATATAAAACTATGGATTTTTAAAATAAAAAATGCTATAATTGTAATGTATAATAACATTGATTATTTGAAGGAGAATATTAGTATGCAAATTGTATATCACGGAAGTTATTGTAAAGTTGAAGAACCTAAATTACTAGATAATAAATATACAAAAGATTTTGGAAAAGGTTTTTATTGTACAATTTTAAAAGAACAAGCAATTAAGTGGGCTAATAAATATGATACAAAAATCATTAATTTATATGAATATCACGAAAATAATAATTTAAAAATAAAAGAATTTACAATTATGACAGAAGAATGGCTTGATTTTATTATTTCATCTCGTAACGGAGAAGAACACAATTATGATATTGTAATCGGAGCTATGGCAGATGACCAAATTTACAACTATATAACCGATTTATTAAAAGGAGAAATTACTAGAGAAGCTTTTTGGGAATTAGCCAAGTTCAGACATCCAACACATCAAATAGCATTCTGCACAGATGAAGCTTTAAAAACATTGAAATTCATTGGAATAGAGGAGATATAGTTATGGGAGAACCTCAAGAAGAAAATGATTTATTTTTTGTTTGTAGTTTTATAGAATATATTGCTAGAACAACACATAATACAAAAGAATATATTGTAAATAAAATTGGAAAAGAAAAAATCAATAAAATATATAATTTAGCAGAAGTTTATCATTGCGAAAATATAGATAAAATTACTGATGAAATAATAGCAGAATCAAATATACAAAATGGCAATTATTACTTAAAAATTCATAATGATAAACCTACATTTTGGGAAATAGGAAAAGTATATCAAAGACTTATTTTGATGTTGTGTGATTATAATAAAAATAACTTCATAGATACTCTATATGAAGTTTTAACTTCTTGGATAATAGAAAAAATTGATAATTACGAAAGCAGTATGTATTATGAAACACCAGAATATATTTATGCATGTTATAAAAATAATAAAATTTTATAAATAGGAGTTTAAAAATAATTTGAAGGCTTTTGCAAAAGAAGAGAAGAAGAAAATTATAGTAAAAATACATTAGAAATGAAAAATATAAAGATTTTATATGATAAATTAAAAGAATTCAAGCAAAACAAAACCCAATAGGGTATAAAGGCATGTACAAGAAAAATGAATTTTTGAAAAAATTAAAATTTAAAATCATTTCATACAAAAAAATTATAAAATAAAAATTAAGATTTAATATAAAATGAGAATATAAATAATTAACGAGATTAAAAATCTAATTTAATAACAAAATATATTTAATTGGAAACTACTTTAAATCTATCAAAAGCAACAGGAGAGAGCATAGGAAGATAGAACAAAAGTAGTATAAAAAGGAATACACAACATTGCACAAAATCAAAGTATTGTTGCCCAAAATCAACCTAAAATTATATAAATTTTTAATAAGAGCCAAATATGGCAATAAGTTTATTACAATGTCAACTTGCGAGTATTCGCAGAAAAATGGAAGAATGGTTGTTGTGGGAGAAAAATATAATTAAAATTATGTTTATAAATATATTGCTGGGACAATGATTTAGCGATACTATTTTTATGATAAAAAATTTTAAAGATTTATAGTAACTAAGAAAAAGAACAAATAAGTATTGAAATCCCTTTGTTCTTTTATTATGATTATTAAAGAATATAGTAATTTATCGTTTAGATTAAAAATATATGGAGGTAATTGAAATGGTAGATTTAAAAAAGTTACAAAAAGAAATATATCAAAACAAAGTAGATAAAGGATTTAATGTGACAGATGTTAATAAAGAGTTTTGCTTAACATATGGAGAGGTTGCTGAAGCATATGAAGCATGGAGAAAAAAGAAAGAAGATTTAGGAGAAGAATTAGCAGATGTTGCCATATATTTATTAGGATTATCAGAAATATTAGGAATAGATTTAGGAGATGAAATACAGAAAAAAGTTTATAAAAATTCTAAAAGAGAATATAAAATAATAGATGGTGTAAATACAAGAGTTAGAGAATTTGATGAAGAATCTGAAAGGTAAGCTCAGCGAAAAATTACATGTATACTTTTAGGTGTAAATAAATGAATTTACATCTAATTTTTTGGTTGTAAAATTATTTACGAAGAATTTAAGTTAGAACATCAAATCTCTTTTAAATATATCGTTTTCGCTTGTTTGTTGTGCAAAAAAATAATATAATAATTTTGTAAAAAAAGACTTGACAAAAATTAGATAGTCAATATTGTTAAAGAACAAAAGTTTCTAAAAAAATAGTTAAATATAAATTATAATAAGTATTTGTACAAAAAACAAGTATTTCTTTTTCAGTGCAAGGAGGATTGCCTATTTATAATCCCACATCTCTAAAATTTTGAAATAAAAAAATAATAAAAACTATTGTATAAATAAAGATATAAATGATATACTATCTTTAATCGAACGATTGAACGATTCTTTGAACGATTGAACGATAAAAAAATACGGGAGAGATATATATGAATGAAAATGAAAGTATAGAATTTAAGGAAAAATATACAGAAAATATATATAAAGAAATTATATCATTTTTAAATACAAAATCCGGAACAATATATATTGGATATGATGACGAAGGAAATTTAATAGGATTAGATAATTATAAAGAAATCGAAGAGAAAATATCAAATGGAATAAAAACTAATATCAATCCAGATGCAAGAATATTTATATCTGTAAACGTGGAAAAATTAGAAGATAAATCTTATATTACAATAAAGATTTCAAAAGGAGTAGATATATACTATTTAAAAGAAAAAGGTATATTAAAAGGAACATATTTAAGAACAGGTTCATGTTCAATCCCTGCTACTGAAGAAACAATTAAACAAATGATTATTAAAAACAGTAGCTTATCATTTGAAACTTCAATTTCTTATAATCAAGATTTGACTTTTAATTATACAAAAAAGATATTTGATGAAAATAATATAAATATTGAATCAGAAAATATAAAAGAAAATCTACACATTACAAGTGATAAAAAATATACTAATCTTGGTTTATTACTTTCAGATCAAAATCCATTTACATTTAAATTAGCTGTATACCAATCTAAAGAAAAAGATAACTTCTTAGATAGAAAGGAATTTTCAGGGTCTATTTTAGAAATATATGATAATCTAATTGATTACTTAAAGTTAAATACGGCAACTTATGGCTTAATAAATACCAGTATTAGAGAAGATATTGAAGAATATCCAGAATTTATATTAAGAGAGATTGTTCTGAACTCTATAATCCATAGAGATTATTCAACACTAACATCAAACATAATAAATCTATATAAGAATGAAGGCATAGAATTAATTAGTTATGGCTCTCTATATGGAAATATTACAGTAGATGATATATTAGCAGGATTATCTACAACAAGAAACCCTTATCTACAATCAATTCTAATGAGATTAAAAAGAGTGGAAGCATTAGGAAGTGGATTAAGAAGAGTTAACTCATACTATGAAAGAATCGGATTAAATTTTGAAATAAAAGCACTTCCTGCTACATTTGTAGTCGAATTGCCAAGAATTACTTTGAATACGGTTAAATCACCAGATGAGGATATAAATTTAATTATTAGCTTCATAGACAAAAATGGTTCAATAACAAGGAAAGATGCAGAAAATCTAATTCAGAAAGAAAAAACTACTACTGCGACGATATTAAATAAGTTAGTAGAAAATAGAGTTTTAGTTAAGGTTGGAAATGGCCCAAGTACGAGATATGAAAAATATTAGAAAAAATCAAATTATTCAACTGTCACACGGAAGTTTTGGTATGCTGTCTGCGTGACAGTTGATAGTTAATGAGAATCGATTTCAAGACATTTTTATAAAAAAGACATATAACTTGTTGTTTTATAAATTCTTAAATTTTAACGAATTTGAGAAGTAGGGGAGTAAAATAGTAATTTTTAGTATATTGATTAAATTTTTATAAATTTTAAAATTAAAAATAAAATTTATAAAATAATTTTTTAAAACGTAAAAATAAGTTTTGAAAAGGAAATCTAATATAGAAAAATATAATTAGAAAAAATTAAATAATAAATATAAAATTAGATAAAAAAATAATTATTATTAAGTACACATTAAGACCTAATAAAAGCAGAAGATAGGTAGAGCTTTAAAGAGAAATATAGGTAAAATGTGTATAAAAAAGAAATACATAACATTGCACAAAATCAAAGTATCGGGACATTCAAGTTTTTGAAAAAGATAAAAAAATATGGATTTTTAAAATTAAAAATGTTATAATAATACTATAAATTAGTTTTGGAGGTATTTTAACATGTCTATAGAAAAGCAAAAATTATATAATGAAATTGAAACACTACCAGAAGAACTTACAAATCAAGTTATTAATTTTGTTGAATATTTAAAGTTATCATATATAGATAAAGAGGCACCAGATAGTATTACTATAAAAA
>CANQSV010000007.1 GCA_947626605.1 uncultured Clostridia bacterium | reverse complement strand
TTGTTACTCTGTGCAAAACTATAAGTTTTTTGACGCCCCCAGCATAGCTGGGGGTTTTCTCTAAAGTTAATAAAAAAATGCAGATATTTGATTTTATCTGCATTTTTTTTATTTTAGTTTTCTGGTTCTGATATTCCATAATTTTTGCCATCTTTTAATTTATAAATTACATTTACTTTTGATGTTTCTAGGTTTATAAATGGTAAAAATAAGTTTGATTGTTCTTCTAGTTTTATTTGTGCATCTTCTATTGTCATTGGTTTTATTTCGTAGTATGTAGTTTTTATAACTTCGTTTTCTATGTTGTTTTCTTGTATTGGTGCAAACATATCTTTAATTGATGCATCTTTTGTTTGTTTTTCTCTAATTGTTTTTGCTTTTCTAATTTGTCCATTTAAGATATCCATATTTTTGTCTATTGATGCGTATAAATCGTTTGTTTCTGTAACTGCTTTAAACATATTTCCTTGTGCTTTTATTTGTATTTCTGATATTTGTGTATTTTTTTCAGATTTTATTGTAACTAATACATCTGCTTCATCTCCGAAGTATTTTTCCATTTTTCCTATTTTTTCTTCAACGTAATTTTTTATTGCTTCTGTTGCTTTTAAATCTTTTCCTGTAATTTTAATATTCATTGTAATCCTCTCCTATTCTTGCAAACTTTTTATTGTGCCATAATAATATTTACTATATATATTTTATTCGACTTTATAGTTTATATTCCTTCTCTATTTTCTCATTTAAATATATTTTCGATACTAGCTCTAGTTCTTTTATGCATTCTTCTGATACATTAAATGAGAAGATTTTTTTTGCTGGTGCACATATTATATATCTTATTGCTGTTAGTGTTCCTTCTGATATTTGTATTGCACTTTTATCTATTTTCCCACATGCTCCACATTTTATTCCATCATCTTTTATGCTAAAATATTTTATATTTACTTCTTCATTGCAATTTTTGCATTTATCAATTTTTGGTGTAAAACCTAAAATTGATAATATTCTTAGTTTGAATATGGCTAGTACTAAATCTAAGTTTTTATTTAGCTCTGATATTGTGTATAGTGTATTTAGTAATAGCTGTAGTATTTTATAGCTATTATCATTTTCATTTGTTACATCACATACTATTTTTATTATTTGTGCTACGTATTTTAGTTTATCATAGTCTATTCTTATGTTATAAAAAATTTCTATTGGTTCGCATGAATTTATATTGTATGTTTCATTTCCTTTAAATAATAAATATTCTCCAAAGCATAGAAATTGGGTGCCTGCCATTAGGCTACTTTTATTTCTTCTCGCTCCTTTGGCATGGCATCCAATTTTTCCTAGTCCTGGGGTTAACATAGTTATCATTTTATCGTAGTCTCCTACATTATTTTCTACCAATATTATTCCTTTCGTTTTCACATTCTTCATATATTTCACCATTGCTTATTTTCATGTTTCTTAATTGAATTAATTCCAGAAATGTATCTATGTTTCCTGTTTGTTTGAAAGTATTCCATGCGATTTTTTCCAACATACATATTCATCTCCTTATTAATTTTAGCTTTTGTAGTTTTATTGAATTTATACTATTAAATTAATATCTCTACTGTTCTTGTTTTCGGGTCGTCGAGGACGCCGACCCCTACAGCCTGTTGCAGCGTCAGTATGCCTGCTGGACGCCGACCCCTACAAATGTGCTTTGCAATGAATATTTAATAATGAATAATATATAATTTATAATTTTCGATAAAAAATTGCTTTGCAATTTTTTTACATTAATTATTCGATCTTCATCATTCATTATTCACTATTCATTAATTTCAAATTATAACTTTGTTATGATTTGAAATTCTTTACTATGCTGTCTTGATCTAGCCAATCTTTTTTTGTTTTTACCCATGTTTTTAAATTTATTTTTGTTCCTAACATTTTTTCTAGATCTTGTCTTGCATATGTTCCTATTTTTTTTAGCATTCCTCCATTTTTTCCTATTATTATTCCTTTATGCGAGTCTCTTAAGCAATATATTGTTGCTTCTATATTATATATTTCTTCTTCATTTTTTGTTCGTGCTTCTTCCATTTTTTCTACTTCTACATATAAGCCATGTGGAACTTCATCATCTAATAATTTTAATGCTTTTTCTCTTATTACTTCTTCTACTAGCTGTCTTCCTGTTTGGTCTGTGTATTCATCTATATCGTAATATGCTGGTCCTTCTTTTAATAACTTTTCGATTTCTTCTATTACTTCTTCTGTATTTTTATTTTTTACTGCTGATATTGGTATAATTGCTTCAAAATTGTATTCTTTTGAATACATATCCATCAGTTTGGCTAATTGTTCTTTTTTTACTAAATCCATTTTGTTTATTATTAGTATTGTTTTTTTGTTTAGCTCTTTTAGTTTGTCTATTATTCTTCTATCGCCTCTGCCTATTTCTTCACTTGTTGCTTCTATTATAAATAAAACAGCGTCTACCCCTTCTATTGCTCCATAGGCAGATTCTATCATCGTTTCTCCAAGTTTGCTCTTTGGCTTATGTATTCCTGGTGTGTCTATAAATATTATTTGTGAATTTTCTCTGTTTACAATTGCTTTTATTGCTGTTCTTGTTGTTTGTGGTTTGTTGGTCATTATTGCAACTTTTTCTCCAACTAATGCATTTATGAGTGTTGATTTTCCTACATTAGTTCTTCCTAATATTGATACAAACCCTGATTTGAATTTTTTTTCATTATTCATTGATTATGTTCCTTTCACATGTGCAATGCAAATGCATTGCAATTAAGAATTAATAGTTAAATTTCTATTAACATCTCTACCGTTAATGGATTGCGGGTCGTCGGTGCTGAGGCTGTTAAGGCTTTGCCTTTTGTAGGGGCTGGCGTCCTCGACAGCCCGTAAAAACGTTAACCGTAGAGATGTTATTTTTCATACAAATATTGTTGTTATAATAATTTCAATTTTGCATTGTTATAACATCTCTACCATTTGGATGTTTTCGGGTCGTCGAGGACGCCGACCCCTACAAATATCTATATTGTCAGTATGCCTGCTGGACGCCGACCCCTACTTTATTTTTACATCTGCTTTTACTGGACATATTTGTATAAATGTGTTTCCATCATTTACTTCTATTTCGTTTCCATCTAAGTCTTTATATATAGTTTTGTCTTTTCTGGATTTTTTATCACATTTTATTTTTATTGCTTGTCCATTTGTGATGTAGTATCCGTCTAATGTTCCTATATTGTCTAATTCCTGTCTTCCTTTTGAACTTTCATCTTTTAGATCATAATTTTTTGCAAATGTTATTATTATGTTTTTTGTTGTTACTTCTTTTCCTGTTTTCCAATCTGTTTGTACTGCATTTTTTGTACTTCTTTTGTATCTTTTTGTTTTTTCATCATATTTATATGTTACTACATATGATGTTGAGTATGGTATAGTTATTGTTTTTGCATCTTCTCCATCTTCTAAAGTTACTTCGTCTGCTACATAATTTAAAACGCTTTCTTTTTCTGATTTTGTTTCATATCCATATTGTTTAGCTGCTTTTAATATATTTTCTGTACTTATTACTGCATTGTGTGGAGCTTTTTTTTCATTTGTTCTCCAAAAAATTCCGCTTCCTGTAACCAGACCATTTATGTTATTTATGTTATATTTTGATATGTCTGATTTTGCATTTGGACTCCAGCCATAATGAACATATATGCTGTCGTTTTCCATTGCATAGTCTAAAAAATAATGTCTTGAACTTCTTACTGGTCCTATTAAGCTTAAATCTGCTCCTTTGAATAAAGCCATAAGTCTAGTTTGTCCACCTTCTACCATTATTTCATAAACCATGTATGCATCATTTAATCCTGCTTGTGGAAAAGCTCCTGTAACATTGTCTATCATTACTGCTATTGGTCTATCTGTTCCTGAATATATATTTATTTTCTTTTCTTCTACTTCTTCTCCTTGATTTTCCTCATTTGTTTTTTCTTCTGAAAATTGAGTAGTTTCTACAGTATTTTTATTGTTATCGATAAATTTAGTGTATGCATATATTCCTACTGCCATTGCAGCTATTATACATAAAATTACTAATATTATTTTTACTTTTTTCATTTTTAATTTTTTCCTTTCTAAAATTTAACTATTTTTGTTATTCCATAAACTAGAATAACTGTTAATATTCCTGTTATTGCTCCAAATACTGTTTCTGCTGTTGTTCTGCTTTTTGATTCTACTCTACCAAATGCTACTAATGTTGCTAATATTGTTGATAATGTTAGCACTAATATTTCTTGATTGTTTATCCAGATTATTGTCCATGCTGCAAAAGCAAGTGTTGCCTGTCCACTTGGAACAAATTTTGATTTTTTTTCGCCATTTTTTCTACTATCAAAAGCTGCTTTTAGTGTTAGTGCTAGTATTACTGATAACATAATTCCTATAAATGCTAAATGTATTGGATTGTTTACAACATTTTGTATAAATGCCAAACCTATATCACTTATTTTATCAAAGAATAAAAAGTATGCTACTATAATAGCATTGATTGCTGCTATTACAACTGCACCTGCTCCTACATCTTTTGCTATTTTTGCTTTCGGATGGTATAAGTCTGTATATAAGTCTACTACTGTTTCTATTGCAGTATTTATCATTTCTGCAATTATTATTATTACTACAGTAAACATTAAGCATAAAAATTCTGCTTTATTTAGGTTGAAAAATAAGCTAATAGCCATAACAATTACTGCTATGGCTAATTGTTTTCTAATATTTCCTTGAGTTGTTGTTGCATAAATTATTCCCTCAAAAGCATTTTTCCAAGTATCTATTAGATTTTTATTTTTTGCTTTTATTTGTTCTGTTGTTTGTGTTTTAACATTTTCTTTTTCGTTTTTACTTTCCATACGATAACTCCTGCATATTACCTTTTTATGTCTAAATTTTCTAATATTTTTTCTTCTTTAGGACGCATTTTAAGTTTGTCTTTTTCTTCTATGTGGTCATATCCCATAAGATGATAGAACCCATGAACTATCATATATGCTAATTCTCTTTCAAAACTATGCCCATATTCTTGAGCTTGCTCTTTTACTTTTTCGATTGAAACGATTATATCGCCTAATACTTCTGGAATTTCATTTCCATTTTGTATCATTTCTTCGATTTCTTCTTTTTCAAACATTGGAAATGATAATACATCAGTTTCTCTTTCTATTTTTCTAAATTTTGTATTTATTTCCTTTATATTTGCTGGTGTTGTTAATATTATGCTGATGCATAAATTAGAATTTTGCATTTTTTCTTCTTTATAACATTCTGCAAGTACTTTTTTTATAATTTGCTCGTATTCATTATTTGTTTGAATGTCTCGAAATTCTATTTCTATTAGTTCTTCCATTTTCTTCTTTCCTTTCGGAACATTGTATGTATTACACTGTTTTCTTTACTCTAGCTTTTTTTATTTTTTCTGTGTTTTCAACTGTAGAAGATACTGCTTCTACTTTTTTCTTTCTTGTTTGCTTTTTCTTTTCTTCTTTTACAATAGTTGCTGCTACAGTTTTTTTAGATTTATTTGTTTTTGTTTTTTTATTTTCTGCAAATTTTGCATAAGCTTCTGGTTTCATTAATACTCCATCTGCTGTTTTGCATTTATTTTGAATTCTTCTTATTTTTCCAAATTCTACTAGTTTGTTTCTATAGAATTTTATGATTTTCTCATTCTTTTGTGGTTGCTCATTTAATATTTTTAATTCATATTTTAGAAACAATGCTTGTTTTTCTATTTCGTAATTTTTTGTTTGGTTTTTGTCTATTTTTTTGAATTGTTCCCAAAATTCTTTGAATTTTTGCCTATCGTTTGCATTATCCCAATATATTTTTGTTGATAATAGCTTTATGTTGAATTCTTCTATTAATTGTATTAGCATTTTATATGCTTGCTCTTCTTTTCTTTTATTAGGGCTTGTAATTATTAAATCTCTGATATCATTTATTATTTTTTTGTAACATTGTTCTGCTACTACTAGTGGTAAACTGTGTGTAAATAGTTTTCTGCTAATTCCTAAAACTATTATTTGTTTTTCTAAAGTATCTTTTTTATCTAGTTTTCCTGCTAGATATGTAGTAAATTTATCATATTGCTCTACTATTTCTTTATCAACATCTGGGTCACATTCTATTTTTATAGGTAATACATTTTCTAAATATTCTTCTATTGTATCAAAAATTTTATTGTATATAACATTTTTAGCTGAATAACTATCATTAATTGCATTTGCTATACTTACTGAATAACTTTTTAGTATTCCTTTATATAATCCTTCTACTGTTTTGTAGTAAAAGTTTTTATATTTTGACAATAATTTTTCATTTTTTCCATTAACTAATCCTTCATAGTCTAATTCTATTAAATATTTTTGTTTTCTATATTTGTATTCTGTGTACTGAGTTTCTTTTAGATTAGTGATTGTATAGTAGTTTGCTAATGCATTTTCTTCAAATGCATTAGCAGTTTTATTTTTTACTTTTTTGTATATTGTATCCATAACATGTTTATCTATTGTTTCTAAATAAGATGCATATGCTGTTTCATATTTTTTATTTAGCTCATCTTCTTTTTCTGTATCGTCCTTTAAATTACTTAAGCTAGTGTATGCTTTTAACATTGCATTCCTTTTTATTGAGATAATAATACCATTTATTCCGATCTTTGTTGGCATTATTATTTTTGTTAGTGTTCTTGTTAATCTCCCTAAAAAGGTTTTGTCTGCTCCTACTATTCTTAAGCTTTTTTCTTCCATTAGTACCTCATCCCTTTCATTATAATACTTTTTCGTTAGTACCTATTTCTTCTATCACTTCGTATATTACTTCAATTTCTATATAGTCATCTGATATGTTTTCTTTTATTCTCTTGTTTAATATATTTTGTGGTTCTTTTATTTCTTTTATTATTTGATCTTGAATTTCTTGTATTAGAATTTCTCTACTTTCCTCTATTCCGTAGAGTTTTCTCTTTTTCTTCCTTTTCTAAATATGTTATTTTTTCTATTTGAATTGGAAGATAAAAATTTGAAAATATTTTTATTTTCTTTTTTGTGTTTATTGTATCATACTTTTCAAATTTTGGAAGACTTTTATACAAATTTATTTCAAAATTATTTATATTTATTTTGTATTTGCTTTCGGATGCCCCTGTTTCAACTTCTTCAGAATTTTTAAAATATTTTTTTTCTTTTTTACTGTACCATACTTCTGCTTCTATTGTTCCTTCACTATGAACATATCTTGTTCCTGTATACTGTCCTTCGAGCTTTCCTTGTATTAGTATATCTCCTTTTCTAACTACATCGCCTTCTTTTACTATAGCTGTACCATTTTTTGTTACAATTTTAGTTATTACTCCATCTTTTTCTGCTACTATATCACATATATCATTTTCATCAATTATTTCTGGTTTTTCTTTGTTTTCTACTATTTCTACTTTCAGATTTGTTCCTTGTATATCAAGACCTATCCATGCGATATCATCTCTTTGTAATCTAATATTGTTTATTATTTGTTTTGCATTAATAGATTTTTTTTTCGTTCCTATATCTATTCCATTTTCTCTTAAGCTTTGTATTATTTCTTCATTACTTATTTTATTTAATCCTACTATTTCTATATTCCATATATAATTTGATGTTATAAATATTGAAATTACAACTAATAAAATCATTATTAGAAAGATTTTTCTTTTTCTATATTTATATATTGTAAATGGCAATCCTTTTTTATCATTTATTTTTACTTTGCATTTTGTTGCTCTTACTATTTCTTTTATTTTTTTAAAGTCTTGTATTCCAATTTTTGCTATTAATATACTGCTTTTCTTTCTTTTCATTCCCCATAATAGAATTTTATTATTATTACATATGTTTATAAATCTTTCTATAAAATATCCTTCTACTGTAATTGTTACATAGCCCATTATGTAATTTAATAAAACCATTAAATGCATATCTTCCTCCTGAATGTTTAATCATTATCAGTATTGCTTTCATAATCTATTTTTTCTATAAAGCCTTCTATTATTATATCTTCTTTTGCCATTTGCCTTAATTTTAAATTAACTCCCCAAAAACTTACACAGCCTGTATAAGTATTTACTTTTATAAAGTTTTCTTCATATTCTAATATATTTTTGTAGTTTTCAATAAGTACTTCTTTAAATCCTACAATTGTTATTTTTGGTTCATTACTAATTACTTCTTGTGGTAAATCTAATAGGTTATTTATTCTATTTAAGGCTCTTTTTCTTGGCATATTTTTTACCTCCTAATGTTTATATCTTATATGAAATTTACTAATAGCTAAATTTATCTATATTTTTAAATTCATATCCCATATTTTTTATTTCTTTTATGCATGAGTCTAATATATTTGCATTATCTTTTGATGTTCCGTGTAGTAGCATTATTTCTCCATTATGAACATTATCTATTATTTTTTGCTTACCATATTCTTCTCTTCCTTGCTTGTTTTCATCCCAGTCATCGTATGCAAAACTCCACATTACAGTTGTGTATCCTAAATTTTTCATTATTGCTAATGTTCTTTCGCTATATTCTCCCATTGGTGGTCTTATATATTTCATTTCATATCCAAATTTTTCATATATTGATGAATGTAGTTTCATTATTTCTTCGGTTATTTGTTCTTCTGATAAATCTGGCATACTTTTATGGTTTACTGTATGATTACCTATTATGTGTCCCTCATCTATCATTCTTTTTACTAGTTCCGGTTGTGTATTTACATAATGTGCTGTGATGAAGAATGTTGCTTTTACATTGTTTTCTTTTAATGTATCTAATATCTTAGCAGTATAGCCAGCTTCGTATCCTTCATCAAATGTTAAATATATTGTTTTTTCTTCTTTGTTCCCCATTGCTATTCCTTCATATTTTTCTAGTAATTCTTTGTTTTTTGCACCTAAATCAGGTTGTTCATGATTATCATTTCTTTTTATTCCCCATCCTATTTTTTTATTGCTTAATGTTCCAACATTTGTATAAATCGAATCGATTGCTGTTTCTCTATCACTTTTGCATAACATTATTCCCGCTACTATTATTAATAATAGTACTGGTATTATCCATATAAATTTTTTCATATTCCCTCCACCTTAGCATATTTTCTGATTATTGTTTATTTAATAGTATGAAACTGCATAAAAAAAAATAACTAAAGATTTGCGCTCTTTAGCTATTTATTTTATTATTAAAAGTACATACAACTCTGTAATATTAGCAGTAAAATTTAACATTACCTGAATGAATTGTTTTCCACATCTCAACAATTTGAAAATAATGTAAAGAAATATCTTCACAAATAATATTTAATTCTTTTTCAGGAATTTTACTTTTATTATGGCAAAGTATACATCCACCTGATTGTGTTAACCATACTTTAGTTGCATTTGCTGTTGGAGTTCCTTTTGAAATGTGAACATGTATAGGCTCATCATTTTCATTTGTCCAAAAATAAATTTTATACCCGTTTTAATTCAAAAATACTAGGCAATTTCTAACCCTCCTAATCGTGCATATTTGAAGAAAAAAGAAGCACCATTTTTAACTATATCCATAAATTTTTTCTTTTCTTCATCTGAATAATTTCCATCTTCTATAACTACTTCATAGCTTGGAAGTTCAATTACATAAGTATCAAATCCATACTCCATAGGTCTTTCAAATGTAACTCGAAGATATTCTTCCCCATTTTCTTTTTTTCCTATACTAGAAAATACACCTAATGTGCCATCAGGATATTTGGCAAATTCAAAAGTCATTAAAATTCACTCTCCTTTTTGATAAATAAACATATCATAATCAGTATATCACATTATATATCTTTTCGCTACCTAAAATACAAAACTTAACTACAATTTTCTATGCAACATTTTTCCTTTTTTCCTCTTTTTTTTACTTTTATTTTCTTTATATTTCTTTTTCAATATAAATGGTAAAATTAAATTACCGTTTTTAGAAAAATAAAAAGACACATAATTAAAACTTATGATACAATGTTGGTGTCGAATCAAACATTGAAAGAAGGTATTAATTATGTGTCAACAAAATAATATCACAAAAAGCAAAAAAGGTAAACACTTAGATTATAGTGAAAGACAATCAATAGAAAGATGGTGGAACAGAGATAAACGTTCAAAAGTAGAAATATCAGAGCTTTTAGATAGAAATGAAAAAACAATAAGAAATGAAATAAAAAGAGGATTAGTTAAAAATCTAACAACAGAATTAATAGAAATATGGGTATATAGTGCGGATGTAGCACAACAGAAATACGAATATTATTTAAAAGCGAAAGGTCCAAAACTAAAAATTGATAATGATTATGAACTAAAAGAATATGTTGAAAAATCAATAAAGGAAGATAAAAAATCGCCAGAAGTAATAGCAGAAAATATAAAGAAAATGAACTTTAAAACAACAATGTGTGCTAGAACCATAAGAAATAATATATATGCAGGAGATATTTATGATATAAAACCAACAGACATGATTTATAAAAAGGAATATAAAGATAAGAATAAAGATAAAACAGTATGTGAAAAAGTACCACCAGAAAAAAGTATAGATTATCGACCAGAAGAAGCTAATACAAGAGAAGTATATGGACATTGGGAAGGTGATTTAGTAATAGGTACTAAAAAAAGAGGCTCAGTATTATTTACATTAACAGAAAGAAAAACAAGAGAAGAAATAATAGTAAAAATACCAGGAAAAAAAGCTGAGTATGTAGCTCAAGCGTTAGATTTAATAGAGAAAAAGTATAGAAATATATTTTATACTAAATTTAAGACTATAACTTTTGATAATGGCGGAGAATTTAGAAATTGGAAATCTTTGGAAAGATCATATGATAAACGAAGAAAAACTTCAAGGACTCAAGTGTACTATGCGCATCCATACCGCTCAGGAGAACGAGGAAGCAATGAAAATGCAAATAGATTAATAAGAAGATTTATACCTAAAGGAATAGATATAACGCCAATTTCAGAAGAATTTATACAGAAAATAGAAGACTGGATAAATAATTATCCAAGAGCTATGTTTAATTATAAAAGCACCAACGAAATCTTAAGTGAAATATGTGCATAATAAACCGGAAATTTATTATTGCCATTTATAATATTTCTTTTTCAACATATTTTGCCTTGACAATATTATTAAATTAGATTATATTGTATATATTGACTGGAAATATAAGGTAATTTTCTTTATGTTTCGGCTTCGTTTTTCGCCTTTATTTTCAATGGGTAAAGGGGTTTTCTTTATGTTGAATTTTGTTTTATGTGATGATAATCAAAATATATTATCTAAACTTGTAAAATTACTGGAAAATATTTTTATAAAACATGATTTACAAGCTAAAATTTTATTAGCATCAACAGAACCTTCTGAGATATTGCATTTTACTAAAAATAATTCTGTTGATGTTTTAATTTTGGATATTAATTTAAAACACCAGATTTCTGGCCTTGATTTGGCCGAAGAAATTCGTTCTTTTAATAGAAACTTATATATAATTTTTACTACAGCACATTTAGAATATGTTATGCTTGCATATAAGGTAAAAACTTTCGATTATCTAGTTAAACCTATTTCTTCTGAAAAGTTAGAAGAAACTATTTTAAGGCTTTTTAATGACATAGAGATTTCTTCTAATCAGTATTTAAATATTAATGGTAAAATACTGATTAATCAGAAAAATATTTTATATATAAAAAAAGATGGCACGAAGATTATAATATGTACCCCTTCTAAGGACTATTCTGCATATAGTTCTTTTAATAAAATTGAACATTGTCTATCAGATAACTTTGTGCGTTGTCACAAATCTTTTATTGTTAATTTAAATAATATATCAGATATTAGCGATACAACTATTTTTTTTGCCGAAAATAATAGTTGCTCTATCGGTCCTAAATATAAAATACAATTTTTGGAGGTCTTAAAAAATGGAAATACTACAAAACATATGGATGGCTTTAACTAGTGAAAATGAAATGTTAGTAAAATTAATATCTATACCTTGCATGTTTATAGAAATTACTGTTTCTATGTTACTTTTTACCACTATACTAAATATTCAACCTAATAAAAAGCAAAAAATCAAGTATTTAATATCTATATCAATTTTTGCTATCATTTCTGCCACTTTTATTCCTCAACCTTATAATACTTTCTTAAATATGATTGTTTATTCACTTTTCATATTTTTCTTACTAAAAACTACTATTTTAAAAAGTATATTTGCTGAAATACTTTCTTTACTTCTAACTGCTAGCATTGAATCTATATTAGTAACATTATCACACAAAGTATTCGGTATAACATCTTTTCAGCTTACAGTTATTCCTATTTATCGTTTTATTTCAGTTTTAATTTTATATTTAATTATGTTTGCATTATATTTGATAATAAAACATTTTAAATTTAATATTAATATATTTGATGATATTTCTACTAGAACAAAAACATTATTTCTTATCAATTTTGCAATTGCAATAATTATAATAGGGATTCAATTCTACTTACTATATTTTTATAGTACTTCTATACCTGCAATTATTCTAGTTTTCAGTATTTTAATGCTTATATCTTATTTATGCATTAGTTTGTATAGTCTTTATAAAACTGCAAAGCTTCAAGCAACAAAGAAAGATTTGGAAGAAGCTCAATTATATAATAAAACTTTAACAATCTTACATGATAATATTAGAGCTTTTAAACATGATTTTAATAATATTGTTCAGGCTATTGGTGGATATATTTCTACAGAAGATTTACCAGGTTTGAAAAAGTTTTATTCTGAACTTTTAGCTGATTGTCAGAATTCTAATAATTTAAATGTTTTAAATCCTGAAGTTATTAATGATCCTGCAATATATAGTTTAATTACTTCAAAATATCATAAAGCTTTATCTCTTGGAATTAATGTAAAACTAGAAATATTTTTAGATTTAACGACTTTAAATATGAAAATCTATGAATTTACTAGAATTTTTGGTATTCTTTTAGATAATGCTATTGAGGCAACTTCTGAATGTGAAAATAAAGAAATTATTATATGTATAAAGAAAGAAGATTCTAAAAATAGGCAATTAGCTATTGTTAAAAATACATATAAAAACAAAGATATAGATACTGAAAAAATTTATGAAAAAGGTTATTCTACTAAACCAAATAATACTGGTCTTGGCTTATGGAAAGTTCGCCAAATTTTGAAAACTAATACAAATCTTAATTTGTATACTTCTAAAACAAATGATTATTTTTCTCAACAATTGGAAATATATTTATAATAAAAAAAAAGGGTGCAATAGAAGAACCTCTATTGCACCTTTTTATTAGTCTTTTTTTACTAATGATGCTGGCATTTTAGGTTGATGTAAGATTCCTAAAAAGAAGCATGCTGTGTTTGTTGATTTTGCATATTTTTCTGCTATTTTTGATATTAATTTTAACATATTAAATTTCCCCCTTGAAAAATGATATCTATATAAACTAAAAGCACTAACCGGTACTAACTTTTAGTATATATCTTTATTAAACTTTTACTTGTTTATTTAAATATATTTCATATCCATATTTATTTTTTGTTATTTTGTATGCAAATTTTGTTATCATTAAAGTTTGTATAAAACTTCCATACAATAATATATTTGATATTTCTGCATTTTTAATTAAAAATGCTATTATTATTGAAATTAATAACACTATATATGATAAATTTCTTTTTTGTTTTCTTTCTTTTTTTCTGAGTATTGGTACATTTTCTGTATCTGCTGGAGCATATAAGGTTATCATTATAAATCCAAATATTAATAATAATATGCTATAAATTATTTTTATATTTATTGGCATTATTATGTGTTTTGCTAACATTGCTGTTCCACAATACATTGATGTTGTTCCAATTATGCATCCTATGTGTGTATGCAAGTGAAATCCTCCTGACACCATTCTATATGGCAAAATTAGCAAAAATGATAATATTGTGAGTTTTCCTATTCCTAATAAAAAGCCTATTGCTATAAAAATAAATATTTTAGGAATTTCTCCTATTATTAGTTGTAGTCCATAATTAATTATTTCTGCTTTTTCATCATCAATTTCAGAATCATTTGCTCGTATTTTATTGGTTATAAACATACAAAATTTTTCTACCATATTTTTTCCCCTCTGCTATTTTTATTTTTGCATATTTTTTATTATTTTTTTTATTTAACATATAAAAAGTCGATTTTCGCATACGAAAATCCGACTTTTTTTGACATTTTATGTATTTTAGTTTTTTCATATATTATATTGTTTGTTTTATATAATTTTTATTTTAATATACTCCATGTTCCATTTAATTCTGGCATTATCTCAAATGTCATTTCTTCTTTAGTTATTGGATGGTTTATTGTTAATTTGTATGCCCATAATGCTATTTGTTTTCCCTTTCCTCTTGTTCCATATTTTTGATCTCCATATATGCTATGATTTCTTGATGCGAATTGAACTCTTATTTGATGATGTCTTCCTGTATGCAAATTTACCTTGACTGCAGATAAGTTTATATCTTCTCTATATTTTAATACTTCATATTCAAGTTCTGCATATTTCGCATTTTTCGTGTTTTCTTCTACTACTTTGCTCAGGTTGTTCCTTTCATTTTTTAATAAATAATCTTTCATTATTCCTTTTTCTTTTTCAAACTTTCCATCAACAACTACTAAATATTCTTTTCTAAAAACTTTCTCTCTTACTTGTTCACTTAGTCTTGCTGCAGCTTTTGATGTTTTTGCAAACACCATAACACCTCCAACTGGTCTATCTAATCTATGAATAAGTCCTAAATATACATTTCCTGGTTTGTTGTATTTTTCTTTTATGTAGTCTTTTATAATTGTTAACATGTCTATGTCGTTTGTTTTGTCTCCTTGTGATGGAATATTGGGTTGTTTTTCTACTACGATTATGTGATTATCTTCGTATACTACGTTTAATTGCTTCATTTTTCCCTCCATTGTTGAAAAATAATTGCGTTTTGGCGTTGTTAAACAATGTAGTGGCGATTAGTAATCGCCCGTTTTTTAGCATTTTTCCAAAATAACATCTCTATCGTTTTTGTGTTGTGCGGGTCGTCGGGGACGCCGACCCCTACAGTTTTATTAACTTTCCCAGCGTCCAAAAATTCCACAAGGAAGTACTAAATTAGAATTTTTCATAGGAAGCCCAATTTCTCCAGATGAAAAATATTTATCACTTTTAATATTCATTTTTAATATATTTTCTAATACTATACTTGACGTTCCTGTTGTATAAGAGTTTATTAAAAAGAATAATGGATTTTCTGATAATACTTTAGTACATAATTGTACTAAGTTGTAGATATTTTCTTCAAATTGCCATACTTCTCCATTGGCTCCTCTTCCATATGATGGTGGATCCATTATTATGGCATCATATTTATTACCTCTTCTTATTTCTCTTTCTACAAATTTAACTACATCATCTACTATATATCTAACAGGTGCTTTTTCTAAACCTGATGAGTTTACATTTTCTTTTGCCCATGCTACCATTCCTTTTGAACTATCTACATGGCATACACTAGCTCCTGCATAAAGACATGCCACTGTTGCTCCTCCTGTATATGCAAATAAATTTAAAACTTTAATTGGTCTTTTTGCATTTTTTATCTTGTCCATCATCCAATCCCAATTAACTGCTTGTTCTGGAAACAATCCTGTGTGTTTAAAGCCCATTGGTTTTATGTTAAATGTTAAATTTTTATATTTTATTTGCCAATTTTCGGGAAGCTTTTTATTATATTGCCATCCGCCTCCTCCTGTTTTACTTCTGTTATATCTAGCATCTGCCTTTTTCCATTTTTCTTCAAAGCTTTTTTCTTTCCATATTATTTGTGGATCTGGTCTGATTAATATTACATTTCCCCATCTTTCTAATTTTTCTCCATTTGCCATGTCTATTATTTCATAATCTTTCCAATTTTTTGCTATATTCATTTTCTATTTCCTCTCTTTTTATGCTTTTATGTGTATATTATCTAATTAATTCTCCTGCAATAGAAAAGAATTTTACTGTTAGATATATTTCTATTGCTCCAATTATTGTGCTTAGAATTGTTAGAGAAAATATTAATTTGTTCTTTCTAACATATTCTATAATTTTGCTTTCAAATTTTCTTTTTGTTTTATATAAAATTTTATCACTTTCTTCATCATATTTTACATAAAACACCTCATCATTAGTTATATTCATAAAATCCTCCTTAGAATACTCTTTTATTAATATATATTCTAAGGCTTAAATTATATGCTATTATTAGGATATATTTTACTATAATCGTATGATTTTTTTCAACATATCTCGTAGGTATAAATGTTTTTATATATTTTTTAGTTGTTCTTTTATTTTCTTTGCTAGTTCTTCTGTTATTCCATCTATCTTAGAAATCTCTTCTATATCCGCTTCTCTAATCTTACTAACGCTTCCAAAAGTCTTTAGCAATTCTTGCTTTCTTTTCTCTCCAATTCCTTTTATATCATCTAATTCTGATTTATTTATTGCTTTATCTCTTAGCATTCTATGATATCCTATTGCTGTATCATGCACTGCATCCTGAAAGTTTGTTATGGCATTCATTAAATCTTCTGATAACCTATATTCTTCCCTTTGCTCGTTTATTAGAGCTCTCGTTCTATGCTTATCATTTTTTACCATTCCATAAATTGGTATATTTAAATTGCATTTTGCACAAGCTCTTATAGCTGCTCTTATTTGAGTTATTCCACCATCTACAAATATTACATCTGGTAGTTTTCCAAAACCTCCATTAGGATTTTCTATTGAATGTTTTAACCTTCTTTCTATAACTTCTTCCATACATCTTGGATCATCTTGTCCTATTACTGTTTTTATTTTAAATCTTCTAGATAGCTTCCTGTTTACTTTTCCATCTTGCATAACGCACATCCCTGCCACAAGAAATTCTCCTGATATATTTGAAATATCAAAACATTCTATTTTTCTTGGTGATTCTTTTAAGTTTAATATTTCTTTTAGTTCTAATACTATATCGTATGTATTTTTTGATTTGTTTTCTAGGGTTATTAAAGCATTATTTTCCGCCATTTCTATAAATCTTAATTTTTCACCTTTTTTTGGTGTTCTTAGTTCTACTTTCTTATTTGCCTTTTCTGATAATAATTCTTCTAAGATTTCTTTATCTTCTATTTCTTCTCTTAGCATTATTTTGCTTGGTATATTTTGATTATCCATATAATATTGTTTTACAAATGATGATAATATTTCCTTTTCTTCTGTTTCATCTATGGCTTCGTAAAAATAATGTTCTCTTCCTATCATTTTACTTTGCCTTACAAAAAATACTTCTATGCATATTAAAATATCTTTTCTTGCAATTCCTATTACATCAATTTGGTTTTCATTTATATTTGATACTTTTTGCTTTTGTGAAATATTTTCTATTGCTATTTTTTTGTCCCTTAAAAAAGCGGCTTTTTCATATTCTTGCTTTGATGCTGCTTCTTTAATTTCTTGTTCTATCTCCTTTATTATTGGCTCTGTCTTTCCTTCTAATAGCATCATAATTTGATCTATTTGCTTTCTATATTCTTCTTTAGATACTTTATTTTGGCATGGACCTAAGCATCTATTTATATGATAGTTCAAACAAACTCTTTTATTTGATTTAAAATTTTTACACTGTCTTATTTTAAATTTATTTTTTACAAAATCTACCATTTCCTTTGCACTACCCGAATTTGCATATGGTCCAAAATATTTTGCGCCATCATTTTGCATTTTTCTAGTTATGTACACACCTGGATAATCTTCTTTTATGTTTACTTTTATATAAGGATATGTTTTATCATCTTTTAATAAAACATTAAACTTAGGTCTATTCTTTTTGATAAGATTACATTCTAGAATTAAAGCCTCTGCCTCATTATCTGTTACTATATATTCAAAATGGTCTATTAATGAAACCATGTTTTCTATTCTCTTTGTTTTATTAGTTTTTCTAAAATATTGCCTAACCCTATTTTTCAAAGATATAGCCTTTCCAACATATATAATTTTATCATCTTTATCTCTCATTATATACACACCAGGTTTACCTGGTAGTTTTTTTAGCTCTTCTTCTATATTAAACATCTTTTCCCCACTCTTTATTTTTTTACTATTTTATCACATTTTATTGATTATTCCAATAGATAAAACCTTAGATTATTCTAATAAAAGCATTATTATATATTTTTATCACCTAAATTGTTATTTCTTGTTTAGGACTTGCTACTTTTTTAAAATTAGTATAATATACTATTATTGATGAAAACTTGTAAAATAAAATTTTATTGTGAAAGGAGATTTTATTTTTAATTAATATAGCGCCTGGACAATACTTCATCATATTGTTGACGAGGGTAGAACTTATCGAAAAACTCGGCGGATGGTTCTATGGCATGGTTACTGCCAAAAATATTAGCAAAAAGTAGTAGTAATATTATAACAAATCTAATAGGGTAACCTTTATTTTACATGCTTTTTATTTATTTATAATTTTAGGAGGATTTTTTATGTGTGGAATTATAGGTTACATAGGTAATAAAAAGGCTACACCTATTCTTATTGACGGCCTTTTGAAATTGGAATATAGAGGCTACGATTCAGCTGGTATATCTACTTTGGAAGATACATATATTTCAAATATTAAGAAAACTGGTCGTGTAAAAAATTTATACGAATCTGAAGGATTAGATAATTTAAATGGTTCTATTGGAATTGCTCATACAAGATGGGCAACTCATGGCAAACCATCTTGTGAAAATTCTCATCCTCATTTGGATAATAGCAACACTTTTGCTGTAGTTCACAATGGAATAATTGAAAATTATGCTGAACTTAGAACATTTTTATCTAATAATGGATATAAATTCTTATCAGAAACAGATACAGAAGTTATTCCAAATCTTATCCATTATTATTTTTCAAAGGACACAAAAAATGATGACGGGAAATTCTTAAGAGCTGTAAAATCAGCTTGTAATGATTTAAAAGGAAGTTATGCTATTTCTGTTATTAGCAAACTTTATCCAAATAGAATGGTTGTTTCTAGAAAAGACAGCCCTTTAGTTGTTGGATATCGCGATAATGAAAAGTACATTGCTTCTGATATTCCTGCAATTCTTTCATATACTAAAGATATTTATCTTTTAAATGATTATGACATTGCAGAATTATATAATGATTCAGTTAATTTTTATGATAAAAATTTAAATAAAATTAGCAAAGAATTAAAAAATATTGAGTGGGATGCTTCTTCTGTAGAAAAAGATGGTTTTGATGATTATATGATAAAAGAAATTTTTGAACAACCAAAAACAATTAGAGAAACAATTAGCTCTCACCTACAAGAAAATGAACTTTGCAATTTCCCAGAATTAAATATTTCAAAAGATTATTTAACTAGTCTTAATAAAATTTTTATAGTTGCTTGTGGTACAGCTATGCATGCTGGTTTAGCCGTAAAAAATATTTTCGAGAAGCTTTTATCTATTCCTGTAGAAGTTGATATTGCTTCTGAGTTTAGATATAGAAATCCATTAATTGATAATAAAACTTTAATGCTTTTCATAAGCCAATCTGGAGAAACTGCAGATACTTTGGCTGCTCTAGCTTTAGCTAAATCAAAAGGAGCTAAGACTATTGCTATTTCAAATGTTGTTGGTAGTTCAATAACAAGAGAAGCTGATTATACAATATATACTCATGCAGGTCCAGAAATTGCTGTTGCTTCAACAAAAGCATATACTTCTCAAGTTGTTCTTTTAGATATTTTAGCTATTCATTTTGCAGAAGTTTTAGGAAGTTCTGCTTCTAAAGACTTGGAAGACTTAAAATCTAATCTTTTAAAGCTTCCTGAAAAAGTGAAAGAAATCTTATCTAATACTGATACTATTAAGGATTTTGCAAAAAAGATTTATAATGAACATGATATATTCTTCTTAGGTAGAGGAATTGATTATCCTGTTGCTATGGAAGCTTCTTTGAAATTAAAAGAAATATCATATATTCATTCAGATGCATATGCTGCTGGTGAATTAAAACATGGTCCTATTGCTTTAATTGAAAATGGAATAACAGTTGTAGGAATTTTAACTGATTCTGCTTTAACTCCAAAAACTATTAGTAACCTTCAAGAGGTTATGACTCGTGGAGCTAAAACGTTGATTATAACAAATCAACCTATAAAAAAGAATAACTTTAATTTAGTTATAAATATTCCTGAAACTGACTCTCTTATCTCACCTATTCTTTCAGTTGTTCCGCTTCAACTTCTATCTTATTATGTTGCTAAGGAAAAAGGATTAGATGTTGATAAGCCTAGAAATTTGGCAAAATCAGTAACGGTAGAGTAAGAAATTACGTTTTTTGTTTGTAGGGGTCGGCGTCCTCGACGACCCGCAGATAATAAAAAAATGTAGAGATGTTATAATAGGATAAAAATGTTCCTATGTTATAACATCTCTACTATTTTTGGTTTGCGGGCTGCCGAGGACGTCAGCCCCTACATAATGCAAAGATTTAACATTTTCAGCATCAACAACCCGTGCAACATAAATTTGTAGAGATGTTATTTTTGCATCATTATAATAATAATTTTGCATTAATTTAACATCTCTACTGTTCTTGGTTTGCGGGTCGTCGAGGACGCCGACCCCTACAGCCTATTACAGCGTCAGTCAGTATACCTGCTGGCCACCAGCCCCCTACAGCCTTTATATTTTTAGTAATTGATAATCTTCTTACACCATAAGAAATTTTAATGCAAATAGCAGGACTGTTCCGTGGTGCTCCCAATAATCCCACTACTGCTATCGTAATCCAATTTATTCCAATATGAAAACTTAAACTTGCCCCTACTAGATTAATTATGTACAAGAGAATTATTCCCAATATAGAATTTATTAATAGTTTTGCAACCATTCTTATCGGTAAAATGAATAATCTCCCAAATATAAGTAAAATACATACACACGCTAAATATGCAATTATTGATTCCATTCTTATATAGTTCCTTTCTACTGCTCTTTATAATTTTCAACTTTTCATACAGCTTCATCTTCTTCATTGTTTGTTATTTTAGCTCTCTCCCCTATATCTAGTATTATCCCTCTGCTTTTTATTTTTTTTGTTAAATAATCTACTTTCGCTTGTAATGCTTTAATTTCATAACTGTAATAATCTATTAAATCACTTTCTGCATATTCATAATTAATATTTGCATTATTAAGATCTATTTTTGCTTTTATTACATTTTTTATTAATTCTTCGTTTTTCTCTTCATCTGTTTGCTCTTCTATTTTCTGTTCTCTCATATATTCATTATACATATATATCCCACCTTTTTGGACATCTTGTTTTCTTATACAGTTTATGTAATTTTTTCTATTTTATGTATAAATTTTATAATTATTTTTCACATTTCTTCTACGTCCCCAAATATGACAAAAATTTATTGCAAATTTCCTTATTTCGTGATAAACTCTTGTACATATAATGATTATAATTTCATTATAAATCTAATAAAGGAGGCTTGTGTGGGTATGATTGATATTAAACTAATAAGAGAAAATCCAACACTTGTAAAACAAAACATTAAAAAGAAATTCCAAGACCACAAATTAGAACTTGTCGATAAAGTTTTGGAACTAGACAAATTAAACAAAAAGGTTAAGCTAAATGGCGACGAATTAAGGTCTAAAAGGAACTCGTTAAGCTCACAAATTGGTCTTCTTATGCGTGAAGGAAAAAAAGACGAAGCTGAAGCTATAAAAAAAGAAGTTAATGATATTAATAATCAATTAGTAGAAAACGAACAATTAGAAGATAAATATGCTTCTGAAATTAAAGATATAATGATGAAAATTCCTAATATTATAGATGATTCTGTACCTGTTGGTAAAGATGATTCTGAAAATGTTGAGGTTGAAAAATTTGGTGAGCCTATAGTTCCTGACTATGAAATTCCTTACCATACTGATATTATGCAAAAACTAAATGGTATAGATTTAGATTCTGCAAGACGTGTTGCTGGTAATGGTTTTTACTACCTAACTGGAGATATTGCAAGACTTCATTCTGCAATTTTAACTTATGCTAGAGATTTTATGATTAATAAAGGCTTTACATATTGCGTACCTCCTTTCATGATTCGCTCTGACGTTGTAACTGGCGTTATGAGTTTTGAAGAAATGGATGCTATGATGTATAAAATTGAAGGTGAAGATTTATATTTAATTGGAACTAGTGAACATTCTATGATTGGTAAATTCAAAGGTCAAATTCTTTCTCCAAAAGAGTTACCTTATACACTTACTTCTTATTCACCTTGTTTTAGAAAAGAAAAAGGTTCTCATGGACTTGAAGAACGTGGTGTTTATAGAATTCATCAATTTGAAAAACAAGAAATGATTGTTGTTTGTGAACCTGAAGAAAGCTATGATTGGTATAATAAAATGTGGTCTTTCACAGTAGAATTATTTAGAAGCTTAGATATTCCAGTTCGTACTTTGGAATGTTGTTCTGGTGATTTAGCTGATTTAAAGGCAAAAAGTGTGGATGTTGAAGCTTGGAGCCCAAGGCAACAAAAATATTTTGAAGTTGGAAGTTGTTCAAACTTAACAGATGCTCAAAGTAGAAGATTAGGAATTAGAGTAAAAGGCGAAAAAGGAAATTATTATCCTCATACTCTAAATAATACTGTTGTTGCTCCTCCTCGTATGTTAATTGCTTTCTTAGAAAACAATTATAATCCTGATGGTAGCATAAATATTCCAGCTGTTTTGAGACCTTATATGGGTGGTATGGAAAAGATTGGCATTTCAATTAAAAAATAATTGCGTTTTGGCGTTGTTAAACTTCACTGCGAAAATCCTGCATGGCATACTGAGGCTGTAACATGCAAAGCCTTAACAGCCTCAGCATCAGCGTAACAACGTACGCCTCCGGTTTTCTTGCTCGTTTGCCTAGCCAAATCCACAATTCTTTTTTAATTGTATTATTATAAAAACTGAAAGGATTCATATTTAAATGAACGTTAAAAATCCTAAATTTGAAATTTCTGCAGTGAGCCCTAAACAATATCCTGCTAATGGGCTTCCTGAAATTGTTTTAGCTGGTAAGTCTAATGTTGGTAAATCATCTTTTATTAATACTATGATTAATAGAAAATCTTTGGCTCGTACTAGTAGCGAACCTGGTAAAACTAGACAACTTAATTTCTATAATATTGATGATTTGTTTTACTTTGTTGACTTGCCTGGTTATGGTTATAGTAAAATGTCTAAAGCGCAACAAGAAAAAGTTGGTACTTTTACAGAGAGCTATCTTGTAAATAGATCAACTATTTCTTTGATTGTTCTTTTAATCGACATTAGACACAAACCATCTGAAAATGATAAACATATGTACAACTATATATGCAATTCTAATAGTCCTTTTATCATAATTGCTACTAAAGCTGATAAAATTGCTATTACTAAAGTAAATTCTTATGTAGATGATTTGAGAAAAGAATTAGGTGCTGATGACAATATTCCTATTTTCCCTTTTTCATCTGAACGTAAAATTTATTCTGAAAATGTTTGGCAAGAAATTGAGAAATATATATAATCAAAAAATACAACATAATTTTAGTTTGAATTACTAACTGCTACAGTTTGTCTTTTAAACGGAAAGGTAAAGAAAATGAAACTTACATCTGACAGCAAAACTCTTGCAGAAAATAAAGTTTTAATTTTATATATTTTGAACAAAATAAATAAATGCATTAATAATGACAGCTTATTAAAGCTTGTTCTTTCTATTCAAGATATGAATTATTTTTATTTTCAGCAATTTGTGTTGGACTTGTTAGAAGCTCATTATATTGTTTCTCATTCTATCGAAAATGAAACTGTTTATGAAATTACTGAATTGGGTAAGGAAACTTTATCTTTAACAGAAGATTTGGTTCCAGGAATTATAAAATTAAAGATTGATAATACTGTAAAAGCTGAATTAAATGAAATTGAAGAAGCAAATTCGGTCACTTCTGAATTTATTGCTTATAAAGAAAATGAATTTACAGTTAAATGCAAAATTGTAGAAAATAATGCAACAATTTTTGAAGTGCAATCTTTTGCTGGTTCTAGAGATCAAGCAAAATTAATTGCTGATAATTGGGAAAAAAATTCAAGTAAAATTTATCCTGAAATTATGAAGTTGTTAACAACAACTGATGAAAGTGAAGAAAAAAAATAAACACATTAAAATTTTGAAAAAAGCGCATTGAAAGTAATTGAGCTAGAACTTCTTACATGATTTTATGGAAATAGTTCACGCTTGTTCGTGAAAGGGTGCCATAAAATCATATTAGAAGTTATGCGAAAATTGCTTGAACGAGCATTTTTGAAAAATTTTAATGTGTTTATTTTTTATGTAATAGGTTTTACCTCTTTCGCTAAAAGTTAGTAATATGTTTTTTTCAAAATTTAGGCTCCAAGCTCACGGGTATTCCCCCGCCTCAATGGGCTGTCGCCTACATTTTTTTCAAAAACATATTACTAACTTTTACTATTATTGTTTATTTTTAGTATTTATTTTTCTTCTTACGTATTCATACAAAATTACTCCTGTTGCTACTGATGCATTTAAGCTCTCTGTTTTTCCTAGCATTGGAATTTTTGCTTGTACTGTTGCTACTTTTCTTACTTCTTCAGATACTCCATTAGCTTCATTTCCTATTACAATAACATGTTTTTTCAAATCTATATCATATATGTTATTTTCAGTTTGAAGTGAAGTTACTAATATTTCATATTTATTCTTTTTTAAATTTGTAAGTGTTTTTACTACGTCTTCTACTTCTATTATTTTTACTCTGAATATTGCTCCCATTGTTGAACGTACTACTTTTGGATTAAAACAATCTACTGTGTCTTTTGAAATTATTATTTGTTTTAATCCTACACTGTCTGCTGTTCTTATTATTGTTCCAAGATTTCCTGGGTCTTGTATTCCATCCAACACTAATATTATATCTTCTGTTAAATCAATTTCGTTTTCCTTAACTTCTTTATTTATTACTGCAAGTATTCCTTGAGGATTGTTTACTTCGCTTATATTTTGGAATACTTTTTCTGATACATATATACAGTTATATTTTGCAACTTCATATAAAAGCTTTTGATCTACAATTCCTTCTTTCATACACTCTTCACATACTACTATTGTATCTATTGGGCTTTTTTCTTCTATCGCTTCTTTTATTAATTTTATTCCTTCTATTATAAACTTTTTGTCTATATCTCTATATTTTTTATCTTTTAATTTTCTAATATTTTTTATTATTTCATTATCCTTACTTGTTATAACTTGCATAAAAACTCCTTTATTTCTTTTATAACTTTTTTCTCTTCATTACTATCTACTTTGAGAGTAATGTATGGTATACTTCCTGGAGAGAATTTTATTTTATTTCTGTATTCTTTAATCATGCTATCTACTATTTCCATATTAAATTTACTTGCTTCAAAACTAAACACTATTGATTCTCTCTTTTGAGCAATCTTTAATATATTTTTCTTTTTGCATAATTCTTTTATTCTTGCAATTTCTAACAGATTTTCCACTTCTTTTGGCATATTTCCATATCTATCTATTATTTCATCTATAACGTTTTGGATATCTTCCTCTGTTCTACATAGTGCAATGTCTTGGTATATTTCTATCTTTTGTGGTCCGCTTTCTATATATTCATCTGGTATATAGCTTGAAACATTTATATCTATTTGAACATCTTGTTCTTCTTCTACTTGTACTCCCTGCATTTCTTTTACTACTTCGTCAAGTAATTTACAATACGTATCATATCCGACTTGCTCCATGTGTCCATGTTGAATTTCTCCCAATAAACTACCAGCACCTCTTATTTCTAGGTCTCTCATTGCGATTTTAAAACCTGAGCCAAATTCTGTAAATTCTTTTATTGCTTTTAGTCTTTTTTCAGACTCTTCTGTTAGAACTTTATTTCTTCTATATGTTACATAGGCATATGCTTGTTTATCACTTCTACCTACTCTTCCTCTTATTTGATATAATTGTGCTAATCCCAATCTATCTGCATCTTCCACTATTATTGTATTTGCATTTGGAATATCAATTCCTGATTCTAATATTGTTGTACAGACTAATACATTTGATTTACCATCTACGAAGTCTTGCATTATGTTTTCCAGTTCTCTACCTGACATTTTTCCGTGTGCGAAACTAACTTTTGCTTCTGGAACTAATTTTTCTATTTCTTCTTTTTTTCTTATAATTGTTTCTACTTTGTTGTATAAGTAAAATACTTGACCATCTCTTTCTAATTCTTTTGTTATTGCTTCTTTTATAACTTCCTCATCATATTCTAATACATAAGTTTGAACTGGTCTTCTGTTTTGTGGTGGCTCATATATAACAGACATATCTCTTACTCCCACAATTGACATATGAAGTGTTCTAGGTATTGGAGTTGCAGTCATTGTTAGAACATCAACTGTATTTTTTAACTCTTTTATTTTTTCTTTATCTTTTACTCCAAATCTATGCTCTTCATCTATTATTAACAAACCTAAGTCTTTAAATTCAACATCTTTACTTAAAATTCTGTGAGTCCCAATTACTATATCTACTTCTCCAAGTTTTAATTTTTTTACTACTTCTTCTTGCTCTTTTTTTGTTCTAAATCTGTTTAGCAACTCTACTCTTATTGGGAAATTTTTCATTCTGTCTCTAAAGCTCTCATATTGTTGGTTTGCCAATACTGTTGTTGGTACTAAATATGCTACTTGCTTTTGATCCATACAAGCTTTAAAAGCACCTCTTATTGCTACTTCTGTTTTTCCATATCCTACATCACCACATAGCAATCTATCCATAGGTCTAGGCTCTTCCATACTCTTTTTTACTTCTTCAATACATCTTAATTGATCATCTGTTTCAACATATGGGAATTCTTCCTCAAATTGGCTTTGCCATGGTGTGTCTGGTGAAAATGCGAATCCTTTTATTTTTTGTCTCTTAGCATATAATTCGATTAAGTTTTGAGCAACTTCACGTAAATTATTCTTTACTTTATTTTTGGTATTTAACCATTCTTTGCTTCCTAATCTATTAAGCTTTGGACTTGCTTCGCTACCTACTCCTATATATTTTCTTACATTGTCTAAGCTGTTTGTAGGTACATATAAAATATCATCACCTTTATATCTTATTTTTATATAGTCTTTTACAACACCATCTGCCTTTATAGTATTAACTCCTATAAATTGTCCTATTCCATTAGTTTTGTGAACAACAAAATCTCCTATTTTCAAATCTGAGAAAACGACTTTTTCACCCTTTGAAAAAGCTGATGATACTTGCCTTCTTCTTGTTTCCCCTGTAAATAATTCTTCTCCTGTTATAACAATTAGACCTAAATCATAACATTCAAATCCAGATGACAAACCTCCTAATGATATATTTACTTTTTCTGGATCTAGATTTTCTAACTCATATAAAAATTTATAACTTATACTATTGTCTAATAAAATTTCTTGGATTTTTTTTGAATTTTCTTCATTTCCAGCCAATACTACAACAGTTTTATCTTTTTCTCTAATTTTGGTTTCTTCTATAAAAGACTCTATATTACTTCTCGAAAAAACTACTTCTCTCGTTCTCAATCTTTGTGCATTCTTTCCGTATTTTGAAGCATCTTGTCTTTCTAATATCACATGTTGATTTGTTGTTATTTTATTTATTATTTCTTCATCACTCTTTAAATTCTCTATATCCCAAGGAATCTGCTTGCCTTTTTCTACTATAGATTTTATTAATAATTGATTATCTTTTTTTATGTTCTCTGCCCTTGCTTCAATTTTTGATGGCTCATCTATTACTGTTAAAAAATCATCTAAATATTCTAGTAAATCTGATGTTCCATTTTTTACACTTACTGTCCCGTCTTCATTTTTTTCTAATATATATTCTTGTGCTGGATTTATTGTTACTTGTTTTATGTTATCTATAGACCTTTGTGAAGATATGTTATATCTTCTTATTGAATCTATTTCATCTCCCCAGAATTCAACTCTTATTCCTGTATTTTTTTCTGTTGCAATATCTAAAATGTCACCTCTTAAACTAAATTGTCCTCTTCCTTCTGTAAGGTCTGCTCTTTCATATCCTAAATAAACTAGTTTTTGTTTTATCTCTTCTAAATCATATGATTTTCCTACCTTAAATTTTATTATGTTCTCATATAATTCTTTTTTTGATATTACAGGTTGCATTAATGCTTCTATAGTTGTTATTAAAATCTCTATATTTTTTGTATTAAGCTTATTTAAAATATCTATTCTTTCATATAAAGTATCTTTACTTTGTGCTATATATTCATAGGTTACGGTTTCTTTTTTAGGTAAAAATTCTACTTTATTTTGAAAGTATTTTATATCTTTATACAATTTTTTTGCTTGCAATTCATTATAAGTTATTATGAGTATTTTTTTATTATTACATTCATTTATTGTATTTACTAAGCAAACTTTAACTACGTCAGTTAAGCCCAATATTGATATTGGGCTTGTTTTTTTCTCTATTTTTTCTAAGCATTTTTTAATTTTATCATTATTCTTAAAGTATTCAATTATCGCATTCATTATAAGTTTTCTCCTATTTATAGCTATCCAAAATTAAATTTATGCAACTTTTTCTTTATAATTAACAATTGTTACTTCTGTTGCCAATTCTTTCAATTTATTTACTATTTTTTCTATATTTTCTGCTGTTTCATCATCAAAATATTGCTCACCACATTGAGAACATACCTTTGCAGGTACTCCTTTAATAATAATAATTGTTTGTTCTAAATCTACTATATAATTAACTTCCTTCTCTTCTAAATTACCTTTACACATAAAACAATTCATTATTCTTTCCTCCTCATAAAATTGTCATAATTTCCATAGTAAGATTGTATGTTATTTTCTTCAATATGTAAAATTCTTTCTGCTAGTTTATTAATTAAGAATCTATCATGAGAAATAAATAATACTGTTCCATTATAACTCTTTAAAGCATCTTCAAGTATTTCTCTTGTATCAATATCTCTATGATTTCCTCCGTTTTTCAATATGCCATTATTATACTATATTTTTATAATTTTTTCAAATCTCATTATTTCAAAAAACAAATATAAATGGTAAAATTAAATTACCGTTTTTAGAAAAATAAAAAGACACATAATTAAAACTTATGATACAATGTTGGTGTCGAATCAAACATTGAAAGAAGGTATTAATTATGTGTCAACAAAATAATATCACAAAAAGCAAAAAAGGTAAACACTTAGATTATAGTGAAAGACAATCAATAGAAAGATGGTGGAACAGAGATAAACGTTCAAAAGTAGAAATATCAGAGCTTTTAGATAGAAATGAAAAAACAATAAGAAATGAAATAAAAAGAGGATTAGTTAAAAATCTAACAACAGAATTAATAGAAATATGGGTATATAGTGCGGATGTAGCACAACAGAAATACGAATATTATTTAAAAGCGAAAGGTCCAAAACTAAAAATTGATAATGATTATGAACTAAAAGAATATGTTGAAAAATCAATAAAGGAAGATAAAAAATCGCCAGAAGTAATAGCAGAAAATATAAAGAAAATGAACTTTAAAACAACAATGTGTGCTAGAACCATAAGAAATAATATATATGCAGGAGATATTTATGATATAAAACCAACAGACATGATTTATAAAAAGGAATATAAAGATAAGAATAAAGATAAAACAGTATGTGAAAAAGTACCACCAGAAAAAAGTATAGATTATCGACCAGAAGAAGCTAATACAAGAGAAGTATATGGACATTGGGAAGGTGATTTAGTAATAGGTACTAAAAAAAGAGGCTCAGTATTATTTACATTAACAGAAAGAAAAACAAGAGAAGAAATAATAGTAAAAATACCAGGAAAAAAAGCTGAGTATGTAGCTCAAGCGTTAGATTTAATAGAGAAAAAGTATAGAAATATATTTTATACTAAATTTAAGACTATAACTTTTGATAATGGCGGAGAATTTAGAAATTGGAAATCTTTGGAAAGATCATATGATAAACGAAGAAAAACTTCAAGGACTCAAGTGTACTATGCGCATCCATACCGCTCAGGAGAACGAGGAAGCAATGAAAATGCAAATAGATTAATAAGAAGATTTATACCTAAAGGAATAGATATAACGCCAATTTCAGAAGAATTTATACAGAAAATAGAAGACTGGATAAATAATTATCCAAGAGCTATGTTTAATTATAAAAGCACCAACGAAATCTTAAGTGAAATATGTGCATAATAAACCGGAAATTTATTATTGCCATTTATAATTTCAAAAAACAAATAAAAAAGTATTGACTTTTTTTATCTTTTATGTATAATTAATTTCAGTATTTTAATTCTATTTATTTTTTATCTATAAATTTATAATTTCTTTTGATTCCAATTATTTATTAAAAATTTTATACACGTAATAAATATACTACATACCTAAAATTATAAAACTATTGCAACTATCAAAAATATATAATATAATATAATAAAAGTAAGGAAAGTAAGAATTAAGGAGGTATGTATTATGGAATTAGCAAAAGTAACAACTAAAGGTCAAATAACTATTCCTAAGGAAATACGTGAACTATTAAATTTAAAAGAAGGAAGTAAAATCCTATTTATTCAAAAAGGAAATGATATAATAATTCGAAATGCTGCAATGGTAGCTCTAGAAAATATTCAAAATGCCTTTAATGGTGAAGCAGAAAGATTAAAATTAAAAAATGAAGAAGATGTTGTCAATCTAATTAAAGAAGAACGAAAAAAGAAACGAAAGAAGGGTTAGAATGAAAATTATGCTAGATACAAATATTCTTGTTTCTGCCTTTGTATTCAAAAGTAGTATTATGAATGATTTTATTTTTTTAATATCTTATCGCAATTAATATTTGTGATAGTAAACGGGAGAGCTATGCTCTCCCCTACATTTCATTATTATTCAATATACTTCTACACATTTACTTCTGTTGATACACCCTCTAATAAGTTTTTATATTTTTCTATAACTGGCTCTACTTTTTCTCTTACAAAATCTTCTACTTGTTTTGGTGCTCTTCCACATAAATGATCTGGATTTAAAATTGCTAATATTTCTTCTTTTGTTAAATCAAAAGTTTTATCTGCTGCTATTCTATCTACTAAATCATTTGGTAATCCGAATTCTTTTACTTGTTTTCCTGCTTCCATTGAATATACTCTTATCTTCTCATGAAGTTCTTGTCTATCTCCACCTTTTAAAACTGCATTCATTAATATTTCTTCTGTTCCCATAAAAGGTAATTCTTGCATCATATTTGTTTTTATAACATTTTTATATACTACTATATTGCTACTTATGTTTGCATATAAGATTAATACTGCATCTATTGCAAGGAAAGCTTCTGGCACGCATATTCTTTTATTTGCTGAGTCATCTAGAGTTCTTTCTAGCCATTGTGTTGCTGCTGTAATTGCAGGGTCATTTGCTAATGCTATTACATGTCTTGATAATGAATTTATTCTTTCACTTCTCATTGGATTTCTTTTATAGGCCATTGCTGATGATCCTATTTGACCTTTTTCAAAAGGTTCTTCTAATTCTTTTTCGTGTTGTAATAACCTCATATCATTTGCAAATTTAGATGCACTTTGTGCTATTTCTGAAAGCATATTTAATACTCTTGAATCTAATTTTCTTGTATATGTTTGTCCTGATACTGCATATACTTTATCAAATCCCATTTTTTCTGCAATTTTTCCATCTATTTGTTTTACTAATTCTTCATCTTTAAATAATTTCATGAAGCTTTCTTGTGTTCCTGTTGTTCCTTTACATCCTAATAATTTCATGTGGCTTTCAACAAATTCTAATTCTTCTAAATCTTCTAATAAGTCTTGTAGCCATAATGTTGCTCTTTTTCCTACAGTTGTTAATTGTGCAGGTTGAAAATGTGTATATCCAAGGCATGTAACATCTTTATTGTTTAGAGCAAATTCTTTTAAATTATTTATAACAACTACTAGCTTTTGTTTTATTAATTTTATTGCTTGTGTCATTAAAATAACATCTGTATTATCTGTTACGAAGCATGATGTTGCTCCTAAGTGTATAATAGGTTTTGCATTTGGACATTTCTCTCCAAATTCATATACATGTGCCATTACATCATGTCTACATTCTTTTTCACGTTTACTAACTACTTCATAGTCGATATCATTTATATGTGCTTTCATTTCATTGATTTGTTCATCTGTTATATTGATTCCTAATTCTTTTTCTGTTTCTGCAAGAGCAACCCATAATTTTCTCCATGTAGAATATTTTGAATTTGCAGACCATAATTCATTCATTTCTTTACTTGCATAGCGTCCACCTAGTGGGGTTACATATATATTTTCCATCTTTCTCTCCTTATTATTTCTATACAATAATTATTCATTTTTCATTATTAATTATTTTTCTTTTGGTGGGCGATTACTAATCGCCCCTACATAATTCGTTATTGTTTTATTTGCTTTATTAACATCTCTACTTTTTGTGCTGTACGGGTCGTCGAGGACGCCGACCCCTACACAAAATATATTTTCAAAAACATTTTATACATTTTTATCGTTGGAAAAGAATTGTGATTTTGACTAGGCAAACGAGCAAGAAAACCGGAGGCGTACGTTGGTACGTTGAGGATTTTCGCAGTGAAGTTTAACAACGTCAAAACGCAATTATTTTTCAACACGTTTTATTTGAAGTATTCAACACCCGCCTCAAATATCTTCTGATCCTTATTTCCTGGAATATTCTTTACAAAGTCTTTATATGCTCTTTCTGAGTGTCCCATTTTTCCTAATACTCTTCCGTCTGGGCTTGTGATTCCTTCAATTCCATATAGAGAATTATTTGGATTGTATCTTATATCATATGTTGCATTTCCATTTAAGTCTACATATTGTGTAGCTACTTGTCCATTTTTTATTAATTCTTCTAATACTTCTTTACTTGCTACAAATCTTCCTTCACCATGAGAAACTGGAACTGCAAATGTGTCTCCTAAATTTACTTTGTTGAACCATGGTGATAATTTTGAAACTACTTTTGTGTTTACAAAACATGAACTATGTCTTGCTATTGTGTTAAATGTTAGTGTTGGCATTGTATCATCCATCTCAGTTATTTTTCCATATGGTACTAATCCTAATTTTATTAATGCTTGGAAACCATTACAAATTCCTAACATCAATCCATCTCTTTCATTTAGATGCTTATGAATAGCTTCTTTTAGTTTTTGATTTCTAAATACTGCACTTATGAATTTTCCTGATCCGTCTGGTTCGTCTCCAGCACTAAATCCTCCTGGTATCATGATTATTTGTGCATTTTCTATTTCTTTAACCATTTTATTTATTGATTCTTCTATATGTTCTGGTTTTAAGTTTTTAAATATTGTAGTACTTACTATTCCTCCAGCATCACTAAAAGCTTTTGCTGAATCATATTCGCAGTTTGTTCCTGGGAATGTTGGAATGTATACTCTTGGTCTTGCAAATTTTTCATGTGCTACTATATTACAAACTTTATCACTTGCTATATTTTTTATTTCTGTATATTTACTTTCTGCTTTTGTTGGGAATACTTTTTCTAGTGGCTCTTCCCATAATTTTATTAATTCATCTAAGTTTAGTGAAACTTCTTTTGATATAACAATGTTTTCTTCTTTTATAGTTTCTCCTAACTTACTTGCTTTTTCTACTTCTTTAACTCCTGGCTTTAATTCTATTATAAAGCTTCCATATGCTGGATTAAATAACTCTTGTGTATTTACTTTTTCATCGAATTTAAAGCCTATTTTATTTCCTATTGCCATTTTTGTAATAGCATCTGCTATTCCACCTTGTTTTATTGTGCTAATTGCTACTATTTTCTCGTCTTTTATTAATTTGTTTATTATTTCATAATTTTCTTTTAAGTCTTCAAAGTCAGGTAATAATTCATCTGTCATTTTTGTTTTTAATAACATAACTTCTGAATTTACATTTTTAAATTCATTTGTTACTACTTTATTTGTATCTACTGTTCCTACGCAGAAAGATACTAATGTTGGTGGTACATCTAATTCATTATATGAACCTGACATACTGTCTTTTCCACCTATTGATGCTATTTTTAATTCTTTTTGTGCTAAATATGCTCCCATCAATGCTGAGAATGGTTTGCCCCATCTTTCTGGTGTATTTCCTAATCTTTCAAAGTATTCTTGGAATGTTAACCATGCTTTTTTATAATCTCCACCTAGAGCTACATATTTAGTTACAGATTCTATAACTGCAAATATTGCTCCATGGAAAGGACTCCAACTTGCTAAATATGGATTGTATCCAAATGTCATTATTGTTCCTGCTTCTGTATTTCCATTCAAAACTGGAATTTTTGATACCATTCCTTCTGCTGGTGTTAATTGATGTTTTCCTCCAAATGGCATTACTACTGTTCCTGCTCCTATTGTACTATCAAATCTTTCTACTAATCCCTTTTGTGAACAGCAATTTAAATCTTGAATTGTTTCTTTCCACTTTTTCTCTATATTCTCTATTTTTTCTTCTTTAAAATATGAATTCTCATAATCTGGTTTTACTGCTTTTACAGTTGTTCTTTTTACATCACCATTAGTATTTAAGAAATCTCTTGATACATCAACAATTGCTTTTCCTCTCCAATACATTTTTACTCTTGGTTCTTCTGTTACTGTAGCGATTATTGTTGCTTCAATATTTTCTTCTTCTGCTAATTGTGTGAATTTTTCTACATTTTCCTTTGCTACAACAACTGCCATTCTTTCTTGTGATTCTGAAATTGCAAGTTCTGTTCCATCTAAGCCTTCATATTTTTTAGGTACTTTATCTAAATTTATTTCTAGTCCATCAGCAAGTTCTCCAACAGCTACAGATACTCCACCTGCTCCAAAATCATTACATCTTTTAATTAATTTTGTTGCTTCAGGATTTCTAAATAATCTTTGTATTTTTCTTTCTTCTGGAGCATTTCCTTTTTGCACTTCTGCTCCACAAGAAGTTAATGATTCGCTATTATGTGCTTTTGATGAACCTGTTGCTCCACCGCAACCATCTCTACCTGTTTTTCCTCCAAGAAGTACTACTATATCTCCTGGAATTGGTCTTGTTCTAACTACATTTTCTTTTGGTGCAGCTCCTATTAAAGCTCCTAATTCCAATCTCTTTGCAACATATCCTGGGTGGTAAATTTCTGCTACTTGACCTGTTGCAAGTCCTATTTGATTTCCATATGAACTATAGCCTCTTGCTGCTTCGTTTGTTATCTTTCTTTGTGGTAATTTATTTGGTAAAGTTTCTGCTACACTCTTTCTAGGATCTCCACATCCTGATATTCTCATTGCTTGATATACATATACTCTACCTGATAATGGATCTCTAATTGCTCCTCCTAAACATGTTGCAGCTCCTCCAAAAGGTTCTATTTCTGTTGGATGGTTATGTGTTTCATTTTTGAACATTATTAAATATTCTTCTTCTTTTCCATCTACTTCTATTGTTGCTTTGAAACTACAAGCATTTATTTCTTCAGATTCATCTAAATCTTTTAAATATCCTTGCTTTTTCAATTCTTTTGCAGCTATTACTGCAAGATCCATCAAGCATACATCTTTTTTGTCATTAACATCTACTCTTGCTTGTAAATATTCTTTATATACTTTTTCTAATAAATCCCATTCTATATCTATTTTTTCTAGTTTTGTTAAAAATGTTGTATGTCTACAATGGTCTGACCAGTATGTATCTATCATTTTCATTTCTGTTATAGTTGGATTTCTTTTTTCTGTATCTCTGAAATATTTTTGACAGAATTTTAAATCTGCAAAATCCATTGCAAATCCATATTTCTTATAAAATTTTTCAGAATCTTCTTCTGTCATTTCAGTAAATCCTTCTATTACAGCTACATCTTCTGGTACTTCAAATTCTTCTTTTATTTCATTTGGTTTTTCTAATGCACATTCTCTTGAGTCTACTGGATTAATTAAGTATTTTTTTATTTTCTCTACTTCCTTATCTGAAACATTTCCTTTTAAAACATATATTTTTGCTGTTTTTGTTATTGGTCTTTCCTTTTCCGTTAAAATTTGTAAACATTCTGCTAATGAATTAGCCCTTTGATCAAATTGTCCTGGTAAGAATTCAATACCAAATACTTTATCGTTTTTATCTGTTTCTATTTTTTCTTCAAAACATACATCTACTTGTGGCTCTGAAAAAATTGTATTTTTTGCCTTCTCGAAAGTTTCATCAGATATTCCTGAAACATCATATCTGTTATAAACTATAACTTTATCTAGATTTGTAATTTGTAAATTCTCTCGTATATCTTTTAAAATACCAGTTGCTTCAATGTCAAATCCGTCTTTTTTTTGCACATAGATTCTTTTTACTTGCATTTAAAAAACCCCCTATTTTTTCAACTAAAAATACATTTATATCATATACTATTTTTCAACTTTTTTCAAGAGAAATCGGCTAAAAATGTTGCATTATACTAGTTTGGATTTAATATATTGCTGTTTCAAAAAAATTCTTTTAAACTCTATGATTTTTTGTTTTTATACTGTATAATTCTTTTATAAAATTATTAATATAAAAACATAGGAGGTTTATATGTCAAAACGTAGAGTAAATAAAGGGATTTTTATTTCTCGATTGTTATTATGTTTTTTAGTTTTAGCTTTAATTATATTTGGTTTTGTGTATGTAAAAACTTATATTTTCAAAGATAATCAAAATACTGCTTTATCTTCTAATAGGAATGAAAAAAACGTAGACCAACAAGTTCAAGAACCTAAAGAAGAAACTACATCCGCATCTTTCGTTTGCGTTGGAGATTATTTAATTCATAGCAGTGTTTATGATGATGCTCATAAAAATGCTAATAATAAAGGATATGATTTTAAGCCAATGCTTACTTATGTAAAAGATATTGTAAAGGATTATGATGTTGGATATTATAATCAAGAAACAATATTAGGTGGAACAGAACTTGGTCTTTCTAATTATCCTGCGTTCAACTCTCCACAAGAAGCTGGAGATGCTATGTTAGATGCTGGCTTTAATTTAGTTAGCTTATCTACAAATCACACACTTGATAGTGGTTCAAAAGCAGTTTTAAATTCAAGAGCTTACTGGGATAAACAAGATGATGTTCTAGCTGTTGGAAGTTATGATTCCTTTGAAGCAAGAGACGAAGTAGTTGTTAAAGAAATTAATGGCATTACTTATGCCATGTTAAATTATACTTATGGAACAAATGGTATTCCTGTTCCTGAAGGTAAAGAATATCTTGTTAATGTTTGGCCTACTGATTTAAATATAAACGATCCTGATAAAGATACAAAATATCAAGAATATAAAAAGCAAGTTGAAAAAGATATTGAAAAAGTTCGTGATAAAGTTGACGTATTACTTGTTGCAATGCACTGGGGTGTTGAATATACTCATACACCTACTAAATATCAAGTAGATGCTGCTGAATTTTTAGCAGATCATGATGTTGATGTTATCATAGGAACTCACCCTCACGTTATCCAACCTGTTACATGGATTGATGATACTCTTGTAATATATTCTCTTGGTAATTTCTTATCTGCTCAATATCAAGATGAGAATTATAATAAATCTGTTGGATTAATGACTAGCTTTACTGTAACCAAAACATCTAAAGGTGATGATGTTAAAATTTCTGTAGATGATGTCCAAAACCAATTACTTTATGCTTATTATAATCAGTCTACTTGGGGAAACTTTAAGGTTGTTCCTTTTAGTCATCCAGATATTGCAAAATACATGAGTAATTATAAATCAGTTTATAATACTTATAAAAAAATAGTTCAGAAAATGGATAAAGATATGTACGTTGTGCCTTTATCTAAATAATTAAAAATCCTCTTGAATAATATGAATATTTTTCTTTATTTTGGAAATATTATTTACTATACATGGTCGTTATAAAATAAAAGAAAAAAGTTAGTTAGTTTAATAATTGAAAATTTTTGTTCATTGCTCGTAGCTATCGCTACCCTAAATTCGCAATTCACTAAAATTTTAATTATCAAACTAACAAGTATTATTGGGAGGATTTTTTATGGAAAATAATAATTTAAATGTTTTAGATGAAGTAAATAAAGGTGCAACTATGGGAATGGATGCTATAGATTATGTTGTTAGTAAAGTTGGCGATGTAGAATTTAAAAAAGTTTTAGATTTAGAATATAACAAATACAAAGATATTTCTAGGCGAGTTAATAATTTGTATGCTAACTATAGCTCTAAAGAGCCTCATGAAACTAGTCCTATGAATAAAATGATGACTTGGTATGGTGTTCAAATGAAAACTATGACTGATCAAAGCAATTCAAAACTTTCTGAATTACTTATGCAAGGTACTAACATGGGAATTATAGAAGGAAGACGTCTTCTTAATCAAAATAAAAATTTAGCTCCAAATGTTGAACAAATACTAAATGAGTTTGTTACTATGCAAGAAGATAGTGTTGAAACATTAAAAAAATATTTGTAATTAAGGAAAAGCATTTTCTATGCTTTTTTCTCGCTCGTCCCAACTTCGTAGAAACTATAAAAAGAAATGCATCTGATGATACATTTCTTTTATATTTTCTAACTCGTCGGTCCCCACACGAGCTCGCTACGAAAAAACATAGAAAATTCGTAATATAATATTTCAGGTATTAGTTTCATCAAGATTACAAGATGTCATCTCCTATTATTTTAACGTTCCAATTAAATCTTCATTTTCCATATTCACTATTTTCGCTTTTTTAATTACATTTTCTAAATTTTCTTTTACTTCTTCCTTTGGAATTTTTACCATTATATAATTTGTTGTATGTCCTTTAAAGTACTTTCCATCATCTTCCTCAAACAAAACATTTACATATTTTCCTATATATCTTTTATTTATTTCTGTTTGATTTTCATTTGAAAGTTTTAAAAGGATCTTACTTCTCTCTTCTTGAATTTCTCCACTTATTTGATTTGGCATTTCTGCTGCTTTTGTGCCTTTTCTTTTAGAATATTTGAATATGTGCATTTTATAAAAATCTATTTGCTTTAGATTTTCATATGTAATTTTAAACTCTTCTTCTGTTTCCCCTGGGAAACCTACTATTACATCTGCTGTAAGTGCTACTTCTTCATAGTTTTCTCTTAGAAGATTTACACAATTTTTAAATTCTTCTATTGTATATTTTCTATTCATTCTTTTTAAAGTTTCATTACAAGCACTTTGAAGTGATAAATGAAAATGATTGCATATTTTATCTAATTTTTTTAGTCTTCCAACAAATTGTTCTGTTATAATAGATGGTTCTAAAGACCCTAATCTTATTCTTTCTATTCCATCTATTTTGTTTAATTCTTCCAAAATATCTATTAAACCTATATCATCTTTAAAATCTTTTCCATATGATGCTATATGAATTCCAGTTATTACAATTTCTTTTATTCCCTTTTTTGCTATACTTTTTACTTCTTCTATTATGCTTTCTGGTTTTCTACTTCTTACTCTGCCTCTTGCATATGGAATTATACAATATGAACAAAATCTATCACAACCATCTTGAATTTTTATAACTGCCCTTGTTTTTTCACTATGAGTAACTGAGCCAAAATCCAAAAATTCTATCTGCTTCATTACATCTGTAATATCAGTTTGAGCTTCTTTATTTTCTATATATTGATTGATATGTTCTACTATATCTACTTTTTCATTATTTCCTAAAATCAAGTCTATCTCTGGTATTTGTTCTAACTCTGTTTTTCCAACTTGAGCATAACACCCTAATGCTACAATAATTGCATTTTCATTTAATTGTTTTGCTCTTCTTAGCATTTGCCTTGATTTTCTGTCAGACATATTCGTAACAGTACAAGTATTTATTATATAAATATCAGCAATTTTATCAAATGGAACTATATTATAACCTGCATTTAGAAATTTTTGTTCCATTGCATTTGTTTCATATTGATTTACTTTGCAACCGCAATGTACAAAAAGCTATAGTTCTATTTTTATAATCGCTCATATTCCTCTCTCTTTCTATATTTTAATCTTTATTTTCTTCTACTTTCTAATGCATCTAAATTATCTAGAGCTTTTCCCGTTCCAAGTGCAACACATGATACTGCATCTTGAGCTATCATAACATTAATTCCTGTTTTTTCTTGAAGAAGCTTATCTAGTCCATCAACTAAGCCTCCTCCACCTGTAATATATATTCCTCTATCACTAATATCTGCTACAAGTTCTGGTGGTGTTTTTTCTAATACTGAATGTACCGCATCTACTATTAGAAGTGCTGGTTCCATTAACGCTTCTAACATTTCACTTGAATGAACTGTTATTGTTTTAGGTAAACCTGTACTTAAATCTCTTCCTCTTACATCTAATTCCATATCTTGAATTTTTGGATATACACAACCTATATTAACTTTTAAATCTTCGGCTGTTCTTTCCCCTATTATTATGTTATGTTTTTTCTTTATATATTTTACTATTGCTTCATCAAACTTATCTCCCGCAACTTTAATAGAAGTACTAACTACTGAACCACCTAGCGAAATTACTGCAACATCGGTAGTACCTCCTCCTATATCTACTATCATATTTCCACATGGTTTTGATATGTCAAGACCAGCTCCAATAGCTGCTGCTATTGGCTCTTCTATTAAATATACTTTTCTTGCACCTGCTTGTGAAGCTGCATCTATTACAGCTTTCTTTTCTACTTCTGTTACTAATGATGGTATACAAATCATTATTCTTGGTGCAAATAAAAATTTACCACATACTTTATTTATAAAATGTTTTAGCATTTTTTCTGTTACTGTATAATTTGAAATTACTCCATCTTTTAAAGGTCTTGTAGCAACAATATTACCTGGTGTTCTCCCTAACATTCTTCTTGCTTCTTGACCAACAGCTAATACATTTCCTGTATTGTTATCAACTGCTACCACAGAAGGTTCTCTTAGAACAATTCCTTTACCCTTAACATATGCGATTACAGTTGCTGTTCCTAAATCTATTCCTATATCTTGTCCAAAGCCTATCATTGCTTCCACCCTTTCCTATAGATGAATTTAAAATTTTCTTTCTACTAATTATTTTATCCAAGAAATTTTAATTTCATAACAAAAAGTAACGAACTTGTTGCAAGTTCGTTACGATTATATTACATATGTTTATATATTTCAATACTTTTTACATTTTATTTTTTTCACAATTATACTACTCTAAAAAAATAAGGTTGTAATTAAAAATCCTGTTAAAAATCTATCTTTATATTCATCTGATATAAGTTCTTTATCTGTATATTCTCTTTCTTTATCTACAGCACTTACCTCATATCTATAAATATTTGAGAAATTAAATCTTGATTCAAAAGGAATTTCTTGATTACTTTCAAGATTTTCTACTTTTAAATATTTACTTCCTAAATATGTATCTCTTTCAGAATATAAATCTATTTTTATATACTTTTCTTCAATCTTACTATCAGTATCATTTTTAATTGTTCCTCTTATAAAACCACTTTGTCTTGTAGCTTTTGATTCATTAATTGTTATTTTGGGTGATTCGGTAGTTACTTTTCCAGAAAAATTTTTATACATACCTATTAGTCCAAAATATATTAAAACATCTGATAAAATCCAAAATACTATGACCATTAGAGCATACGTGCCGAATTGTTTCATTCTATTCATAAAAATTTCCCCATTCTATTTTTATTATTTTTATATTATACTACATTGCCATTATTTTGTAAATAATTCAAAATTTTTAATTAGCTCTTAAAATAACTACTTTTATCTTCTAGTTGATCAAATTTACATTGTCTTAAAATTTCGTATGCTACTATTGCTACTGCATTTGATAAATTTAATGATCTTAAAGTTGGTCTCATTGGAATTCTTATTGATTTATCTAGATATTTTTTCAAAATATCTTCTGGTAATCCTTTAGTTTCTTTTCCAAATAGAACAAATACCTCTTCCATTTCAGAATAATCTACTTCTGAATAGGTATTAGGACCTTTAGTCGTTACAAAAAACATATTATTTTCTTCTGGTCTGTATTTATCTAAAAATGCTTTAAATGATTCATGTTCTTCAATTTCTAATTTATCCCAATAATCTAATCCAGCTCGTTTTACAGATTTTTCTGATATATCAAATCCTAATGGCTTTACTAGATGTAATTTACCTCCTGTTGCAGCACAAGTTCTAGCAATATTTCCTGTATTTTGTGGTATTTCTGGTTCTACTAATACTATGTTTAATTTCATTTTTTTCCTCTTTTCTAAAACTTCAATCCTTTACTAATTCCTAATCCATCTCCAACGCATATACGAGTTTCCACTCTACTCTTTCTTTATCTTTATAATTTTAACATATAATTATTTTTTTTTCAAACTTTCCTTTTCACTAAAAACGGTGTATTTTGTTTAACTTAATCGAATTTTCTCTATTTTCTATTTACTTATTTCGACATAAAATGATATAATTATATTAATTATACATTTTAGGAGGAATTACAATGAATATAGATGATGTAAAAGTTTTAATAAATAAAAATGATGTAAGTAAAAGAATTAAAGAACTAGCAGAGCAAATTAATAAAGATTATGAAAATAAGCCTATTACTATTCTTTGCATTCTAAAGGGTTCTGTATTTTTCACAACTGAACTTGCAAAACATCTTTCTCCTACTACTAACCTTGAATTTATAGAAGTTTCAAGTTATGGTAGCGGTACTGTTCCTGGTGATATAAAAATGTTAAAAGATACTAGAGACTCTATTGCAAAAAAAGATGTTTTAATAGTTGAAGATATTATTGATTCTGGAAGAACTTTGAGTTATTTAGTTAATATGCTTAAAAATAGAAAACCTAATAGTTTAAAAATATGCACTCTTCTTAGCAAGCCTGAAAGAAGAAAAGTGGATATTGATGTTGATTATATAGGTTTTGAAATTCCTAACAAGTTTGTTGTTGGTTATGGAATGGATATAGATGAGAAATTCAGAAATTTAGATTATATTGGTTATATAGAAGAGTAAAATAAGTATTAAATACTAAAAATATACAAAAAACAATTATAATTTTTCAAAAATGCTCGTTCAAGCAAAATTTTAAAGAAATTCTAAACTAATTTTATGGCACCCTTTCACAAACAAGCGCGAACTATTTCCATAAAATTTAGTTAAGAATTTCTAATAAAATTTACTTTCAATGCGCTTTTTTCAAAATTATGATTGTTTTTTATTGCATTTTTAATCTTTTTATAGTTTCATTGATAAACTTACTTTTTGTTTATCATTATCTATTCCTATTACTTTTACTTTAACTATATCACCTACTGAAACTACTTCTGATGGATTTTTTATGTATTTATCACTCATTTGTGATATATGTACTAAGCCATCATGCTTAACCCCAATATCTACAAAAGCTCCAAAATCTATTACGTTTCTTACTGTTCCTGTTAAAACCATATCTTCTCTTAAATCCTCAAATTTTAAAACATCACTTCTTAGTATTGGCTTTGGTAGTTCTTCTCTAGGATCTCTTCCTGGTTTCATTAATTCTGATATTATATCTTTTAATGTAAGTTCTCCTATTTCTAATTCTTTTGCTACTTTCGCAGTATCTATTTTTTTCAAATTTTCTCTTAACTCATTTAATTTTTTAGAATCTAGTATATCTTGCTTTTCATATCCTAATTTTGTTAATAGTTTTTCTGTTGCCTCATAACTTTCAGGGTGAACAGCTGTAACTTCTAATGGATTTGTTCCACCGAATATTCTTATAAATCCGGCACATTGTTCAAATGCTACTTTTCCTAGCTTTGGAACTTTTAGTAATTCTTTTCTAGATTTTAATTCTCCATTTTCATCTCTGTATTTAACTATGTTTTTTGCTATTGTATTATTTATTCCTGAAACATATGATAGCAAAGATGGTGTAGCAGTATTAACATCTACTCCAACAGAGTTTACTGCATCTTCTACTACATTTGCCAAGCTTTCTGTTAGTTGTTTTTGATTTACATCATGCTGATATTGTCCAACACCTATAGCCTTTGGATCTATTTTTACAAGTTCTGCTAAAGGATCTTGCAATCTTCTTGCTATTGATATTGCTCCTCTTATAGATACATTTATATCTGGGTATTCTTCTGTTGCTAATTTTGATGCAGAGTAAACAGATGCTCCAGCTTCACTTACTATTGCATATACAACTTCTTTTGGAGTTAATTTGATTGTGTCTGATAAAAATTGTTCTGATTCTCTTGATGCTGTTCCATTTCCTAAAGCTATCATATCTACATCATATTTTTTTATTAAATCAAGAATTGTTTTTCTTGCTCCAACAATATCATTTTGTGGTTCTGTTGGATATATAGTTGTATAGTCTAATAATTTTCCTGTGTAGTCTATTACTGCAATTTTACAACCTGTTCTATAGGCAGGGTCAAATCCTATTACATTTTTACCTTTAATCGGTGGTTGTAATAATAATTGTTTCGCATTTTGTCCAAAAACTTTAATTGCTTTCTCATCTGCTTTTTCTGTTAAGTCTGTTCTTATTTCTCTTTCTATTGATGGTTCTATTAATCTTTTATATGCATCTAAAATTGTCTCTCTTAGCATTACTGCAAATTGTGATTTTTCATCTACTATTATCTGCTTTTCAAGCATGTTTAATATTTTTTCTTCTGGTTTTTCTATTTTTACTTTTAGGAACTCTTCTTTTTCTCCTCTGTTAATTGCAAGTATTCTATGGCTTGGAATTTTTAATATTGGTTCACTGAAATCATAGTACATATCATATGTTGACTTTTCTTCTTTTGCACCTTTTGTAACAATTAGTGCTTCTCTAAAGCACATACTTTTTATTTTCTTTCTATAATCTGCATCATCTGATATATTTTCTGCTATAATATCTAATGCTCCAGCTATTGCATCTTCTGCTGTTTCTACACCTTTTTCCTCATTTATATATTCCTTTGCTATGTCATATATATTTTTATTCTCTTTTTGCATATATATAATTAATGATAGTGGTTCTAATCCTTTTTCTTTCGCTATAGTTGCTCTTGTTCTCTTCTTTTGCTTATATGGTCTATATATATCTTCTAATTCAGATAATATTATTGCATTTTCAATTGATTGTTTTAGTTCTTCAGTAAGTTTTCCCTGCTCATCTATAAGTCTTGTTATTTCTTCTTTTCTTTCATTTAGATTTTTTAAATATGTAAGTCTTGCATCTAAATCTCTTAAAACTTCGTCACTTAAATTTCCTGTAGCTTCTTTTCTATAACGTGCTATGAAAGGAATTGTATTTCCTTCTTCGATTAATTTCAAAGTATTCTCCACTTGCTCTTTTCTAATGTTAAATTCATTTGCTAATAATTCTGCTATATTCTGCATTTTATTCCCTCCATTTTTAATATATTCCTATTCATTTTTGCCTTATACATTTTTGTATTATATCATTATAAAGCAAAAAAGTTCAACATAAAGTTGAACTTTTCTTATATGGATTTTATCTAATTTTTGAGTATTTTCTTAATGCTATTACTGCATTTACTATTAAAATCATCATAATTGTTACTATTCCATTTTTTATACCTGTTTGTGGTAATGGATTGTTGCTTACTGTTGAATCTTCATATTCTTCTACTTCATTATCATTTTGATTATAATTTGAATTTGTTTCGTTTTCATAACTATACTCATCATCATTATTATCTTCTATTGGATAATTATATTCTGGCTCTTGCTCTTCTGGCTTTTCTGGCTTAATAAGTTCTTGATTATTATTACTTGGTTCTTGCGTTTCTGGTTTTTCTGGTTTAATAAGTTCTTGATTGTTATTATTTGGGTTTTGCTCTTCTGGTTGATTATTTTCTGGTGCTTGTATTTCTGGTTGATTGTTATCTGGATCTTGCACTTCTGGCTGATTATTTTCTGGTTTTTGTTCTTCTGAATTATTATCATCTATTACTTCAATCTCTGATATTTTTGCTTCTAGCATAAAAGCTTGACCATCTTCAGAAATAGCATACATGTATAAAGTTTCAGCATTTTTTACTTCATATGCAACTTCTACTTTATTACTTGCTGTAATTGATAGCTTTGTTGCTTTTGCCTTAATATCTTCTATTGTAGATAAACTTTCATCTTCTGATACATATAGTTCTTTGACTTTACTCATATTATCTGTTGCTACAATATTAACTAATTTTGGATTGCTTTTATTTATTGATACTTTTATTTCTGGCTTATCATCATCATTAATATATAATCTTGATGTAGTTCTTGTAAAACTCATTCCAGCTGCATCTGTTACTTTGATAGAGTATTTTCCACTTTCTGGAATAGTGTATGTTAAATTTTCTAATTTACTTTCATTATTATTAGAATATAGCTCTGTTGCTTTTTCCCAGTCTGGTTCTTTATCTACTTCATATTTTGCAATTTTTACACTAGTTATATTTGCAACTGTATCTGATACTTTTATTTTTAATTCATTTTTTTGAGTTTTATTTTGTTCATATTCTATTGTTATTTGTTCTCCTTGACTTACTATTACTGTATATGTATAACTAGAACCTTTGTCATTTTCTGCATATACTTTATATATACCATCTTCTGTTACAGTATGTTGTAACTCAATATTCTTTTTATCTTGTTGCTGTGTTATATCTATAGTTGTTCCATTTGTTTTAAAATCAAATTTCTCTTCTTTACTTGATACTTTTGCTATTTTTAATGTTTTAATATCACTTTCTGCAGAAGTTACTTTTATTGTTAAATCTCTTTTATTTGTTTCTGATTTTGTTACGCTCATTGTCATTTCATTTGCACTTGATGGTGTTATTGTATAATTGTACAAAAATGCATTTTTATTCTCATCAAATATAAATACAGTATATTCATTATAGTTCTCTTTTATATCAAATGTTACTGTATATTTATTATTACCTTCCGTTTCACTAACTTTAGTAATAGTTAACTCTTCTCCTTTATCTTTCTTTATATCTCTATTAGAATCTAAGAACTCTTCTGAACTTGTTATCTTTTCTCCGTATACGATTCTTACATTATTTATTTTTGCTTTTATATCTGTTATTGTTAGAGTTACTTTGTTATCCTCTCTATGTTTTTGTACTGTTATCGCTGGTTTAGAATCATCTGCCATTGATAGTATTGGTATAAAAACTTGAAATATTAAAATTAATGATATAACTACTGCTTGTATTTTATAGAAACTTTTCTCTTTCATTATATACACCTTCCTATTTATATTTATTCTCTCATTTTTTTATTATACCACTTTTTCCCAGTGTTTTCAAGCTTTTTTACATAATAAGTTCAATTTTAAAAATTGGGAGAGCAGTGCTCTCCCCTATAATCAAATTATTCATTAAATACTATTTAAAACTTTATTTTCCATGCACAAAGCAGATTAGGAATACTCGTACTTACAATATTAATACATTACATTTTTCTGAAAACGCCACTAACTTTTCCAAGGATTTGGCAATCTGGAACTATTATTGGATCCATTGTGCTATTTTCTGGTTGTAATCTTATATGATCTTTCTCTTTATAAAAAGTTTTTACTGTAGCTTCATCTTCTATTAATGCTACTACGATTTCGCCATTGTTAGCTGAATTTTGTTTTCTTACTAGAATATAATCTCCATCTAAAATTCCAGCTTCTATCATACTTTCTCCTCTAACTGTTAACATGAAGCTTTCACTATTTCCAACAAAGTCTAGTGGTATTGGGAAAGTATCTGTGACATTTTCTACAGCTAATATTGGCTCTCCTGCTGTTATTTTACCTATAACAGGTACTTCTACTAATTCTTTACCAGTATAGAAATCTTTATTTCCTGTTTTTATTGGATCTCCAGATTGTCCTTTTATTAATCTTAATGTTCTACCTTTTTGTGATTCTTTTTTTATATATCCTTTTTGTTCTAGTCTTGATATGTATCCATGAACTGTTGCAGTTGAGCTAAGTCCTACTGCTTTTCCTATTTCTCTAACTGATGGTGGATATCCTCTTGTAGCTATTTCTCTTTCTAAGAATTTTAATATTGCTTTTTCTCTTTTATTAATCTCTTTTGGATCTTTTCTTCCCACAAAATCACCCCTTGTAATAATTTGAAATCATATTATCACAAAAACCTGTTTTTGTCAAACAGGTTTTTGTTTTTTTGCAAAGTTTTTATATTAATTATACCATTCAAATTCCCAATCTAAGAATTTTACCGTATCTCCTTCTTTTATTCCCATTTTCTTTAATTCAGCTTCAATTCCAATTTCTCTTAAGGATTTTTCAAAATAATGCATTGACTCATTATCACTCATATTTACTCTTCCCATTAGTCTTTCTACTTTTGCTCCAGTGACAACATATATATCATCAGACTCTTTTACGATTTCAAAACCTCTATCATCTTCTTGTAATGTGTACACTACTTTCTCTTCAGCTTCTACTAAATCTTCTTTTGGTAATTCTTTTAGTACTTCTGAAATGCGTCTCATTAATTCTGGAACCCCTTGCCCTGTTGCTGCTGATATTTTGTATAATTCCATATTTTCTTTTTTAGCAACTTCTTCTAATTCTTTTATTCTATTATTATCTTGAACAGCGTCTACTTTGTTTGCTACTATTATTTGTTTTCTCTTGCTCAATTTCTCGCTATATTCTTTTAGTTCTTTGTTTATTATATAAAAATCTTCTTTTGGGCTTCTGCCTTCTGTTTCAGATACATCTATTACATGTAATAATAATCGTGTCCTTTCTACATGTCGTAAAAATTGTATTCCAAGACCTACTCCTTGACTTGCTCCTTCTATAATTCCAGGAATATCTGCTATAACAAAACTATCTCCATATTCTGTTTTTACTACTCCCAAATTTGGTATTATAGTAGTAAAATGATAGTCTGCAATTTTAGGTTTTGCAGATGTTACTACAGATAAGAAAGTTGATTTTCCTACATTTGGAAAACCTAATAGACCAACATCTGCTAATAATTTTAGTTCTAGTATAAATTCTTTTTCTATTCCTTTTTCTCCATCTTGTGCAAAATGAGGAGCTTGTCTTGTTGCTGTTGCAAAATGAGAATTTCCTTTTCCTCCTCTTCCTCCCGGCAAAACAAGTTCTACTTGGTTTGGCTCTGAAAGATCTGCAACAACTTTTCCTGTTTCAGCATCCTTTATAATTGTTCCTCTTGGTACTTTTATATATAAATCCTCTCCACTTTTTCCGTAGCAATGATTTCCGGAACCATTGCTTCCATCTTCCGCTTTAAATTTCTTTTTAAATCTAAAGTCTAATAACGTGTTCGTGTCTGGGTCTACTTGGAAATATACACTTCCTCCGTTTCCTCCATCTCCTCCATCAGGTCCTCCTGCTGCTACATATTTTTCTCGTCTAAAAGTTATTGCGCCATCTCCACCTTTGCCTGATTTTACTAGGATTTTTACATAGTCTGTAAACATTTTTTTCTCCTTACATATTTTTTGATTATTTTAAATTATATTATTCCCATTATTGTTCAAAATAGTCTATTTTCATTGCTTTTTTTACTTTTTTCATTGTTTCTTTTGCTAGTTTTCTTGCCTTTTCTGTACCATCTTTTAAAATCTTATCTACTACTTCTGGATGTTCTTCATAATACTTTCTTCTTTCTCTAATTGGTGCCAATTCTTTGTTGATATTTTCAATTAATTTTTTCTTGCATTCTACACATCCTCTTTGTCCTGCTCTACATTCTTTACATGCTTGTTTATAATCTTCTTTATTAAATAGGTTGTGATAATATGAAACCATACATATATCTGGATTTCCTAAATCATCTTTTTTTATTCTTCCTGGATCTGTTATTGCTGTCATTACTTTTTTTCTTATTTCTTCTTCAGAATCAGCTAAATATATTGCATTACCTAGGGATTTTCCCATTTTTTCATTACCATCTAAACCTTTTATTCTCTTGTTTTCTGATAACAATATTTGTGGTTCTTTTAAGACTTCCCCATAAATGCTATTGAATTTTCTAACAATTTCTCTTGTTTGCTCAATTAATGGTTTTTGGTCTTCTCCTGTTGGGACTATTTCTCCTCCTAAGACTGTTATGTCTGCCGCTTGACTTACTGGGTATCCTAAAAATCCATATGTAACACTTTCTCCAAAAATATCTCTTTTTTGAGCTATTTCTGTTTTTACTGTAGGATTCCTTTCTAACCTTGCAATAGTTACTAAATTAGAATAAAAAACTGTAAGTTCTGCTGTTTCTGGTATCATTGATTGTAGATATATTGTAGTTTTTTCTGGATCCAAGCCTACTGATAAATTATCCATTACAATTTCTCTTACATTTTTTGCCACTTTTTCTGGATTATTAAAATTATCTGTTAAAGCTTGAACATCAGCAACTAATATATATTCTTCATAATCGTCTTGTAATTTTACTCTATTTTTTAAAGAACCAAAATAATGTCCTATATGCAATTTTCCCGTTGGTCTATCGCCTGTTACAATTCTAGTTTTTGCCATATTAACCTCCATTTTATTTCATGTTATTAGACTCAATTTCTTTAATTATATCAAGTCTTTCTTGATGTCTTCCTCCCTCAAATTCTGTTGCTATCCACATTCTAACTATATTTATTGCTTCATTAACAGTTACATAATCTGCACCTAATGCCAATATGTTTGAATCGTTGTGCATTCTAGAAAATTTTGCTGTTTCTTCATTATAACAAGGAACACATCTTATTCCTTTAAATTTATTTGCAGTAATAGCCATACCAAGACCACTTCTACATATTAAAATTCCTTTTTCACATTCTTTATTCACTATAGATTCTGCAACAGCTTTAGCAAACACAGGATAATCAACTCTATCTTCTGAATATGCTCCAAAATCTTTTACTTCTATATCTTTTTCTTTAAGGTATCTTACAATCTCCTCTTTTAATTTGTATCCTCCATGATCACAACCAATTGCTATCATAATTTCTCCTCCGTATTTAAAATTTATGCATTAAATATATCACAAAACCATATATTTTACAATAGAATTGATTTTTTATGTTGGTGATTTTATGAGATTTAAATATTTTATCATTTCTTTAAAACAAAATATCTTTACAATTATTTTATTATTGTTTACTATTTCTCTTATTATTTTTTCCAATAATAACTTAACAGCTGCTAGAAATGGTCTTACTTTGTGGGCAAAGTTTGTTGTTCCTACTCTATTCCCATTTTTTGTTGCTACAGAATTAATGCTTCACACAAATTTTATTTCAATTTTAGGAAAACTTTTTAATCCTATTATGCATCCAATTTTCAAAGTTCCTGGCATTAGTGCTTTTGCTTTTTTAATGGGTTGTATTAGCGGATATCCTGTTGGAGCTAAAATTGTAACATCCTTAAGAAATTCTAAATCTGTATCCAAAGATGAAGGTGAAAGGCTTTTGGTTTTTACTAATAATTCTGGACCTCTATTTATTATTGCTACTGTTGGGATTGGACTTTTTAGCAGTTCCATGATTGGCTTCTTATTACTAATTACTCACTTGTTAGCTGCAATATCTGTTGGTATATTAACCGGCTTTTGTTCAAAAAAATCCATTTCTAAATTTGATAATGTCCATTCTTTCAAAAATAATAATAAATCTATTTCATTCGAATCACTTGGAGAAATTTTATCAAAATCTATTTTGAATTCTATAAATACACTACTTCTAATTGGAGGTTTTGTCGTTTTATTTAGTGTTATTATATCCATACTAATTCAAAGTGGACTTCTTCAAGTATTCGAATTGGTTTTTACACCTATATTTAATCTGTTTAATATCAATGTAGAATTTATTAAAGCTTCTGTTATTGGCTTATTAGAAGTTACTAATGGTGTTAATGCCATTTCAAGTATACATATAAAAAATATTTCTACTAATATAATTTTTACTGCTTTTATTCTAGGATTTGGTGGACTTTCTGTAATGCTTCAAATTTTAAGTGTTATATCTAAATCTGATTTATCAATAAAACCATATATTGTAGGAAAATTGTTACAAGGAACATTTGCTACTTTTTACACTTATATTTTTCTATGTTCATTTAATTGGCTAAACTTTGATTTAACTGACGATCTACAATTTTCTGTTATTCCAGTTTTATTTTTCTTAATTGTAGTTATTTTTCTTGTTGGTTTATTTGCTAAATCCATTAATAATACTGATGATTTTAATCGCTTGTATACATTAAATAAAGTTCATAAACTATTTACTAATTAAAATAGAATTTTCTATGTTTTTTACATCAATTATTCATTAAAACAAGGGAGATTTCTCTCCCTTGTTTTTCTAAAATTTAACTTCTCTATACTTGAATACTCCTATTGCTCCTACTGCTAAGAATACCATAACCACTGCTCCTACTACTATCGTTTTGCCAGGTCCTGTTTGTGGTAATTTTCCTTTTGATGTTGTATTATCCTTATGTTGTTCTTTTGTATTCTCTACTTTTACTGTTAAAACTGTCTTCTCTACTTCTGCATTCTTATATTTTTCTTTAAGCTTAATTACTTTCTTGCCATCTTGCTCTTTTACAGTAAATTCAACCTTGATAGAATCATCAGACTTCTTATATCCTTTTGGAGCTTCTTTTTCAGTTAGCTCTAATAAATATGTTCCTGCTTCTAAATCTAAATCTTTCAAGATGATTTGTCCTATTGAATTAGTTGTATTTGTCTTCTTTAATACTTCCTTATACTTCTTGTTCTTGTCTTTATCTACTCCGTCTTCTTTCTTTATTACTAATTCAAATTTTGCATCTTTTAATTTCTTGGTTGTTCCTTTTTCATATTTATTAATCTTAATCATTACCTTATCTGCTACTGCCATTGGTACATATGTATTTGTTATCTTAAATCCATCTATTCTTGTTTCGTATCCACTTACTGCATCTTCTGTTATTGTATATTTTATAATATCTCCATTTTTATCAAATAATTCTACTTGTTTAAATGTAAATTTCCATTTATTCTTTGCTGTTATCTCTTGTGTTCTTACTACTTTTCCATTTGCTAACAAGTTTACTTTTACTGAGCTTGGTCTTATTGCTTCATATCCTGCATCTTCCCACTCTTTTTCTACATCTATATCAATTACCTCTTCACCAGCTACAGCATGATATCTATTTATTACATTGTAATCATTTATTGTTGTTTCATATCCTTCTACTTCATCTTCTGTAATTGTATAAACTATTTCTTTACCAGCTTCATATTTTGGTAAATCTGTAAATTCATATTTCCAATCATCAGCTTCTGTTACAGTTTTACTGTCTTTAGCCTTTCCATTTGCTAATAGGTTTATCTTTACACTATTAGGTCTGAAGTTTTCATATCCTGGATCTACCCATATTTTGGTTCCTGATACACTTGTCCTCTTTGATTCATGAGTATTTGTTATATCATATCCATTTATAGTTTTTTCATATCCTGTTACTTTATCTTCATTAATTGTATAATTAATTTCTTGTCCATCTGCATATTTTGCTAAATCTTTAAATGTATATTTCCAACCATCTTTTTTAGTAACTTTTTTATTTTTTACTTCTTCCCCGTTTGCATATAATCTTACTGTAATGCTCTCTGGTCTTACTTTATCTTGATTATTATCATCTACCCATGTCTTTGTTCCTGATACGCTAACCTTTTCTATCTTATGTGTATTTGTTATATTGTATCCTTTTATTTCTTTATCATATCCAGGTACATCTTCTTCATCTACTGTATATTGTATTTCTTTTCCTTGTCTGAATTTTGGTACATTCTCAAAAGTATATTTCCATTCCGTATCTGCTGTTACTGTTTTTGTTGCAACTACATTTTCTCCATCTAACAATTTAACTTCTATACTCTTAGGTCTTATTCCGTCTTGATTCTTTTCATCTAGCCATTTTTTCTCACCTGATATAGATGTAACTTCTGGTTTATGAGTATTTGTTATATTATTATCTTTATCAACTTTTGATGTATATCCTTTTACTTCTTCCTCTTTGATTGTGTATTTTATTTCTTTGCCTTTACTATATTTATCTAAGTCTTTAAAAGTATATTTCCACTCATCTTTTGCAGTTACTTCTTGAGAAGCAATCTTTTCTTCACCCTTAAATAAGTTAACTTTTATCTTCTCAGGTCTTATTCCATCTTGATTGTCTTCATCTTCCCATATCTTAGTTCCTGATACTTCAGTTTTTTCTGGTATATGCTTGTTTGTTATATCGTATTTGTCTATTGTCTTAGTATAATCTTTTACCTCTTCTTCATCAACTGTATATTTAATTTCTTGTCCTTTGCTATATTTTGGTACATTTTCAAAAGTATATTTCCAATCATCATTTGCAGTTACTTTTTTAGTTTTTACTTCTACACCATCTGCTAATAGTTTTATCTTAACTTCTTCAGGTCTTTTTCCATCTTGGTCGTTATTATCATCCCACTTCTTAGTTCCTGCTATATTTATTTTTTCTGGCTCGTGAGTGTTTGTTATTGTGTTGCTTTCTTCATCTACCTTTGATGCATATCCTTTTACTTCGTCCTCTTTAATTGTGTATTTTATTTCTTGTCCTTTTTTGTATTTGTCTAAGTCTTTGAAAGTATATTTCCATCCATCTTTTGCAGTTATAGTGCCAGTTTTAAATTCTTTTCCGTCTGCCAATAATTTAACCGTAACTTCTTCTGGTCTCTTACCATCCTGGTTATCACTATCATTCCATACTTTAGTTACTGATACTTCTGTTTTTTCTGGAGTATGTGTGTTTGTTACATCATAATCTTTTACTTCTTTTGTGTAATCTTTTACATCAACCTCATCAATTGTATATTTAATTTCTACTCCTTTTTTGTATTTTGGTAGATCTTTAAATTCGTATTTCCAATCTTTATCTTTAGTTACTTTTCTTGTTTCAACTTCTTCTCCGTCCCCAAATAATTTTACTCTGATACTATCAGGTCTTTTTCCATCTTGATCATCATTATCATTCCATGTTTTAGTTCCTGATATGCTTGTCTTCTCTGGTTCATGGTGATTTATTATGTCGTAGCCTTTTATTTCTTTTGTATAGTCTTTTACTTCTTCTTCGTCTATTTTATATTCTATAATTTTGCCTTCTTTGTATTTAGGTAAATTCTCAAATTTATATTTCCACTTACTTTCTGCTGTTACTTCTTTAGTTTCTAATTGTTCTCCATCTGCTGATAATTTAACTACTACCTTATCAGGTCTCTTTCCATCTTGGTCTTCTGCATCATCCCATTTCTTTGTTCCTTCTATAACTATTGTTTCTGGCTTATGAGTATTCTTTAAGTTGTATCCATCTGTAGATAAAGTATAATCATCTACCTTATCTTCATCTATTGAATACTTAATCTCTTTTCCATTTGCGTATTTATCTACTCCTTTAAATTCGTATGACCAATTATTTTCTGCTGTTACAGTTCTTGTTTCTTTTACTTCTTTGTTTGCAAGTAGTTTAACTGTTATTTGTGTTGGTCTCTTTCCGTCTTGATCATTTGCGTCATCCCATGTTTTTCTACCTGAGATATCTATCTTCTCTGGTTCGTGAGAATTTGTTATATCATAACCTTCAACATTAATCTTATATCCTGTAATAGGTTCTTCTTCTACTGTATATGTAATTGGCTTTCCAGCTTCATTTTTAGGTAAATCTTTAATCTCATACTCCCATTTATCATCTGCTATTACAGTTATTTTCTTGTCTGTTAATTCTTTATCATTTGCAAATACTTTAATTGTAATTTTATTAGGTCTCTTTCCATCTTGATTATCTGCGTCTTCCCATTTCTTCGTTCCTTTAATATCAATTGTTTCTGGTTTATGTGTATTTGTTATATTATTATTCTTATCAACTTTTGAAGTATAACCTGTTATATCATCTTCTTCTACTGTATACTTTATTTCTACTCCTTGGTCTCTATATTTAGGAACATCTTTAAATTCATATTCCCAACCAGTATCTGCAGAAGCTTTTGCTTCTTTATCTTCAACTCTTTTTCCATCCGCCTTCAAATAAACTGTTATGCTTTCTGGTCTTATTCCATCTTGATTATTTGCATCTTCCCATGTTTTCTTTCCTTTAACAGTTATAGTCTCTGGTGTATGTTTATTAGTTATATTATTATCCTTATCAACTTCTGATGTATAACCATCTACTGCATCTTCTTTTACTGTATACTTAATTTCTACTCCTTGGTCTCTATATTTAGGAACATCTTTAAACTTATATTCCCAATTATTTTTCTCAGAAGCTGTTGCTTCCTTACCTTCTACTTGTTTTCCATCTGCAAATAATCTAACAGTAATTTCTTTAGGTCTCTTACCATCTTGATTATCGCTATCTTCCCATTTTTTTGTTCCTGTTATATCTATTTTTTCTGGTTTATGAGTGTTTGTAATATTATTATTCTCATCAACTTTTGATGTATATCCTTCTATTTTCTCTTCTTCTACTGTATATTTTATCTTTTCACCCTTTGAATATTTAGGAACATCTTTAAATTCATATTCCCATTCAGTTTTTTCAGATGCTGTTGCAACTTTACCTTCAACTCTTTCTCCATTAGCAACTAGATAAACGGTTATACTTTCAGGTCTCTTACCATCTTGATTATTTGCATCTTCCCATGTTTTCTCTCCTTTAACTGTTATAGTCTCTGGTGTGTGTTTATTAGTTATATTGTATTCATCTATAGTTGTATCATAATCTTTAACTTCATCTTCCTTTATTGTATATTTAATTACTTGTCCTTTTTCATACTTTGGAAGATTTGTAAATTTATATTTCCAATTATTATCTTCATCTGGCTTAACAACTTTTGTTTCTTTCTCTTTATCATTTGCAAATAATCTAACAGTAATCTCCTTAGGTCTTTTTCCGTCTTGATTATCACTATCATCCCAAGTCTTTGTACCTTCAATATCTATGGTTACTGGTTTATGCTTATTAGTTATATTATTATCTGAATCAACTTCTGCTGTATAACCCTCAACTGCATCTTCTTCAACAGTATAAACTATCTCTGTACCTTTGTTTTTATATTTAGGAACATCTTTAAATTCATACTTCCATTCAGTTTTTTCAGACACTTCTACTTCCTTATCAGCAACAGGTTGTCCATCAGCAAGTAGCTTAACCGCTACTTTCTCAGGTCTTATACCATCTTGATTATCTTTATCATCCCATGTCTTCTTTCCAGATACTTTTGTTTTCTCTGGTTCATGAGTATTCGTAATCTCAAAAGCTATAACCTCTTTGCCATCTTCAGCCTTTTCGCTATCTTCTTTTTTCTCTAGCTTTTTAACGTCTTTCTTATAATCATCAAATTTCTCTTCATCTACTGTATAAACAATTTCTTTGCCCTCTTTAAACTTAGGTAAATCATCAATAGTAGCTTCCCAGTTATTTTCTGCGTTTAAAGTTACTTTTTTATTTTCTAACTCATTTTCATTTTCCAAAATCTTAACAGTAACGTTCTCAGGTCTCTTCCCATCTTGGTCATCATTATCTTTCCATATCTTCTTTACAGTAATAGATATTTTCTCAGGCTCGTGTTTGTTGGTGATTGTATTGTCATCACTTATAGTAGTTGTATATTTATTAACATTCTCTTCTTTAACAGTATATTCTATTTTTTTCTTGTTTTTATATTTTGGTAAATTTTTGAAAGTATGCTTCCATTCACTATTTTTATTTAAAGTTGCTGTAGTCTCTACTTTTTCATTCTCAGATTTTGAATCCTCTGCTTTTATTTCTTCACCATCAGCCAATAAAGTTACTTTAACCTCTTTCGGTCTATATCCATCTTGATCATTGTTATCATCCCATACTTTAGTAACAGTAACCTCTGTTGTTTCTAATTTATGCTTATTAGTAATCTTCATGTCTTCAACTGTTGCTGTATATTTATCCTTTAGCCCTTCACTTTCAGTATTTTCTTTAACAGTATATTTTATCTCTTTGCCCTCTTTATTGTACTTCTTAACACCTTCAAACTTAAACTTCCATTTATTACTGTCTTTTTCTGCCTCTAAATCCTCTAAATTCTTTGTAACAGTTATAGGATTTTTAAACTTTGATTTTTCATTTAATTCATTATTCTCTTCTGAACCTTCGCCATTTGCTTCAACTCCTGTAGATTGTTGATTTTCAGTATTATTAACTTTCTTCTTGTACTCTTCTACATCAACTTTTTTATCTTCTCCACTTTCATCCTTTTGATATAAAGTTACTTCAATAGACTCTGGTCTAACTCCATCATTATCATTTTCATCATCCCAGATTTTCTCACCTTCAATATCAGTTAATAAAGTATTTATAATTCTATATTTAGCAGCATATTTATCTTTATCCTCTTCATTCTCATCTATCTTTTCTATTTCAGAAATGTAATTCTCACTAACGTTAACTTCTTTTATTGTATAAACAATCTCTTTTTTACCTTCTCCATCTTCATTTTTGCCATTTTCTTGATATTTTGGAAGATCTTTAATTATACATGACCATTCTTTTGGATTTTCTTGTTCTTCTGAGTTGTCTGGATTTATAGAGTTATCGTTGTCTCCGTCAGTTTCGCCTCCTGTTTGACTTCCAGTTCCACCTGTTCCCTCTCCAGGGTTCGTAGGATTTGTTGGATTAGTAGTACTTCCTGAACCTGAACCTTCTTGACTGTCTTGACCGTTTTGGTTTCCTTGATTACTTTCATCAGTACCACTACTAGAACTTTCTCCGTTGTTTTCACCTGCACTACCCCCTGAACCAAGTAGATTGTCATTACTAATTGTAACAGTTGGTGTACAGCTACACTCTGTTGTTGATAATTTTACTACTATCCAATTACAATTATTAGGCCAATTCACTTCTACTCCACAAGTATTTTGCTTCGTAGAAATAGATTCTAAATAGCAATGCGAACCATCATCGCTTGTTAAAATTGTTGTTTCAAAAGTTATTGTTACACTTTGTCCTTTTGGGATTTTTACCTTAAAGCTTTGATCAAATCCCCAATTACAAAAATTGTTTGCACAAATTTCTTTAGTTTCTGTCTTTCCCCCACTATATTTAATCTCTAGCTTTAAATTTTTCATATTATATTTCCACCAATCTTGAATTGATGTTTTATCTATCTCAATATAATATTCACAACAATCTTCTGTTTCAGATACAGATGCTATTGACCTACTACCACTAGTTGAGTAAGCAATACTTTTTACTTTTTCTTCATTTTCGCCTTGTTGCTTTTTATCATTAATTCTTACAATTTGTCCTTGTTTTCTTAAAGTAATAGTTTCTTTTTCTACACCATCCGCTAGTAATTTGAATTTAACATTATCTGGTCGTTTTCCACCTGCGTTATCTTTATCAATCCACTCTTTTTCTACATATACAGAAGTTGTTTCTTCTTTTGGTTTTTCTTCCCCTATATCACTCCAATTAATACTTGAATTTATACCGTTAATGGTATTTGCTTCCAATATTTTTTTAGCTATAACTGCTCCATATAAATTACCAGTAACCTTAACCTCTATGTTAGGAGCTAGAATCGTACCTATCATTTCTTTTACTTCTAGTTGGGCTCCTGTTCCATTATTGCCATTATTATCTGGATAATAGAAATTCCAAATTATATTTTCAGCCAGAGCATCCCACTTGCCTGATTGTCCATTAATTTGTATTTTAGGTGTACTACGACATTGTTGTGTAAATTGATCCGTACAATCAACATTTATAATTATCTTTTTATTGCTAGCTAAGTTCTCTATATCAAAGGTATCGCAAAAATTTGAATTAAAAAAATTGTCCGCCTCTACTGTTATTATTACAGCACTTTCATCTTCTTTAATTTGGTATTTTATAGTATGAGTGTTATTTGGTTCATTTTTGCAATTAACCTTACAATCTGTGTCTCCATTTTCTCCTTTATTTTTTAATGTTTCTGATAATTTTCTCAAGTCCTCAAATTCTTTTTCAAAATCTATAAATTTACACTTTACCTCTTTTACATTGTAAGCATTATATTTTCCATTCTGATCACACTTATCATCATTACACTGAGGATTATTGTAAGTTTTTCCATTTATTTGACATTGGTTAGGATTTCCACCTTGTGTACATACATTATTGCTACTTTCCTCGCATGTATTTATATATAAATTAGCCTGGCCATATTGATGCTCACCCTCATATGTTCCTTTGCATATATCAATCCCACTTCCATGACAAGTAAGTTGTTCTTTAGTTTTATCTCCTTTCCATTGATACGTTCCGTTTTCATAATGTCCTCCAATATACGAATTTAAGTTAACACATTCTAAATGACTACTATAAAACTGACTCCAACCAGTGTCATAGTTTCCAAAACTGGTTCCATCAAATTTTCCTCCTATTGCAATATCAGCTGTACATTCTGATAACTTTGCATCCCCTTCAGTAAAAACACAAAAATCCCCTGCTATACCTAATATATTATTTCTATAGCATTTATAGCACTCTTCTTCATCTTCAGAAGCTTTTATAAACATCCATAAAGATAATATTAATAATAACAATATTGTTAATATTGCTATCATTCGCCTTCTTTTATATCTATGTGTTTTTTTCATATATTTCATATATATTCACCCAAAATCCTCATTTTTCAACAATATCTCTATTTTAATATTACAACTTTTTCCATTTTATGTATATATATTGAAATTTATTAACCTATGAATCAAATTGAAACTACTAGCTTTCAGCCAATATTAAGTTTTATGGATTTTTTCATTACACAAAAAAGACAAAATTTGTTATAACATCTCTACAATATTCATAGAATTTTCTATGTTTTTCCACTGTAGGGGTCGGCGTCCCCGACGACCCACAACAACAAAGAACAGTAGAGATGTTAATAAATGCAAATTTGAAATTATTATGATAACAATATTTGTATGAAATAACATCTCTACTGTTAATATTTTTACGGGTCGTCTGGGACGCCGACCCCTACAGCCTGTTACAGCGTCAGTATGCAGTGGCAGATGCCCCTACATGTGCAATGCTTTCGCATTGCAATTAATAATCTTTTCTATAATTTCCATATCTTCAATTTTGTTAATTGCAAAACATTTTTTGCCTAAATCTTTGATGGAAGCACCCAGATGATACATCTCTTTATTATCTATCACAATAAATCTGTCATGATATTTATTTGTTTTAGCAACTTTTAATATAGGATATTCCTTATTGAATTTTTTAATATCTAAAGCATTAATATTACTTTTATCTGATGTTAGAATAACTACTTCAGTATTGCTTTTCTTTTTGGCTAGCATTTTTAAAATACTATCATCAATATAATTATCTATAATTAAAATTTTGCTATTTGCTCTTTTTATAATATCTACAATAACACTATAGCTATCCCATATTTGACCATCAAAAAATATTCTCTGCTTTATATTTTCTTTTAGTTGAAATTGATTAAAGACTTCGTCAAATTTTTTATCGTGTTCTTGTAATCTATATTCTACATTTGTTAATCTTTCAAAAACTTGTCCATTAATCATTAAAAATCTTCTCATTTCGACAAATGCTCTCATAATATTTACACTAACACTTATTGCAATATCACTTTTTAGCAAAGCTGATAACATTGCTATCCCCTGTTCGGTAAAAGCATACGGTAAATATTTTCTGTGTTGACCTCTTCCGTTTTCGTTTAAGGTGACAAATTGGCACCTTAAAGATTCAAACTCATTTTCTTTTAACTGAAAACAAAATTCTTCTGGAAATCTTTCAATATTTCTTTTTACTACACGATTTACATACTTAGTTTCACAATGATATATATTTGCAACATCACTATCTAGCATAACTTGCTTTCCTCTTATAGTATATATTAACTTTTTTATATCTTCTATGGCAAAATCATTTTGAATAGATAGATTATTTTCTTCCATAAATCACATCCTTTACTTTTTTATATATTCTAAAACATTTGTTCTTGTTTGTCAATGTTTTTATAACAAAAAGCATAGAAAATTTGGGTAACAATCATTAAAACAAGGGAGATTTCTCTCCCTTCAGACTGTTGACAAAGTATAAAAAATTTGTCAGCAGTCTTTTCTTTTTTAGAAAAATATAGTAAAATAAGTATGT
>CANQSV010000006.1 GCA_947626605.1 uncultured Clostridia bacterium | reverse complement strand
AAAATTGTAAAAAATTTTGAAAAAGGTATTGACTTATTATCCATTTTGGATTATTATATAAATATCCAAAACGGATAGCTAAAATTAAAAAAGAGGTTTATAAAAAAATAAAAGAGTTTATTTTTTTACTTAGTTGTTATCCAAAATGGATATAATAAATTTCAAAGGAGGACAAAAATTATGAATGATAGTTTTAGTGAAGAACTTAAGAAAGAATTAGTAAAACAAGCTGTGAAGAGCTTAGAAGATCCATTTAAAATGCTAACAGTAAAAGATGTTGCAAAAGATTTATATATGGGAGAAAACAAAACAAACGAAATATTTAATCGTGCAGATTTTCCTTCTGTAAATATAGGCAAAACAAGAAAAATACAAAAAATCGCTTATATTTTATGGAAGATGGAAAAAAGGATTGATGCTATATAAAAAGAAAAAGCATTTATACAAAAGCACACTTTGGCGAGCTAACTTTTGCACAAATGCCACATAAAGACTTAAGCAATCTTTATAAAAGTAGTATATCATTTTTCCTTAATTTTAACAATAGAAAAAGAGTAGAAATACTAGAAAGTGAGTAAATTATGGAAATAACAAAAAGATATTATTGGATAAAATTAAAAACAGATTTCTTTAATCTAGCAGAAATTGATTTTTTATTATCACAACAAGATGGCTGTAAATATATAGTTTTATATCAAATGCTATGCCTACAGACTGCAAATAACAATGGAGAATTAGCTTCACGACTTGGAGAAATGATAATTCCTTATGATGCAGACAAAATAGTAAGAGATACAAAATATTTTAGTAGAGATACTGTAATTGTTGCAATGGAATTATTTAAAAAGCTAAATTTAATTTATACAGATGAAGGAAATTGCTTAAAAATAGCAGGATTTGAGAACATGGTAGGTAGCGAAACAGGTTGGGCAAAGCAAAAAAGAGAGCAAAGAGAAAAGCAAAAATTATTAAGTGGACAATGTCCACCCAATAGTCCAATAGATATAGATAAAGAGTTAGATACAGAGATAGATAAAGATATAGGTGATAACAGATTGAAGGAAAGATTAAATATAATTAATTCAAAAATAAAAAAGGAAAATTTAGTACAAGAAGAAACATCAAATTATAATGCAATATTTAATCAAAAGAAAGTATACATTCAAAATACAGAGTATTTACCGGAAAATCTATTAAATCAAATAAAACTATATCAGTTAGCAGTAAAAAGATTATGTGATAGTAATCAATTAGAATTGCTAGATAAAGTAACTTTACCAATACTAGAGAAAGTATTTGGTAAGATTTTAAAATGCGAAAAAATAGAAAATATAAAGGAATATTATATTTCAAGTTTAGTAAATGAAATATCAAAATAATAAAATGGAGGACAAAAATTATGAAGAAAAAAAGAAGAAGAGGAAATGGAGAAGGCACAATATTTGAAGACAAGAAAAACAAAAGATGGATCGGTCAATATATATCAGGAATAGCTGAAGATGGAAAAGCTATTAGAAAATCGATATATGGCAAAACTCAAAAAGAGGTTGTAAATAAATTGAACGAAGTGAAATATCAAATGAATAATGATATTTATGTAGAGAAAAATGGAATCAAGTTAGTAAAAATTATGGAAGATATTAGAGAAGAAAAACTTGCTTCCAATACGATCTCTGGTGGGCAATATGCAAGACTTAAATGGACTATAAATAAAATAAAAAATAGCAAACTAGGAGAAATGAAAATTCAAGATGTAACAAAAAATGATATTCAAGAATTTTTAAATTCAATAAAAGATTTAAGCGATTCATATATTAAAAAATTATATGAACAATTTGTACAAGCATATCGTAGAGCAGAAATCAAGAAATATATTACATATAACCCAATGTATGAAGTTATTAAGCCAAAAAGTGATAAACAAACAAAAGTTGTAGAAGCCTTAGATATTAATGTACAAAAAGCTTTTACAGAATATCTAAACAAGATTTCAATAGAAAGTGAGCCATATAAAAACATATTCTTAATACAAATGTATATGGGATTAAGAATTGGAGAAGTATTAGCATTAAGCACAAAAAATATAGATTTAGGAAATAAACTTTTATATGTAAAAAGAACTCTTACAAATGATAAAGAATTTGCCATTATTTTAGGAAATAAGACAAAAACTTATGCTGGTAATAGAACTTTACCTATCCCAGATTTTTTAATGCCAATTTTTGAAGAACAGCTAAAATATGCAAATGAAAATTTACACAATTTAATTTTTACAACAAATGATAATTACATAAGAACATCAGCTATAAATAAAGAACTAAAAAGAATATTTGAAGAAGGACTAAAAACAAGTTCTAAAAATATAAGTACACATTGTTTAAGGCATACTTATGGAACGAGATGTATTGAAGCAGGAATGACAGCAGTAGTTTTACAAAGATTAATGGGACACAAAGATGTAACAGTAACTTTAAATACATATACATCAGTATTTAATAAATTCAAAGAAGATGAACTTGAAAAAGTAAATAACTATTTAACAAATAACCAATTAAACTTTGTAAATAGTGCTAAATAATTTTAATATTTATAGTATTGCAAGCTTCCTATTTGTAGGTACAAATACCATCAAATAGAGCTTGCAAAATTGGGAGAACCCAAACCCCTTTAATTCGTTTTAGGGATTTCAAGGAGGATTGATATGTCAAAAGATAAGAAAATAAATATACGATTAACAGAGGAAGAAAAGAATTTAATTGAGAAAAAAGCAAATAAATGTGATATGACAATAACAAAATTTATATTAAGTTCGTGCTTAAAAGGTAAAATAGTTATAATAAATGGATTAGACAAAATAGATGTTGAACTTAGAAGAATTGGAAACAATATTAATCAACTAACAAGACTTGCAAATGAAGGTGTTATTACAACAATAGATTTAAGGGAACTAAGAATGGATGTGATTAATATATGGCAGTTATTGGAGCAATTAGCTCAAAAGCAAACATAAAAAGAATTATAAATTATGTTACACAAGATAAGAAAACAACTGAAGATTTAATTACAGGCAAAGACTGTATGGCAGAGAGTTGTTTAGAAGAAATGTTATATACAAAAAATTTATACAACAAGACTGGTGGTAGGCAATATATACATATTATACAGTCATTTAATCCAAAAGATAATTTAACACCAAAACAAGTTCATAATGCAGGTTTAAAACTTGCAAATACATTTAATGGATTTCAAGTATTAGTTGCAACACATATAGATAAAGAGCATTTGCATAATCATTTAGTTATAAATTCTGTTTCATTTGAAAATGGATATAAAATTCAAATGAGCAAAAAAGATTTGCAATATTTAAAAGATTATTCAGATGAAATATGTTTAGAAATGGGAGCTTCAGTTATTCCTAAAAAATACAAAACAAATTATATAAAAAGAAATGAATATAGAGTTGCAGAACGAGGAGAAAGTTGGAAATTCAAACTTATAAGTGCAATCGACTTATCTATTACAGAAAGTACTTGTAAAGAAGATTTTGTTAAAACAATGAATAAGTTAGGTTATCAAGTTAATTGGACAGATACGAGAAAATATATTACATATACCACTCCAGAAGGATATAAATGTAGAGATAATAAATTATTTGAAGAAAAATATTTGAAAGGAAACATGGAAGATGAATTTAGAAAAATTGAAAGAGAACAACAAAATAGTACAAGAAAATCAAGTAGTTTCATCAGTAGTGCAAATGCACTATTATCTAATAGAACCAACGGTACTACAGAATATATACGATTGGAACAAGCAAATGAAGGAAGAAAATGTGAATACGAGGGCACTAATTCGAAAAATTTCTTCGGATATAGAGCTGGACAACACGAATTTGAAGGAAAGACTACCCAAAATAATATCAGAAAGTATGGAGAAAGAATTTCAAATTATGAGGAAAAAATTGCAAGATTCAGAGGAAGAACAAACTTTGAAATTCAAAAAAATAAAATGGAAAACAAGGTTGATAGCATTTTCTCTGGGATTATTGCTATCAGCAATATGGTTTCTAACCCACAAATAAGCAATAGACCTAAAATAAAAATTAGAAGATATAGAACTTTATCAAAACAAGCTATGAAAGAATATGCAATAAAAAAGGCAAATTCTAGTGGCTTTGACTGGTTTGATGAAGAGGAAGAGATGTAAGAATTTTGACTTTTTTGTAAAGTGATGATAAAATTTATAGAAAAAGTTATAATTAGGAGATTTTGAAAATGAAAATCATATATAATTTTAACGAACTGAATATAGAAAAAAATACAGAAGATGCAATTGAAATAGACAAAAAACGATATAAATTAATTAAAGTTATCAATTTTAGTGATGTAGATATTTGTGAAAGTGTATTACAAAAAAAAGGCATAACTGATTATTATTTTATAAAAGTTGATAATCAAAATATAGGAATATTTGTATCATATTTTCAATTCAATCGTGTGATAAGTTTTTTAGAAGATGAAAGAGTACCAAGTACAAAAATGAAGTTAAGTGAGTTTACAAAAAAGTATGAAAAATATTCTATGGGATATAGAAAAGATACCGAAGATATGAAATCACAAAGATTATTAAATGTAAACAAGCAAAATATAATATTACAAAATTTTGAAAACACATCAAAAGCAGAAGTTATTAGTGGTGTTATTAAGGAGTATTTTTTAATTTTTATTTATATATTAATTGGTTTCTTTTTAGTCACTTTACTTAAATTCGGAGATGTTTCAATTAAAATAATGATACTACCCTTAAGCTTTATTCCTATTATAGCAATATTGTGTTTAATAGAAATTTTTGATTCAGATAAAAAGAAATTTAAAATAGAGAATTTAGAAGACAAAATAATATTAAATGATAAAAAAATAATATTTCATAAGGATATAACTAGAGTATATGTTGATGATTATATTTATGGATGGGTGGGTGAAAAGCCTGAAAATACACACTTCAAATTAGGTCTTGGTTTGGGCTATGGAAAACGTGGTAAAAGGAGAATTTTAGTAATTGAATATAATTGTGGCTATAGTATAAAAAAAGAAAAATTTCAATTAAGATATATAAATGAAGAAAAATTAGAAGAATTTTTAGAATTATTTAGAAAATGATAATTTATTACAATTATTATATAATATGAATGCAATTTTTACATTCAAAAATGAAACCTGAATGCAATAATGAATGCAGTAACACAAATATAGAGGAATTTTGAGAAAGTCAGAAAAATAAAAAAAGGCTTAAAATAGCCTAATAAAAGTTTAAGGAGCTTGTATAAAGCTCCTTATTATGGTCGAGGTGACAGGGATCGAACCTGCGACCTCATGGTCCCAAACCACGCGCGCTACCAACTGCGCTACACCTCGATTAATAATATTTATTCAAATGACTAGTATAATATAACATATTTTAAAATAGTTTGCAAGGGCTTTTTGAAAAAAATAATATAAAACTATTGAAAAAAAAGAAAAATATAGTATAATAATATATGCTAAATATGCGCCTGTAGCTTAGCTGGATAGAGCGTTCGGCTACGAAGCGTACCTTCACATTTTTATAATCGTTATATATCAAGGGTTTGGGGATTTGGATTTTTGGTTTTCCCCTGAAATTCCCCTTAAATATATATTAAATAGAAAATGTTATAATTTTCTTTATAATATTTTCTCATATATGCACCAGTAGCTTAGCTGGATAGAGCACTCGGCTACGAACCGGAAGGTCGGTTACAGATGTCCTTAGATTTAAGGGATTTTGGAGAATCGGTTGTAAAGTGTTCCCCAAAAGTTCCCCAGAAATACATTTTTCATTGTATTTTTTCAATTTTATGTTATAATAAAATTGTGCAGTCAATAACTGCATAATTAAAATATGTAGCTGTAGCTCAACTGGATAGAGTACCTGGCTACGAACCAGGTGGTTGGGGGTTCAAGTCCCTTCAGCTACACCAAAATGCACCTATACAGGTGTATTTTTTTTACCTGTTAGTCTTTCTTCAGGTCTGATATCTTGCATTCTTAGTTGTACTACTTTATTAAAGTAAGTTTCATTTTCAGAAATAAGTTTTTGTAATTTATTTTTGGTCAAAGATTGTCGAAAATATAAAAAATTAGAATGTTCTGAATTTGAAGTGAAATTATAAGAATATAAGACTCGTAAATAAGATACGATAATAAAAAAATATTATAGGTCCAAAATTAGTTACACTAGAGGAATATGAAATTAAATATAGAAATAAATAGTACAAAATAATTTTATAAAAAATTTTCAAGAAATGAAACTTTTTTTGTGTGTAAATATATCTTATAAGTATATCAAGTTTGCAAATAAGATATCATGAGAGGAGAAAAATAGGAATGGATAACCTAGTAGAAAAAGCACAACATGGGGATAAAGAAGCTTTTACTGAACTTATACTATTATTAAAATCAGATTTATATAAAATTGCGAAAACAAGGATAAACAATGATGAAGAATTTTGATAAGGTTGAAACAATATTGGATTTCAATTTTATTTTAAATAATTTTAAATATGAAGATAGAATAATCATTATCTTATTCTATGTAGAAAAATTTACTGATAAAGAAATTGGACAAATATTAAAATTAAAAGAAAACACTGTCAAGACAAAAAGGACAAGAGTAAAGGAAAAAATTAAAGAAATGATTAAAGGAGGTCAAGATTTTTATGGATCAATTAGATAAAAAATTATATAATGATTTAAATACACAGATAGAAATTCCAGAAAAACTTGATACAATTATAAAAAATGGATTAAATAAAAAGAAATCACATTATTCATTTCTTAAATTAATTGCATCAGTTTGTATTATTACATTTATAACTTCAGGAGTAGTTTTAGCAGGAAGAATAGCAGGAGGAAAAGCAGTTGAAAAAATATGGAAAGAACCACAAAGAGTAACGATGAATGACACAGAAAATAGTGACAATGAAAGTATGACCAAAGAAAATATAATGTCTGAAGAAGAAGCAAGAAAAAAAGGAAAAGAAATATTGGAAAAATTCGGATATAAAAATGATAAAATAAAAACAATAAAACTTGTAAATAATTCTGAGAATTATGATTTAATTTGGTTTATTAAAACTGAACAAAATATTTCTATATCCTTTGATGCTAAAGGAGAAGAATTATTTAGTATATCAGATGATGATGTATTATATAAAGATATAGAAAAATATAGAACAACAAAAAAAGAAGCAGAAAAAACTGCTAAGGAACTAGCTAAGAAGTATGGTTATGATACCAAACAATATAGTTATACAGAAGTAAGTTCAAACTTAGAGTCAGAAAGTTATTCATATATTTGGAATGTTACTTTTTATAAGGAATATGATGGAATAAAAAATCCTTATGAAAGTATTCAGGTTACTTTTGTTCCAAAAATAAATCAAATATGGGGATTGAGTGTAGTAAATAAAAAATTTGAAAATAATCCTGTAGAAATTACAAAAGAACAAGCTAAAGAAATTGCTTTGAAAGAAGAACAGAAAATTAGTACAAAGTATGAAATAAAAAATATAGAAACAGAATTAAAAATAGTATCAATGAATGGTGCGGCTTACCATAGAACAAATAATTATGAACAATTGCAAGAACAAACATCATCTGAAGACTATCCATATGAACAAATAGCATTCTATCGAACAGATTCACGAATTAGAAAGGCTTGGAAAGTAAAAATAATATATGATGTACCTGACAAGATTGATGAAGAGTACAATACGAATGATGAAGATTTTAGCTATTTTATAGATGTAACAACTGGAGAAGTTATAGGTGGAAGTTGGAACTAATATCTTTTAAGTGAATAAAATAAATAAAGCAAAAAATAAACTTTTGAAATAAAAAATCCACTAACAATTTTTTGCCAGTGGATGTATTAAAAAAGGTGCATAATATTTAATTCATTAATTCAAAAGAATGATGCTCTGGAATGTTATATAGTAGAAAATGCTACACAAAAAAATATATATGACAATAGTATTGTAGAAATTTAAAAGTAAAATCCAGATATATAGAGGTAGTAAAATGTTAAATATATTAATGGCGACTAATAATAATAATATGATTAAATTTTTTATAAATAATATACTTGTAAAAAATGATAAGGCTAGATTATATAAAATAACAAACAATATAGAGCAAACAACAGAAGTCTTAAATAATAATGATATAGATATTATTATCTTGGATTTAAGAATATTACAAAATAATATTACATCTATGTTTGATATGATAAAAAAGAAAGAATGGATAAATATAAAAAATCTGTAGAAAATATAAGAACTAACTTGAAAAGAGCAACTGATTGTATGTATAATGATTGCGAAAGCAAAAGATTGCAAAAATATTTTGGCCTTTCAGATGATGAAAAACCTACTGTAAAAGAGGTTATATATACAGTTTTAGATAAAATACAATAAAAAGAACTGAAAAAAGAAATGTATTCTGTTTTTTCAGTTCAGACTATGACAAACTCCAGAAAAATCTGGGGTATTTTTATTTTAGTAGTGCAGGTATACATATATACTCAGGAGTTTTATTATCATTTATAAATACAGAAAATTTATATACTGGTTGGTAGAAATTTTTGCTATCCAATAAATAATCCAATTCGAATGAATTTATAAATATTTTTTTTATAGGTTTTTGTTGAATAAGGTCACTATTAAATTTTCCTTCTTGTAAATTATCATATGCGTCCTGTTCTGATATAATCTCGCATTCATCTATTTTTGAATATTTAATTAATTTATTAGCTATTTGATAATTTCCATCTTCATGTAGTTCACATGTAATAGTACCATCTATAATAAATCCGTTTTTATCTTCATACATGTCAACAGTAAATATATGTAAATTTCCTTCTAATTTATAACTATATGTGTAATCATCTAAGTTGATCCCTAATTCATTCATTTTATTAATTATTTTTTTCTTATCTTTAATAACTTTAAATTCAGTAGGAATTGCAACAGCAATATCGTCAGTACCTAATTGATTTTGAATATTAGCTTCAGGCTTAAAATTAGCAGTACTTCCAAGTGTATATGTACCTCCAAGATAATCTATAAAAAGAATCTCTCCATTTTGGGAGTGTATTTTAGTTGCAAAATTATCAAAATCAATCTTGTATTTTGTATCTATTTTTGTATCCATGCTATTAAATATTTCTTTTGCTTTTTCTATTACTTCATCTTCTGAAAGTAAATCTGCCTTATATACAGGTACTTTTTTGATTCCTGAATTAAATACTAAATTGTTATTTTCAAGTTTAATATTTTCCATATTAATGTTTGAATATGCAGATATTGTTAAATTTCCGAATTGTTGATTATCATAATTAGTAAAAGTTATTGTAAAAAATAGTATAGTAGCAATGCAAGGAGTGCAAAATACAAAAAATTTTAACAATTTTTTGCCCTTACTTTCGTTTTTATTAATAATAAGAAATAAAATACTTACAGCTGAATATCCAATGATACTTCCAAGTGTATTATTGAAAATATCATCTATTTCAAATATTCCAAAGTTAGTAAAAAATTGGAAAAATTCTATTAATAATGTTACTAAAAAGCTAATTCCAATAGTTTTATACCAACTTTTTAATTTATTATTTAATAATGGAAGTAAAAAGCCCATTGGAGTGAATAGTAATATGTTTAGTATTATATTTAGCCATGCAGATTTAATTCCGGTATAATAAGCATCTTTATAGGAGCTAAACAAATTTAAATTCAATTCTGAATTGTAAGCAGAACCTCTATTTGCAAATGTAGCACATAATACAATTGTAATATATATTATAAATATACTGAATAATATTAATTTAGTTGTTTTTACTTTTTTTTCTCCATGCATTAAACTTCTATAAATTATTTTATAAAAAAGCAAAAATGCTAAACCACAAAAACATAAAATTACAATTGCAAGGCTTAGATAGTCTTTTAATAAGTCAATTATTTGAAATAATCTCATAATTCCCTCCTAATATAATTATACTAAATATATTTTAACATAAATTTCTATAATTTTTGAAAAAAGTATCAAAATGTGTTCTTTTTTCTTTTCTGATTTTTGAATTTAAAAAATCTCCAAAACCAACTTCTGCTTTAGATTTGCTAAAAATATAATAATAAATTGGCAAAGTACATGCAAACAATTTCAGAAAATTTTATAAAAAATGAAACTTTTTTCGATAAAATATTACTCTTTATATATAGAAAAAATAAAACCGAATATCATTATCTTGGAGTTACAAATGATAAATGAGGAATTAGAAAAATTTAATTTTAATAAATCAAGTATTGGGTATAAATACGTAATACAATGCATAATTGAAGTTTATAAAAATCAAAAGAGATTAAATAATATAGAAAAAGATTTATTACCTTGTGTAGCTGAGAAATTAAATGTTAAAGATTCAAAAATTATTAAATGGACATTAAGAAAAATGATAATTTCTATGGTAAGATATACAGATACAAAGACAATACAACAATATTTTCCATTGCATACATGTTTAATAAAAGGCGGTTTATTAAGTAATACAACTGTAGAAGATACAACAGTTGATTTTAATGCAGCAAATAAAACATATACATATAATATGGAAAGTCATGCTACTGGTAAATACTATTATTATTTTTCAACATTGGGACAATATTACTATGGATCTTTCTATGCAGATCCTGTAACTATGACAAGTTATGATTAATATTTTTTATTGTATAAATATAACTATAGGTAATTAATAATTGCCTATAGTTATATTTTAAAAGGAGTTTATTGATTTATGAGTAATGAATTAATTTTAAGCAAAGGGAAAAAAGTATTTAAAATTGGAAACGAAAAAATATATGCATTAAACAATGTATCAATTACTATTAGAAATAAAACGTTTTATGCTATTATGGGACATTCTGGTGCAGGAAAAAGCACTTTAATACAAATTTTAGGATTATTAGATAGTTTATCTGAAGGTGAACTATATCTTAATGGAGAAAAGATACAAGATTTATCTGAAAATGAAAAAGCACGTATTAGAATGGAGCAAGTAGGTTTCGTTTTTCAATCATTTCACCTAAATCCAAAATTAAAGGCTATAGAGAATGTAATGTTACCTATATAAGGATTTTGTAATAAAAGCTAAAATTGTTGGAATATATGAAGATAGCATGAAACTAAATTATAGTTATATTTCAATGAATTTTATACAAAATCTAATGCAATATGATAAAGAAATAGTTGATACTTCAGAATGTTTAGCAGTTATTAATAAATATGAAAATTTAGATGATATAATGCAACAGTTGAAAGATAAGAACTATAATAGTAATTTATATGATACAAGTAGCTTGAATGATATAAAAACTTATAAAGCTGTTGGGATTATACTTAATATACTAATAGTTATAATGATTTCATTTATATACATTCTATTATCTATAATTGTAAGTAATATAATTAATTCAGAAAAAAAGGATATTGCTATTTTAAAAGCAGTAGGATACAAACAATTAGATATATTAAAAATAATAGTTTATAGATTATTTTTTATAACAATTATTTCCTTTATGATAGGAGTAATAATAAATAAAATTTTAGTGCCATCAATGAATTACAAAATAATGCAAAGCATGAATTTGAATTTAAATTATAATTTAAATTTGAATATACCATATTATGCCATAATATTATTAACTTTAATATTTATAATAATGATTGTATCTTTAAAAAATATGAGAAAAATTAAGTTGATTGATACAATAAATTTATTAAAAGAATAGAAAGAATATATTTTTATATGGTATAAATTAAAAAAATAAGCCAAATGTATTGATTTTTTAAAAATTTGGCATATAATATTAATATAAACTTGTTCTAATAACATACGATTAAAATTTGATTTGACAAATTGTAGATTATATGTTATTATTTAATTACAATAAAAGTGTTTGGTCTTGAGCGGTCATCACTAAGATTGTATGTGTAACGCGAATACACATACTTTTTTTTTGCGTAAAAATAGAGTGAACCGCGAAAATTCACTCTACCGACATATGTATATAATATACACTTAGTCTTTGTTTGTTTTCTCATCTCTTGCTTGTTGATTTTGAAGTTGGTTTAATTGAAGTTGTAACATGAAGTTTTTTTCTTTACTTCTTATAATTTGCTTTATTGCTAGATCTTTCATAGTTTACCTCCAATAAAAAAGCACTTACCTTTATGGTAAATGCTATATATTTATAAAGTTTATTAATAAAATAAATTTATTTTACTGTTTTCTTTTTATAAATAATTGTTATTACAATAACAATTATAGATATACTAGCCATTATAATTGCTTTGGGATCGATATTGTATCCATTATCGTTCACATAATCATATAAATTGCTTGCTTCTCTACTACATTCAAATCTAACATATATTGATGTTGTTTGACCAGACGAATAATAAACATACATGTATGCTTTACCCCAGTTTCTACCTATAGCGATTTTTTCCACACCTATTGTACTTTCTCCTTCACGTATTAGACATTCATTTACAATAGCTTGATTTTTTTCATTTACATACATAACTGTTTCGTCTTTAAATAAAGTTAACATAGAATAAATTAAAACAATTATTGCAATTATCTTAATTATTAATAGCATTTTGTCTTTCATGTGAGAGGACCTCCTTGGTAACATACTAATTGTCTGATTGTCTTTCTCTGAGCAAATTACCAAATTTAATTCCAGCAATTTGAGTAAAGCAAAATAAGAAGATATATGTGAAATCATCAGAAAACTAATAACTATATTGCTACTTTTGTAATTTCTTGCTAAAATATATAAAAATAAAGAAATTATATATAATAGAAAATTATGTAACAAAAATATGAAATAAAGAGAAAATATATATGTTTAATAAAAATTTAAGAAAAATAATTTAATATAATAATAGTAGAATTAGTATTTCTATAAGTATATTATTAGGAGTTTTTTATGAGAATTTTAATTATAGAAGATGAAAGAGTTTTGTCAAATACAATAAGAGATTTTTTTAAGGAAGATTTTGAAATTGATCAAGCTTTTGATGGAGAAGAAGGAATTTTGTATGCAAAACAAGACATTTATGATGTAATTATATTAGATTTAATGCTTCCAATTAAAGATGGTTATCAAGTTTTAGAGCAGATTAGAAAAGATAAAATATTAACACCAGTTTTAATTTTAACTGCAAAAGATTCTTTAAGTGATAAATTACAAGGGTTTCAAAAAGGTGGAGATGATTATCTGACAAAGCCATTTGCAAAAGAAGAGTTGAAAGCAAGAATTGAAGCAATGGTAAGGAGAAGTAATCCGAATTTCTATAAAAATGAAATTACTTTTAAGGATTTAAAAATAGATATAAACAATAGAAAAGCATATATAAATAATGAAGAATTAACTTTACAAGGAAAGCAATTTGATATGCTAGAATACTTGATGAATCATCAAAATAGAATTATTACAAAAGAGCAAATATTTGGAAAAATATGGGGATTTAATAGTGAAACAACAACAAATGTAGTGGAAGTATATGCAAGTGGAATTAGAAAAGAATTAAAAAAATATGACTATGACCAATATTTTAAAACTATCAGAGGTGTTGGATATATGATATCGTAATAAATACTTTAGTCAAGTCATAATAGGAAATGGAAGAGATTAGAGATGAATGAAGAAGAAAAAGTAAAAAAACACTTAATTAAAAATATGTTTTTGAACTTAATAACATTTTCAATTATTTTTTATGTTTTAGGAATAATTATATATAGTCAATTTAATCATTCGTTATATATTTCAGCAGATTCGGAATTAAAAAAATTAATCTCTCAAGGAAATAATACTTTTGGGGAAATTGAAAGAATATATTTAAATAAAAAAGAAATTGTTGTAGAAAAAATAAATAGCAATCCAAGATTGGTATTTATAATAAGAAATAAAGATGAAAAAATAATTGGTGAAATATTAAATAATAATTTAAACAATATTTTCAATAATGTAGAATTTGATAAAACTAAATTGAATACAATTTATGAAATAAATATACAAGGCTATTCATATAGAGGAATCAATTATAAAACAGAAAGTGGGTTATATAATCAAGTTTTAATAAATGTTGATTCAGAAAAAGCAATAGCTCAAAAATTTGCAACAAACTTAACAATAGCTTTTGTAGGAAGTATAATAGTTATTTTAATTGCAAGTTATATATTATCAAAGAAAACCTTAAAACCAATCATACAATCATGGAAAAAACAAAATCAATTTGTTCAAGATGCTTCTCATGAATTAAGAACACCATTAGCAATAATAAAAGCAAAACAAGAAAATTTATTAGAAAAACCAGAAACCAAAATAATAGATAATATAGAAGATATTAATGCAACACTTCAAGAGACTGAAAGACTTACAAAATTAATAAAAGAACTAATGGAATTAGCAAAAAATGATTCAAAAGAACAAAAATTAAATAAAGAAAAATTCATGTTTGATACGGAAATAAAAACAATTATAGATTTATATAAAGAAGTAGCAGAAACAGAATCCAAAAAATTTATTTTAAATTTAGAATATAATGAAGAAATAAATGCGGATTTAAATAAAATTAAAGAGCTAATAATAATTTTATTAGATAATAGCCTTAAGTATACTGAAGAAAATGACACAATAGAGGTAAAAACTTATAAAAAAGATAATAAATGTGTGTTAGAAGTAATAGATACAGGAATTGGAATAAGTAAAGAAGCAATGGAGCATATTTTTGAAAGATTTTACAGAGAAGAAAAATCAAGAGAAAGAAGTAAAGGCGGAATGGGATTAGGCTTATCAATAGCACACAATATAGTAGAATTGCATAAAGGTAGCATTAAGTTTGATAAAAATAGAGAAGATGGAACAAGAGTAATAGTAAGAATACCAATACAATAAACAAAAAAACTTTATAATTTTTCAAGATTATAAAGTTTTTTATATAGTAGGAATTTTCTCTTTCTTTGAAAGAGAAAAGCTCCATACTTTTCTTAGCTGTGCTATATGATTACTCTTTGGGACTAGTTAAATCTTTTATAGCAGGATCATATATTGGCTCTCCTGAATACGAAAATCTTGAACCATGACATGGACAGTCCCATGTCTTTTCTAAAATATTCCAAGAAAGCTCACAACCTAGGTGAGTACAATAAGGTTTTATAGCAAAAATTTTACCATTAATATCTTTATAAACACCAATTTTTTTAGTACCAGATTTAACAATTTTTCCTTCATCACAAGCAATGTCATCAATTGTAGCTTGAGGTAAATTAAATCTATTTAATACTAATGAATAAGTGCTTTCTTTTAACATATTTCCAAATTCGGCTCTGTTTTTTATAGGACCAAAACGAGTAGAAGAAAAAACATCTTCAAATTTATTTTTTTGCCCTAGAATTTTATCTTTTATAATATTAGCAGCAACATTAGATGATGACATACCCCACTTTTTAAAACCAGTTGCTACATATGCATTTGGCATCATATGGGAAAGAATACCAATATAAGGGATTTTATCTAGAGAAATACAATCTTGAGTGCCAAAACGGTATAAAACTTTTGCATCTGGATATATTTGTTTTGCAAATTTTTCTAATTCTGAAAAGGCATTGGAAAAATCATTTTTTATTCCAACTTTATGTTCCGAACCACCAATTAATACTAATTGTTTATTAGGATCTTTTACAGTTCTTAAAGAAATAGAAGGGGATGAAGAACTTAAAAACATACCATCTAAAGAAGGAGATTTTGTTTCTACTCCAATTAAATATGAAGCTTCTTGATACATTTTTAAAAAATAAAAACCAGGAATTTTTACAATAGGATAATGAGTTGTAAGTACTAAGTATTTAGAAGATATTTTTCCTTTTGATGTAGAAACAACATAATTATCATCAACTCTTTTGATATCAACAACTTTAGATTTTTCAAATATTTCACCAGATTTACTTAGAATATAATTACATAATCCAGCAATATATTTTCTAGGATGAAATTGAGCTTGATTGGAAAATTTAATTGCACCCACAGTTTTTAATGGGATAGGTGGAGTAGTAACAAACTCAGCAGGAAATCCTAGTAAATTTACTGTTGAAACCTCATCTTCTATCTTCTGAAGGTCATCATTTTGACTTGTAAAAATGTAAGAATCTTTTCTCTCAAAATCACAGTCGATATTTTCAGAAGTAACAATTTTTTCAATATTATCTATAGCCTCTTGATTTGCAAAAAGATATTTTCTAGCAAAGTCTACAGAAAAAGCTTTTACTAAATAAGAGTAAAAAAGACCATGGCTAGAAGTAATTTTGGCAGTTGTATTTCCAGAAGCTTTTTCTGCTAATAAACCTTTTTCAAGAATCACAACTTTTAAACCAGACTTAGCCAATTCGTATGCTGTACTGATCCCAGTTATGCCACCTCCAACTATACAAACGTCAGCAGTCAAGTTTTCTGTTAATTCTTTAGAATTATTTATTATTTTAGGAAAAGAATCTATCCAATAAGAATTCATAAAAACCTCCTAATTGTGTAATTATATATAGTTTACACAATTAAGAGGTTTTTTAATCATCAAAAAATATAAAATTCAATTATCTTTCAGAATTTCCGTCATGCAAAGGTTTGCTTTCAAAAACATACTGATCAAAATAATTATTTATTTGAGCTATCTCGGTCGGATCAGTTAAAGTAGAATAATCATTTAAAGAATTATGGGCTATTCTAAAATATGTAGAATGCAAATTAGAATTTTGTAAAGTTTTTTCACTTTGAGATAACTGATCCAATACAAACTTAGCATAAGAACTATCATTATTTAATTTATTAAAATCAATATTAGAAAATATATAATGTAAAGGTGTATTATAAGCGTTTAACCCAGATAGTGAATATTCTAATTGGTAAATAAATCCGGGTTTGAGTATGAAAGATACCAATAGGAATTAATCTATAAATTATTTGTTTATCTTCATAAAAAGGTTTAGAAGAAGCAAGTTTTTGGTTAAAACAAGTATCTTGAACATGCCTAATTTGAGAATCAACATCATGATGTACTGTGTCAGAATTAATAGCAGAGTTAGATTCAAAATCTGGATTACCTGAATATAAGAGCCCAGAGTTTTCTGAAACAGCCTTATATATATTATCAGGAGATAATGAATTACTAATTTTTAAAGCATAGTCTGAATCTGTTTGTAAACGATTTATATCAATAGATGTATAGACAATATTGATAACTGTAAGATTTCTTAAATTAGGAAAAGTTTGCGTAATTTTATAACTACCTAAATTAGGGAAATATATATTACTCTTATGAGATATATTTTCTATTTTTAAAGTAGAACCGTCAGGTCTTTTGAAGTTGAATTCAGAAATTTGAGGTTTTGATTTTTTTGAGGCTTCTCTGAAATTTTCGTTTTCAGGTTGAGAAATTATAGGGGAAGAAGTACCTAGTAGAGTTTTTGAAATTGAATCATTTTCAGATGAAGCTACTTCAGAGCTAGAGTTTTCTTGAGTAACTTTTTTTGTAAGTTGAGGAAGTGTATGATCAAAATAAAAAGATTTTATAAGTTCTAATCTTCTTAGAAGATATGATGCAGAAATAGAACCATTATCACTTTCTAATTCAGCTCGAAGATCGAGTAATTCTTGCTTAATTTTTTCATCGGAAGCGGAGATATACTTATCCAATTGTCTAATATATTCAGACTTTTTTTCATAAGTATAACTTTTAAATACAGTAATTAATTGGTTAAAAGCTAGTTTTAATCTATCATTATTTTCCATAAAAACCTCCTATATTTACCAATGATATGTTTCACCTTTTGAAATTTTAAAACATCTAAAAAGTTGTTCTAAAAGAAATACGCGTATTAATTGATGGGGAAAAGTCATCTTCGAAAAACAGATTTTTTCAGAACATAATGATAAAATTTCAGAAGTTAGACCTAAAGTACCACCAATTATAAAAGTAATAGAACTATTATAATTTACAGCTATGTCCTCTAATTTTTTTGAAAAATCTACTGAAGAAAATTGTTTTCCCGTTAAATCAAGAGCAAATATGTAAGAATCCTTTTTTAAATTATCAATTATTTTTTTTGATTCCTTATCTTTTATATTATTTATAATAGAATCATTTAATTTTGTTGGTAGCTTTTCGTCAGCTACCTCAGTTATGCTAAGATTACAATATTTTGACAATCTTTTTGAATATTCTGCAATAGCATCTTTTAAATAGTCTTCTTTAATCTTGCCAACACAGACAATATTTATGTTAAGCATAAAAGCCTCCAATCAAATTTGAAATTAACAAACCTGAAACAATTTTGATGGCTCAGATCTGCTAGCAACATTTAAATTTAATTTTTCAGAATTGCAATTATTAAGGCGAAGTTCTTCTAAGACTGTACTATAAGCAAGTTCTGGGAAATTGTTTTCTTTACTTAGATGTCCAAGAATAGCAGTATTAAGGCCAGAATGTAACAATAAAGAAATTGTTTTGCCAGCAGAACTATTAGATAAATGCCCAGTAGGTCCTAAAATTCTTGTCTTTAACCTATAAGGGTAAGAACCACATTTTAAAACTTCAGGGTCATAATTAGCTTCTAGCATAAGTAGAGAACTATCCTCTAATCTTTTAACAATTTCTTTTGTCATATGACCTATATCTGTTGCTATACTTATTTTTCTATTATCACATAAAATGTTAAAACCACAAGGATCTGCAGCATCATGTGGAATAGAAAAAGGATTAATTTGCAAATTCCCAACTTCAAATTTATCTTGAACATCAAAAATTTTTTGATTCTCTAAAGCAATTTTAGCTTGATTTTCTGGCATTGCTTCCCATGTCTTTTGTGTTGCAAAAACAGGTATATTGTATTTTGTAGAAAGAGTAGATAAACTTTTAACATGATCAATATGTTCATGTGTAACTAGTATAGCATCAATAGCATTTATATCTATTGACATAGAAGCCAATGCTTCAGTAATTTTTTTTGCACTAACTCCAGCATCTACTAATATTTTTGTATTATCACTTTGAACAAATAAACTATTTCCTGTACTACCACTATATAAACTACAAAACTGTAACATTTTTTTCATCCTTTGCTAACATGTTTAAATAAAAAGTATATTTTATTCAGAAACACGTTCAATTTTTGCACCTAAATTTCTAAATTTATCTTCAATATTTTCATAACCACGATCAATATGCTGAAGATTATACACTTCAGTAACACCATCAGCAATTATACCAGCAATTATTAAAGCAGCTCCTGCTCTTAAATCAGTTGAATAAACAGGGGCACCAGTCAATTTAGGAACACCTTCAAAAATTGCTCTAGTACCTTGAGGAGAAATGGTAGCGCCCATTTTATTTAACTCCTCAGTATATTGAAATCTAGATTCAAAAATTGTTTCATTAATAATACTAGTTCCATCTGCGATGGCTAAAACTACACCCATTTGAGGTTGTAAATCTGTTGGAAAACCAGGGTAAGGTAATGTTTTTAAATTAGCCTTTTTAGGTCTAGAATCACACCAAACTCTAATATTATCTCCATCTATATCTTCAACGTGAGCACCAACCTCTAAAATTTTAGAAGTAAGAGGTTCTAAATGCTTAGTAATACAGTTCTTTATCAAAATATCACCTTTTGATGCAACAGCTGCAATCATGAAAGTTCCAGCTTCTATTTGATCAGGAACAACAGAATATGTAGCATTTCCAGTTAATTTCTTAACACCATTAATTTTAATTACATCTGTACCAGCACCACGAATATCTGCTCCCATTGTATTTAAAAAGTTTGCAACATCAACAATATGAGGTTCTTTGGCAACATTATCAATAATAGTTGTTCCTTCAGCCAAAACAGCGGCAAGCATAGCATTAATTGTAGCACCAACAGAAACAACATCCATGTATATAGATGAAGCAACCAATTTATCAGCTTTTGCTAAGATTTTTCCCTGAGACACGTCAACAGTAGCACCTAAAGCTTCAAAAGCTTTAATGTGCTGATCAATAGGTCTAGCACCCAATTTACAACCGCCAGGCATTCCAACAACAGCTTTGCCACATCTACCAAGTAAAGCACCTAGAAGATAGTATGAAGCTCTAAATTTGCTAGTTAAATCTAAAGGTGCATCTGTACAAGATAAATTTCTAGTATCAATTTCAAGTTCATTTTTTGCTTTCCAAGTTATTTTTGCACCTAAAGTTTCTAAAATTTCACAGTATGCTCTAACATCACTAATATTTGGAACATTTTCTATATTACAAACACCATCTATTAAAAGTGTGGCAGGTAAAATAGCGATTGCTGCGTTTTTTGCACCACTTATTGTAACCTCGCCTTTTAGTGAAGTTCCGCCTGTAATTACTAATTTCTCCAAAATAATTACCCCCATATATCTATATAAAAAAATTCATAACAAATTAAAGTAGAGTGTATAAACACTCTATCATTAAAAAAATATATCATAAAGGAAACATATTTACAACTACTTTTCTATAATTTTAAAGGAAAATTAATCATAGCAATTAACTAAAAGATACATACTAGAAATATTATTTTTTACAATTAGCGACGTCTCGCAGTGGAATGAGGGTAGAAATTGTTCAGAGCAAAAATGAGGGATGTTCAAAAACATTTGAAAGAGGCTCATTTTTGAATGTTACAATTTCTTGCCGAATGCAATGAGCAGGAGTTAATTTAAAAAATAATATTTCTAGTTTTGATATGTTAATAATGTAGTTTATCTAATATTAAAGAGATTTTTATTAATGTTTAGCAGTTAAAATAGGAGAGGAATTAAAAAGTTCAACAAGCTTAAACTTAAACTTTATACTAGGAGAATTTTCCGCCAATAAATCATATTCTTCAGAAGATAAATTATCTTGAATGATTTCTTTAGAAGAATCTGGAACAATACCACTAGAAACGTCTACAAAGCAAAGAGGTGGAAACATAACACACCACCAGTTGTTTCCTTTGGCTTCACCAATTTCAATACGAATACCATCATAGTAACCAGCAGGAAGAGAAATGTCACCATATGATTTTGTTGGAAAAAGAAAATTACCAATCTCAATATTAACAGAATAGTTATACCCATTTTTTCTAATAGTAGAGTATGCTATATCATAAAATGAATCAATATTATCATTTAAAATATTAATAACATCATCTTTTGTCATAGAATTATCAATCAAAGTATTAGCATATTTTAGAATCTCATCACGAACTAATAGTTTTAAATTTTGATCTTCATCAGAATTGCTATTAGCTAGAACATGAAGTCTAAAAACAGAAGAACTAATATCTGTTGAAACTGCATCTACATAAGAATAAGCACATATAAAAAAGTAAATGCAAAATAAAAGCAAGAATATAAGAATATATTTAAAACTTTTCATAAATAAATTTCTTTTTGATGAATTATTTTTCATATAGACCTCCAATTTCATAAATTGTTAATTTAAGTATTACCAAAAAATAAAAAAATATACAGTTCGTTTTTGCTTTAATTGAATGTAGAAAATGTGCCTGAAATGTCGAAATATCAAGAACGATTAAGTTTGTAATACTATTGACATATTTGATATAAAATGGTAAAATTTACCATATCATAATTTGAGGAGGATAGATATGACTTTGGATAAAAGTAATATGAAAAAAATGTGCAGTTTTTGCGTAAGTGATTGGCATACTGCTACCACTATACTTCCATATGTGAAACAAAAAACAGAAAATAATGAAAAAGTAATTTCAATATTTGAAAAAGAAATAGAAAGCAATATAATCGAATTATTAAAAAGAATGAATATAGATAAAAATACAAAAGATAAAATAGCAAAAATAAACTGGAAATCTAAGGATTGGCAAAAATATGAACAATTCGAATACTTCATGGAAGAAAATTATACAAAAGATATAAGTGTAATAGTGAATGGCAATAATGAATACATTAAAAAAATTAATTCATATGTAAATGAATGGGTAGAAAAAAACAATATTAGATTTAAGAAAGATAATAGTAGTATAAATTTAATTAGTTGTTATGATTTATCTCAAAATGTAAAGCAAGAAAATATATTACCTCAATACGAATATATACTAAATACATCTGGAGAGAAAAAAATAGAGAAATATCTTGAGCAAAATGATTCAGAAGTAAAAAAATTTAAAATTACACAATAATAAAAAAATAGAGCATTTTCAAATGCTTTATTTTTTTGTAATTTTTCTAGAATAAAATCATATATATAAAAAGCATACAAAAGACATATTGACTTACGGAATAATATGTTGTAAGATAAGAATAATAAGTCTAAATAATTAGACTTTTACTAATTTTTACATTAGTTTTTACACTAGAATGGAGGTTCCTATGAACGAAAAATATGAAGAAGCAAAAAAAATAGCAGAAAAATATAATCAAGAACATTTATTAAATTGCTATGAAAAATTAGATGAAGCAAACAAAGAAAAATTATTAGATCAAATTTTAAATATAAATTTTGAGCAAATTTCTGAATTATATGAAAAAACTAAAAAGGCATCTAACATAATACCAGGAGAGGGTGAAGTAAAAGCTATTTCATATATTGACAAAGATAAAATATCAGAAGATAAATTAAATGAATATAGAAAAAAAGGTAAAAATGTAATAAAAGAAGGTCATTATGCAGTAGTTACAATGGCTGGAGGTCAAGGAACAAGATTAGGATTTAATGGACCAAAAGGAACATACAATTTGGGTGATGGAATAAAGAAAACACTTTTTGAAATAATATCAGATACAATAAAAACAGCAAAAGTAGAAAATGAAGCTACAACAATACCATGGTATGTTATGACAAGTAGAGAAAATAATGCAGACACAGTAAAATTCTTTAAAGAAAATAACTATTTTGGTTTACCAGAAAGTGATGTCGATTTCTTCATACAAGGGGAACTTCCAATGGTAGGTAAAAATGGAAAAATATTAATAGATGAAACAGGAATAGTAAAAGAAGCAGCAGACGGACATGGTGGAGTATTTTCAGCAATGTATAAAGATGGAGTTGTTGAAGATATGCAAAAACGTGGAATTGAATGGGTATTTATAGCAGGAGTAGATAATATATTAGCTAAAATAGTAGATCCAGTTGCAACAGGAATTGCAATAGATAAAAAGGTTCTAGCAACAGGAAAATCTGTTGTAAAAGCAAATGCGAAAGAAAAAGTAGGAGTCTTTTGTAAGAAAAACAATAAGCCATATGTTATAGAATATTCTGAAATAACAGATGAGATGGCAGAAATGATAAATGGAGATGGAGAACTTATATACGGAGAATCACACATTTTATGCAACTTATTTAATATAAAAGCAATAGAATCAATGTGCAAGAGCACATTACCATATCATTCAGCATTTAAAAAAGCAAAATACATTAATGAATATGGAGAATTAGTAGTACCAACAGAACCAAATGCATTCAAATTTGAAAGCTTTATGTTTGATGCGTTTGAAAGATTAGATGATATGGCAATTTTAAGAGTAAAAAGAGAAGAAGAATTTGCACCAATAAAAAATGCAGAAGGTGTAGATAGTCCTGAAACAGCAAGAAGATTATATTTAGATTTTATGGGAAAAGATTATATTGGAAAATAAAAATATATAAATAAAGAAAGGAACGAAAGAGAATGGACTATTTAAAAGTATATGAAGACTGGTGTAATAACGAAGTATTTGATGAAAATACAAGAAAAGAACTAATTAACATAAAAGGAAATGACGAAGAAATAAAAGATAGATTTTATAAAGAATTAGAATTCGGAACAGCAGGACTAAGAGGAGTAATTGGTGCAGGAACAAATCGTATGAACAAATATACAGTTGGTAAAGCTACACAAGGTCTAGCAAATTTTATAGTAAAAAATAATGTACAAGATAAAGGTGTAGTAATAGCATACGATTCTAGAATAATGTCAGATGAATTCAGTGAGCAAACAGCTTTAATTTTAAATGCAAATGGAATAAAAACATATTTATTTGAATCATTAAGACCAACACCTGTATTATCATTTTCAGTTAGAGAATTGAAATGTACAGCAGGAATAGTTATAACAGCAAGCCATAATCCACCAGAATACAACGGATATAAGGTTTACTGGCAAGATGGAGCTCAAATATCAAATCCTATTGATAAAGGAATAATGGAAGAAATAAATAAAATAAAAGATTATTCTGAAATAAAGACAATGGATAAAGAAGAAGCAATAGCAAAAGGTTTATTCAATATAGTTGGAAAACAAGTAGATGATAGATATATAGAGGAATTAAAAAAATTAGTAATAAATAAAGAAATAATAGATGAGGAATCAGATGAATTAAAAATAGTATATACACCACTTCATGGAACTGGAGCAGTAATGGCAAAAAGAATTTTAAGCGAATTAGGATTTAAAAATATTTTTGTAGTTCCAGAACAAGAAAAGCCAGATGGAAGATTTCCAACAGTAACATATCCAAATCCAGAAGATCCAAAAGCTTTTGAATTAGCATTAAAATTAGCAGCAGAAAAAGATGCAGACATAATTTTAGCCAATGATCCAGATGCAGATAGAATAGGAATGTTTGTAAAAAATCCAAAAACAGGAGAATATATACTATTTAATGGAAATATGACAGGGCTTTTAATTGCTGATTATATATTATCTTCAAGAAAAGAAAAAGGAACATTACCAGCAAATGCAGCAATAATAAAAACAATAGTATCATCAAACATGACAGAAGAAATAGCAAAATATTATAATGTAAAACTATTTGAAGTTTTAACAGGATTTAAAAATATAGCTGAAAAAATTAGACAATTTGAAGTAGATCATAGCTATGACTGCTTGTATGGATTTGAGGAAAGCTACGGATGTCTAATAGGAACTCATGCAAGAGATAAAGACGGAATAGTAGCTGCAATGATGTTATGCGAAATCGCAGCAGTATGCAAGAAAAAAGGAATTACAATCTATGATAGAATGATAGAAATGTACGAAAAATATGGATATTACAAAGAAGGTCAAGTAGCTGTTACTTTAAAAGGAGCAGATGGAGCTGTTAAAATAAAAGAAATGATGGAAAAAATGAGAAACAATCCACCAAAACAAATTGGAGAATATACAGTATTAGCAGTAAGAGACTACAACTTTGGTAAGATTAATAATTTAGTAGAAAATAAAGTAGTAGAAGCGGATTTACCAAAATCAAATGTTTTATACTACGAATTAGATAAAGATGCTTGGTGTTGTATACGTCCATCAGGAACAGAACCAAAAGTAAAAATGTATATAGGAATAAAAGGAAACAATCTAGAAGACGCAGGAACAAAATTAGAAGAATTAAAGAAAGCAATGGCAGAAATTGCAGAGTAATGAGAAAACATTGCACATCTGTAGGGGTCGGCGTCCGCCACTGCATACTGACGCTGTAACAGGCAGAGCCTTAACAGCCTCAGCATCGACGACCCGCAAAACAAAGAACAGTAGAGATGTTAAAATAAATTCAATGAATAATTAATGTAAAAAATTGCAATGCATTCGCATTGCAATTTTTATCCTAAATTATACATTATTCATTATTAACTATTCATTATTAATTATTGTTTCCCCCGGCTTTGCCCAACCTTTTATGTTGCTTCTCTTAATAGCACCATATAAATTTGCTCTTACTCTAGGAATATCTATTTGCATATCTCTAATCAATTGTTTCATATTTTCCCTTGTAGAAGATCCGTCCATTGGACAAACTTTAGGCATTACTTCAATTTCATTTTTTCTAATGAATTTTCGTATATATTTTTCAGGTGCATAAATTAATGGACGAATTAATGTTATTTTTGATCTGTCCATATAAGAAGTTGGAGCAAAAGTATGAATGCTACCACCATAAAATAAATTTAATAAAAAGGTTTCAAGAACATCATCTTCATTATGACCTAAAGCAATTTTATTGCATCCTTCACGAATAGCGATGCTATTTAACATACCTCTACGTAAATTAGCACAAAGAGAACATGGATTTTTTTCTTTTCTAATATCAAAAACAATTTCTTTTATATGACCCTGTTCAATAATTAGAGGGATACCTAAATTATCACAAAAATTTTTTAACATAGAAGTATCAAAATTATCAAATCCCGGGTCAATTGTAATAGCTAAAATATCAAATTTTTTTGGATAAAATCTTTGCAAATTTTTAAATCCCATAAGCATTGATAAAGAATCTTTACCACCAGAAAGACCAACAGCTATTTTATCTCCCTCTTCAATCATATTATAATCTTCAATTGCTTTTCTCATATAACTTAAAATTTGTTGCATAAAAACTCCTTAAATAACTTAATAATTAAATACAATGTACAATATATTGCTTAGAAAGTCAAGAAAATCCATGCACGTCAATTTGTTAGGTTAATAATATATAAGTAGGAGGGAATTATATGATAAAAGGAATAGATGTATCTGATTATCAAGGAATAATAGATTGGGATAAAGTAAAAAAAGATGAAATATCATTTGCTATTTTGCGTTGTGGAATAGGAGATGATATTGTTAGTCAAGATGATGCACTTTTTGAGAGAAATTATAAAGAATGTAAGAAAGTTAATATGCCAATTGGTGTATATTTATATTCATATGCAGAAAGTACCGAACAAGCAAAATCGGAAGCAGAACATGTAATAAGATTGATAAAAAATAAAACTATAGAATATCCGATATTTTATGATTTAGAAGATGAAAATACAACAGGAAAATGTTCAAATAAAGCTATTGCGGAAATTGCAAAAACTTTTTTCGATTTAGTTAAAAAAGAAAATTATGAGGTAGGGACATATGCAAATAAAGATTGGTTTGAGACTAAATTAACAGAAAAGATCTTTAATGAATATCCAAAATGGGTAGCAAGTTATGGAGAAAATAATGGGAAAATCCCAGACGATAAATATGAATATAATAAAAAATATATGATATGGCAATATACTTCAATGGGAAAGGTGAATGGAATTAAAGGAAACGTTGATGAAAATATCAAAACAGAAGATGAAGAAAATACAAAACCAGAAGATAAAAAAGTAGATGTAATATATCAAACATATACAAATGGAAGATGGCAACCCAATGTGAAAAATACGGAAGATTATGCGGGTGTATTTGGAATGACTGCTACAGGAGTATATGCTAATTTATCAAAGGGAGATATAATTTATAAAGTTCATTTAAAAGGAGGAAAATGGTTACCAGAAGTAAAAAATAGAAGTGATTACGCAGGAATTTTAGGAAAACCAATCGATGGATTAATGATGAAATCTAGCAATGGAAAAGTTAAATATAGAGTTCATCTTTTAAAGGAAAAGTGGTTGCCTTGGGTAACAGGTTATTCAGAAAAAGATAGTAACAATGGCTATGCTGGAATTCTGGGCAAAGAAATAGATGCAATTCAAATTAAAATAGAATAAGAAATCAATTGGGGACGTAGTAAAATGGCAATATTTTACTATGTCTTTTGTTATAAAAAAACTTGCTTTTTTAAATTTGTTGTAGTATGATATAAAAATGAATTAAATGTGCTTATAGCTCAACAGGATAGAGCAGTCGCCTCCTAAGCGACCGATAGAGGTTCGAGTCCCCTTAGGCACACCATTGTAGCTTTAATTAATAATGAATAAAAATTGGAAAGAGAAAAAATGGAAGAAAAAGAAATATTCATGAAACAAGCTTTAAAAGAAGCAAAAAAAGCTTATGATAAATTAGAAGTTCCAGTTGGTGCTATTATTGTAAAAGATGGAAAAATAATAGCTAGAGCACATAATTTAAAAGAAACTAAAAAAGATACAACGAAACATGCAGAAATATTGGCAATCCAAAAAGCAAGTAAGAAATTAGATACATGGAGATTGATAGATTGCGAAATGTATATTACTTTAGAACCATGCACTATGTGTATGGGGGCAATTATAAATTCAAGAATAAAAAAAATTTTTATAGGAACCATGGATCCAAAAACTGGAGCTTGTGGGTCAGTATTAAATTTAAATGATGATTATACTTTCAATCACAAAGTAGAAATAGAAACAGGAATTATGAAAAAAGAATGCGAAGATATTCTAAAAGATTTTTTTAAAAAGCTAAGAGTTTTGAAGAAATAATTAAAATAAGAGGGGTTTGTATGGAAGTTTCAAGAAGAGCTATACATTTAATACTTATTATATGCATAATAGTTGCTGTTACAATTTTTGTTGGTGTAACAATACAAAAATATGAAATTGAAGGCGAAAAGAATATGCCATTTGAGCTTTCAAAGATAATGATATTTAGTACTGCCGAAGGTTTTGCAAATGAAAAAAGTGAATATAAATGGGATTTCAACATATTTCAAAATAATGATATTTATATAAGCATAGCAAAAAATGCTAATTACAAAAAAACAGAAATTATAGATAAAATAGTAATTAATAATTTTTCAATAGATGAAAAACCCAAAAAGGGCGAATTAGTAGTTTATAAGCCAAATATAGAAACAGCAACACCATTTAAATGTGATGAAAAATATGAAGTAAAAGATGCACTAGAATTTACGGGGGAAACAGAAGCAGATGTAGAAAAATTACAAATTGCAAATCAAGGTGGAATGATAATTTTTAGAATTTCTAATAAAAATCTTCATAGATACCAATCAAATGATGATAAAACAATAGTGCATGATGGAACTTTATTGGCAAAAGCTAATATAAAAAATGAAGATATAAAATGCAAAGTGTCTTTTGATATAACTATAGAGTTAAAATCAGAAAAAAAGTATAAGGGAACAATTACATTAGAATTACCAGAGGGAAATATATTAAAAAATGGTCAAGAAAGTATAGAAATAACAAATTTTGATGATGTAGTATTTAAGAGAATATAAAAAGCAAGGAGGCTTATGCCTCCTTGCTTGTCTGAGAATCATTGGCCATTTTTTCCTTCTGAAGACGCTCACGTCTGCCCCGCAAAGCAGCAGGAAAAAGAAAGAAAGAGAGAATTATTGCAAACAAAACGCCGATTCCCCAAAGGCATAGAATAGCAATTCCGATAAGCTTTAAAATGATCATCAAAGAGACACCTCCTTTTCATAAAATACAGAGCCTAAAAATTTAAGCTAATGCCACTATTATAAAGAATATGTTAGAAAAAGTCAAATAATCGTAACAAGTAAACAGGTATGTTTTAACTTTTCTGATTGACACAAAATCAAATATATAATATAATGGGCAAGTAATTAGAATCTTACCTTTGTACGGAGAGTAATTTCAATAGAGCCCCATGAACCTCGTCAGGTCTGGAAGGAAGCAGCGATAAATGGGATACTCTATGTGAGTAATTACTTTCCGTAGAGAGGTAAGATTTAAAATTAGAACCCAAAAAAGTAGAGATGTTATCTCATGGTATTATGAATTATAGCATTTGTAGGGGTCGGCGTCCTCGACGACCCGCAAAAATATTAACAGTAGAGATGTTATTATAAATTTAATGAATAATAAATAGTGAATAATTAAGGTAAAGGGGGAAAACTCTTTGGAATATACAGCATTATACAGAAAATTCAGACCAACTACATTTAGTGAAATTGTTGGACAAGAACACATAACAAAAACACTTAAAAATCAAATAAATTCAGGAAGAGTGGGCCATGCTTATTTATTTAATGGTGGACGTGGAACAGGAAAAACATCTGCAGCAAAAATATTAGCAAGAGCAGTAAATTGCTTAAATCCTAAAGATGGCGAACCTTGCAATGAATGCGAAATTTGTAAGGGAATATTATCAGGTTCTCTAACAGATGTTGTTGAAATGGATGCTGCATCAAATAATAGTGTAGAAGATATAAGAAGTATAAGAGAAGAAGTTAACTTTTTACCAACACTTGCAAAATATAGAGTATATATAATAGATGAGGTTCATATGCTTTCAACAGGAGCTTTTAATGCTCTTCTAAAAACATTAGAAGAACCACCAGCTCATGTAAAATTTATATTAGCAACAACAGAACCACAAAAAATTCCAGCAACAATTTTATCACGTTGTCAAAGATTTGATTTTAAGAAATTATCAACAGATAATATAATTAAAAGATTAAAAATTGTTTGTAAAGAGTCAAATATAGAAATTACACAAGAGGCTTTAACAACAATAGCTGTGTTAGCAGAAGGCGCAATGAGAGATGCTTTATCTATTTTGGAAAGATGTTTGCAAGATGGAGATACTAATATAGATGAAAATAAAGTTAAAGATTTAGTTGGAATTCCAAAGCTTACATATGTAAGTAAAATGACAGAAGCTATAATAGATTATAATGTAGAGGAAGCTTTAAAAACAATTGACGAAGTCTTAGCAGAAGGTAAAGATATAAATAATTTATTATGGGAATTGATAAAATACACAAAAGATATATTAGTGTATAAAACAAGCAAAAATTTACAAATATATAATAAGGACGAATTAGAATGTATTGAAAAGCTAGGGGAGAAAGCTTCTAAGGATAGATTATTAAATATAATTTATAAATTATCAGAATTAGAAAATAGCATTAAATGGTCAACTCAAAAAACAATAGTTTTTCAAACAGGAATTATAAAATTGTGCATAGAAACATCATCAAATTCTATTGAGGATTTAAATGATAGAGTTTCTAAAATAGAACAAGCAATAAGAAGCGGAGCAGTAGCACAAAGACAAAACAATGTAAAACCAATAAGTAATGTGGATATCGCAAGAAAAACGGAAAATGTAATAACTAGAAAAATGCCTGAAAAAACAAGTATAGCAGCACAGGGAGATGGTACTTTAAATTGGCCATCAATAGTAAATGAATTTAAAGCAGATGGAAAAATTATGCTATATACAAATTTAATAAATACAAATGCAAAAGAAATTGATGATATGACAGTTGGTATAGAATTTCCAAATGGTTTAACTAGCTTTGGAAAAACAGTTTTAGAAAAGCCAGAAAATATGCAAGAATTAGTAAAAGCAGTTTCTTTAGCAGCAGGAAAAACAATGAGAATAAAACTTATAGATTTAAAAGCAGGTAAAACGAATCAGTCAAGCAATAATACAGCATCATCAGGAAGTCAAAATGGTCTTGATAATTTAGATATACCAATTAATTTTATAGATTAAAATAAGGAAAGGTTTGGTCAAATAAAAAAGAAAGACCAAGGTGTTATATAATACAAAAGTGTAAATGTAGAGAAAATGTAGGGGTCGGCGTCCTCGACGACCCGAACAAACAAAAACAGTAGAGATGTTAATTTATAAATAATAATTAAAATTTAAGATAAAGAAAATAAGGAGGTTTTTATAATGGGAAAAAGAGGTGGATTCCCAGGCGGTATGGGAGGATTTGGTGGAATGAACATCAACCAATTAATGAAAGAAGCTAAAAAAATGCAAGCAGATTTGGAAAAATCACAAGAAGAATTATCTGTACAAGAATTTGAAGCAACAGCAGGTGGAGGAGCTATTGTAGTAAAAGTTAGCGGAAATAAAGAAATTAAAAGTGTAAAAATAAAACCAGAAGTAATTGATCCAGAAGATGCTGAAATGCTAGAAGATTTAATCTTAACATGTACAAATGAAGCTTTAAGAAAGGTAGATGCAGCACAAGCTTCAGCAATGGGAAAATATAATATACCTGGATTAATGTAGAAAAAGGATGTGAAAAATATGTCGTACTATTCACCTTCAGTAGAAAAATTAATAGAAGCTTTTGAAAGATTACCAAGCATAGGAAATAAGACGGCAATAAGATTGGCTTTTCATATGTTAAATGCAAGCCAAGAAGAAATTAATGAGTTTACATCAGCAATTATAAATGCAAAGAAGAATCTAAAATACTGTTCTATTTGTTATAATATATCAGATACTGATCCATGTCCTATATGTGGAAATGCTAAAAGAGATGCAACATCAATTTGCGTAGTAGAAGATGTAAGAGATGTTATTGCTATGGAAAGAACTCATGAATTTAAAGGGACATATCATGTTTTACATGGCTCTATATCTCCGATGAATGGAATAGGACCAGAAGATATAAAAATAAAAGAATTATTAAATAGAATAAATGAAAATCCAAATATAAAAGAAATAATACTTGCAACAAACCCTAGGGTAGAAGGCGAAGCAACAGCTATGTATATATCAAAATTAATAAAACCACTAGGCATAAAAGTTACAAGAATAGCACATGGAATTCCTGTAGGAGGAGACTTAGAATATACAGACGAAATCACATTAATGAAAGCTCTTGAAGGAAGAAGAGAATTGTAAAAATAATTTAATGAATAATGAATGATGAATAGTGAATAATTTTTATTTTAAATTATACATTATTCATTTTTAATTATTAAATATTAATTATTAATTGCGATGCGAATGCATTGCACAAATGTAGGGGTCGGCGTCCAGCAGGCATACTGACGCTGTAACAGGCAGAGCCTTAACAGCCTCAGCACCGACGACCCGCAAAATTAAAATGGTAGAGATGTTATAACAATACAAAATTAAATATTATGAATATAGAAATAAAACGATGTATAGATGTAAAATAACATCACAATATGTTCAATGATGCACGGGCTGTCGAGGACGCCAGCCCCTACAACAGGCAGAGCCTTAACAGCCTCAGCACCGACGACCCGCAAAATTAAAATGGTAGAGATGTTAATTTACGAAAAATCCTTATTAGTTTATAAAATAATTTATAAATTAAAAAAACTATTCAAAAATAGGCAATTTTGTGTTATACTATAAATAATATGAAAAGAGAGGTGGTTGAAAATGCAACAAGTAACAAGTTTACAACAAATAGAAACCTTTATCAATCAAAATGGAGAAATGGTAATTGGAAAAAATAGTAAAAATAATGTAGTAATAATGAGCATGGAAGAATACAGAAATAATATTTTCGATAATACAACAGTAAAGAAACTTTTAAAAGCGGAAGAGGATATTGAAAATGGTAAAACACAAAAAGCAACTGAAGTAATAAAGGAGTTAAGAGCAAAGTATGGATTCTAGAAATGAACCTTTTGAAGTAGAATTTACTAACGAATGTATCGAAGAAATGACTGAAATTTATGAATATATTTCTAATAATCTAAAAGAAGATAATGCGGCTAAAAGATTAATGAAGGAAGTAACGGATCAAGTGTTAAATTTAGCCAATGCTCCAGAATTATATATGAAAATTGGAAAAGTTGATAAATTAAAAAGAGAATATCATAGAATGGTAGTAAAAAATTATGTTGTATTATATACAATAGATTTTGAAAAGAAAACAGTATTCATTTCTCGTATGATATATGGAAGAAGAAATTACTTAAATTAATAGATTAAATAATAATTACGCTTTGAATTTATAAATAAGTTCAAAGCGATTTTTTTGTAGAGATGTTAATAAATGCAATATCAAAAATATAGAAAATGTAGGGGTCGGCGTCCAGCAGGCATACTGACGCTGTAACAGGCAGAGCCTTAACAGCCTCAGCATCGACGACCCGCAAAGAAAAAATATAGAGATGTTAATTTTCAAAAAATCCTTATTTCCGTAGTAAAAATCGTTGACAAGCCAATTAAAAATATGTTATAATATTACCTGCATAAAATGCAAAAAAGTTTATAATCTTAGTAAATTTATAGAGAAGAGGAATTAAATATATATGCTTTTAAGCTTTTTAATAAAGAGTTAAGCAGGTCTTTAAAGAAAAACATAAAACTATATATTTGAGAAGGACTTCTTTATATTATTTATAAATCTATATTTTCTAAGTAATTCATTACGAAGAAGATTTTAGTTCAAAATTTTTTAATTCCTGCTATATTTTATTTCAAGAGACAGGGGTGATTTGTTTGGTAAAAGATATCAAACACGAAAAATGCGTACGTAAAACGTTCGCAAAGGTTGGAGACACTATAGAAATGCCTAACCTTATTAAAGTCCAAAAAGATTCATACGATTGGTTCATTAAAGAAGGACTAGGAGAAGTCCTAAGAGATATTTCACCAATAATAGACTATTCAGGAAATCTTGTATTAGAATTTTTCGACTATTATATGGAGGATAAAACAAAATATTCTTTAGAAGAATCTAAAGAAAGAGATGCAACATATTCTACAAGATTACATGTAAAAGTTAGATTAATAAACCGTGAAACAGGTGAAATTAAAGAACAAGAAATCTATTTAGGTGACTTCCCACTTATGACAGATAGTGGAACTTTCGTAATCAATGGTGCAGAAAGAGTTGTAGTAAGCCAATTAGTTCGTTCACCAGGATGTTATTACGCATCAGATTACGATAAAACAGGAAAACAAATTTTTACATCAACAGTAATGCCAATTAGAGGAGCATGGATAGAATATGAAACAGATGCAAATGATGTTTTCTATGCAAGAGTTGATAGAACTAGAAAATTGCCTGTAACATGTTTATTAAGAGCAATAGGAATTGCAACAGATCAACAAATAATAGATTTATTTGGAGAAGAAGATAAAATTATTGCAACAATTAATAAAGATCCAATCAAAACTCAAGATGAAGCTTTAATAGAAATTTATAAAAAATTAAGACCAGGAGAATTACCTACAGTTGATGCTGCTAGAAATTTATTTAATGGATTATTCTTCGATTCAAGAAGATATGATTTAGCAAAAGTAGGTAGATATAAATTTAATCAAAAATTAAATCTAGCACACAGAATAACAAATCAAATAGCTTTTTCAGATATAATTGATCCTGAAACAGGAGAAGTATTAGTTGAAAAAGATATGCCAATACCAAAAGATGTAGCAAGACAAATACAAGATTTAGGAATAAATATTGTAGATGTTAAAGTTTCTGATAAAAAAGTTAGAATAATTGGTAACGGAACAGTAGATATAAAGAAATTTGTAGATGAAGATTTAAGTGATTTAAACATTAAAGAAGATGTAAATTATGAAGTATTAAAAAGCATATTAGATACAACAGATGCTAAAGACTTAAAGAAAGTAATTAAAGAAAGAATAGAAGAATTATTACCAAAACATATAACAACAGAAGATATGATTGCATCAGTTAACTATCTATTAAATTTACAACATGGATTAGGTAAAGTAGATGATATTGACCACTTAGGAAATAGACGTATTAGATGTGTTGGTGAATTATTACAAAATCAATTTAGAATTGGTTTAACAAGATTAGAAAGAGTTGTTAGAGAAAGAATGACAATTCAAGACTTAGATGTTGTTACTCCTCAAACTTTAATAAACACAAAACCAATAACATCATCAATTAGAGAATTCTTTGGAAGTTCTCAATTGTCACAATTTATGGATCAAACAAACCCATTATCAGAATTAACACATAAAAGAAGAATATCAGCTTTAGGACCTGGTGGTCTTTCTAGAGAAAGAGCAGGATTCGAAGTAAGAGACGTTCACTATACTCACTATGGAAGACTATGTCCAATAGAGTCTCCAGAAGGTCCAAACATAGGACTTATATCAGCACTTTCATCTTTTGCTATAATAAATGAATATGGATTTGTTGAAACACCATATAGAAAAATAGATCCTGTAACAAGAGTTGTAACAGATGAAATTGAATATATGACAGCAGATGTTGAGGATGACTACATAATAGCACAAGCAAAAGAGCCAATAGGACCAGATGGAAAATTGGCAAATAAAAAGATAAAAGTTAGATACTTAGATGAAGTTACAGAAGTTCCAGCTGATAAAGTAGATTACTTAGATGTATCACCAAAACAATTAGTTTCAGTAGGAGCAGCAATGATACCTTTCTTAGAGCATGATGATGCTAACCGTGCGTTAATGGGTGCAAACATGCAACGTCAAGCAGTGCCTTTGATGATAACAGATTCACCAATAGTAGGAACAGGTATAGAATATAGAGCAGCAAAAGACTCTGGAATAATGATATTAGCAAAATCAAATGGTGTTATCCAAAAGGTAACAGGTGATGAAATCACATTAAAAACAGATAAAGGTGAAATAGAAACATATAAATTGCGTAAGTTCAAAAGAACTAATGGTGGAACATGTATTAACCAAAGACCTATAGTTGTTAAAGGAGAAAAAGTTAAAGCAGGAGATATTATTGCAGACGGACCTTCAACAGATAAAGGTGAAATGGCTTTAGGAAAGAACGTAATAATAGCTTTCACCACTTGGGAAGGTTATAACTACGAGGATGCTATTCTATTAAATGAAAGATTAGTAAAAGAAGATGTTTATACATCAATTCACATTGAAGAATACGATTGTGAATGTAGAGATACAAAATTAGGACCAGAAGAAATAACAAGAGATATTCCAAATGTTGGAGAAGACAGCTTAAAAGACTTAGATGAAAATGGAATTATAAGAATAGGTGCAGAAGTAAGACCTGGAGACATATTAGTTGGTAAAGTTACTCCAAAGGGAGAAACAGAATTAACAGCAGAAGAAAGATTACTTCGTGCTATATTTGGAGAAAAAGCTAGAGAAGTTAGAGATACATCTTTACGTGTACCACATGGAGAAGCAGGAACAATAGTAGATATAAAAATATTCACTAGAGAAAATTCAGATGAATTAGGACCTGGTGTAAATCAAGTAATAAGATGTTATATAGCTCAAAAAAGAAAAATATCTGTTGGAGATAAAATGGCTGGACGTCATGGTAACAAAGGTGTTATTTCAAGAATATTACCAGAAGAAGATATGCCATTCATGCCAGATGGAACTCCAGTAGATGTTGTGCTTAACCCATTAGGTGTACCATCTCGTATGAACTTAGGGCAAGTTTTGGAAGTACATTTAGGAGCAGCTGCAAAAGCTTTAGGATGGAAAATTGCAACACCAGTTTTCGATGGTGCAAAAGAATATGAAATAACAGAATTGCTAGAAAAAGCAGGAAGAACACCAGATGGAAAAACTATACTTTATGATGGTAGAACAGGAGAGCCATTTGATAAACCAATTACTGTTGGAGTTATGTACATGCTTAAACTTCACCACTTAGTTGATGATAAAATACATGCTCGTTCAACAGGACCATACTCACTAGTAACACAACAACCTTTAGGAGGTAAAGCTCAATTTGGTGGACAACGTTTTGGAGAAATGGAAGTTTGGGCTCTAGAAGCATATGGAGCAGCACATACACTACAAGAAATATTAACAGTAAAATCAGATGATGTTGTAGGAAGAGTAAAAACATATGAAGCAATAGTTAAAGGCGAAAATATCCCAGAACCAGGAGTGCCAGAAAGCTTTAAGGTTTTAATAAAAGAACTTCAAAGTTTAGGTCTAGATGTAAGATTATATTCTGAAAATGACAAAGAGCTTGAATTAAAAGAGCAAGTAGAGGAAGGAATAGATTTCGATATAGACAAAAATGATAGTTTAACTGGAGAAGATGTTCTAGTTAATAATGAACTAGAAGAAGGATATAGTGAAGAAGCTGAAGATGCATTAGCAACAGATGAATTATACGAAAATGATGAGATAGAAGAAGAATTTGATGAGAATTTTAATGATGATGAGTTGATTATTGATGACGACGAGTTATAGATCCGTTTGGAAAATAATCAGCATCTTGCGTCGTTAGACTTCATTTGAAATCAAATCAACGTACACGCGTACGCCTCATTGATTTCAAAATCGTCTGCCTAGCAATATACTAATTCTTTTCCAAACTTAAGCATCAAAAAATTGGACGAATCAGCATCGACGACCCGAACAGCAAAACATGAGATGTTATATCAAATTAAAATTAATTAAATAATCTCTAAATAAAATTTAATTACTAACCCGATGGAATTGTTCGTGCAGTGTATGGTAATTAAAGAGAATTTAGAAAAAGAAAATTATGTAGGGGAGATTACCAATCGCCCACACACAAAATAACATATGGAGATGTTATTTTGTTCATATCTATAATTTTAGATAACCACTGTAAATTAAAACAATAGCTGTGAATAATAACATTGAATAATTTTCAAGGAGGGAAAATTTTCGTGAACGAAGAATTAGAATTATTTGATAAATTAAAAATAGGACTTGCTTCAGATGAAAAAATAAGAGAATGGTCAAAGGGAGAAGTAAAAAAACCTGAGACAATAAACTATAGAACGTTAAAGCCAGAAAAAGATGGTCTTTTCTGTGAAAGAATATTTGGACCAACAAAAGATTGGGAATGTCATTGTGGTAAATATAAAAGAGTAAGATATAAAGGAATTGTCTGTGATAGATGTGGTGTTGAAGTTACAAAATCAAAAGTAAGAAGAGAAAGAATGGGACATATTGAACTTGCTGCACCAGTTGCACATATTTGGTATTTCAAAGGTATACCAAGTAGAGTAGCTTTAATGCTTGATATATCACCAAGAAGTTTGGAAAAGGTTATATACTTTGCATCATACATAGTAACAGATAAAGGAACATCAGGATTAACAAAGTGCCAAGTATTAACAGAAAAAGAATATGTTGAAGCTGTAGAAAAATACGGCAAAGGTAGCTTCAAAGCAGAAATGGGAGCTGAAGCTATTAGAAAATTATTAGCTGAAATTGATTTAGAGAAATTATCAGCAAAATTAAAAAAAGAAGTAGAAAAAGCAAGTGAGCAAAAGAAAGTTAAATTAATTAAAAGACTAGATACAGTAGAATCTTTTAAATTATCAGGAAATAAACCAGAGTGGATGATAATGAATGTTATTCCTGTAATTCCACCAGAAATAAGACCAATGGTTCAATTAGATGGTGGTAGATTTGCTACATCAGATTTAAATGATTTATATAGAAGAGTTATAAATAGAAATAACAGATTAAAGAGATTATTAGAATTAGGAGCTCCAGAAATTATTGTAAGAAACGAAAAAAGAATGTTACAAGAATCTGTTGATGCATTAATAGATAACGGTAGACGTGGTAGACCAGTAACAGGTGCTGGAAATAGACCATTAAAATCATTATCAGATATGTTAAAAGGAAAACAAGGAAGATTTAGACAAAACTTACTTGGTAAGCGTGTTGACTATTCAGGACGTTCAGTTATAGTTGTAGGACCAGAATTAAAAATATATCAATGTGGTTTACCAAAGGAAATGGCAGTAGAACTATTTAAGCCATTTGTAATGAAAGAATTAGTAGGTCGTGGAATTGCACATAATATAAAGAATGCAAAAAGAATGGTAGAAAAATTAAGACCAGAAGTATGGGATATACTAGAAGAAGTTATTAAAGATCATCCAGTAATGTTAAACCGTGCTCCAACACTTCACAGACTTGGTATTCAAGCTTTTGAGCCAATATTAGTAGAAGGTAGAGCAATAAAACTTCACCCATTAGTTTGTACAGCTTTCAATGCTGACTTCGATGGTGACCAAATGGCTGTACACGTTCCATTATCACCAGAGGCACAAGCTGAAGCAAGATACTTAATGTTATCAGTAAATAACTTGTTAAAACCACAAGATGGTAAACCAGTTACAGTACCTACACAAGATATGATTCTTGGAAGTTATTATTTAACAATGCAAGTTGATGGAGAATATGGTGAAGGTATGTACTTCAAAGATCCAGAAGAAGCTCTACTTGCATATCAAAATGGTGATGTAGGTTTACATGCTAAAGTAAAAATAAGAATGTATAAAGAAATTGATGGAGAAGTAAAAACAAAAACTATACAATCAACAGTTGGTAGACTAATTTACAATCAAGGAATACCACAAGACATAGGATTTGTTGATAGAACAGACCCAGAAAAGGCATTTGATTTGGAAATAGACTTCCCAGTTATAAAAAAGAACTTAGGAACAATAGTTGCAAAATGTATTACAAAACATGGATTAAGCAAAACTGCAGAAGTACTAGATTATATTAAAGCAACAGGTTTCAAATATTCAACAAAAGGAGCTATCACAGTTAGTGTTGCTGATGTTAGTGTGCCTGAAAAGAAAAAGGAGATATTAGCACAAGCAGAAGAACAAGTTGATAATATAATTAAACAATACAGACGTGGTTTAATAACAGAAGAAGAAAGATATTCTTCAATAATAAAAATATGGGAAAAAGTAACAAATGATGTTACAGAAGCTATGAAAGAAAACTTTGATGAATTAAACCCAATATACATGATGGCACAATCAGGAGCCAGAGGTAACATGAACCAATTAAGACAAATTGCAGGTATGCGTGGTCTTATGGCAAATACATCAGGTAAAGCAGTTGAAATACCAATTAAGGCATGTTTTAGGGAAGGACTAGATGCTCTTGAGTATTTCATTTCATCACATGGTGCTAGAAAAGGTCTTGCAGATACAGCCTTAAGAACAGCCGATTCAGGATATTTAACAAGAAGATTAGTTGATGTAAGTCAAGAAATAATTGTTAGAGAAAAAGATTGTGGAACACATGATGGTATTGTAATTTCAGATATAAAAGATGGAAATCAAATAATAGAGAAATTACAAGAAAGACTAGAAGGAAGATATCCAGTAGATGATGTAATAGATCCTAACACAAACGAAGTGATAGTAGATTCAAATACAATGATAAATGATAAACTTGCTGAAAAAATTGTAAAAGCAGGAATTACAGAAGTAAAGGTTCGTTCAGCACTAGGTTGTAGAGCAAAACATGGTGTTTGTAGTAAATGTTATGGTATGGGACTTGCAACAAGAGAAGATGTTGCAATAGGAGAGGCTGTTGGTATTATTGCAGCACAATCAATAGGTGAACCTGGTACACAGCTTACAATGAGAACTTTCCACATGGGAGGTGTCGCTGGAGGAGATATTACCCAAGGTCTTCCTAGAGTTGAAGAATTATTCGAAGCAAGAAAACCAAAGGGACTTGCAATTATAACTGAAATAGCAGGAACTGTAAAAGTAGAAAATGATAAAAAGAAAAAAGAAGTTATTGTTACATCAAAAGATAATTCTAAAACATATACAATTCCTTTTGGATCAAAATTAAAAGTAAAAGATGGAGACGAAGTAGCAGCAGGAGATCCGCTAACAGAAGGATCAATCAATCCAAATGAAATCTTAGCAATAAATGGACCTGAAGGAGTATATAAATATTTAATACAAGAAGTTCAAAAAGTTTATAGAAACCAAGGTGTTGATATAAACGATAAGCACATCGAAGTTATTGGTAGACAAATGCTTAAGAAAGTAAGAGTAGACGATAATGGAGATACAAACTTATTCCCAGGTTCTTTAGTAGACATGTATGAATTCGAAGAAAAAAATGAAGAAGCAATAAGAGAAGGAAAAAGACCAGCAACAGGAAAAAGAACTTTACTTGGAATTACAAAAGCATCACTTGCTACAGAAAGTTTCTTGTCAGCAGCATCATTCCAAGAAACAACAAGAGTACTTACAGAAGCAGCAATAAAAGGAAAAGTAGACCCATTAATAGGATTAAAAGAAAATGTTATTATTGGTAAACTTATTCCTGCAGGAACCGGAATGAGCATATATAAAAATATAACTATAAATACAGAAAAAAAACCTGAAGAAGAAAATAATTAAAAGTTAGTAAATGGATAAAAAAGCTCAATACAATATAAAAAACCTCTTGAAGTAAAGTCTTTGAGAGGTTTAATTTTTTTGTAATAAACATGTTGCTATTTTTTTATATATTTGTTATACTTGTAATACTTATGAAATAACAAATGATTAGGGAGTGACAGATTTGAGAGAAATTTTAGAAAAACAAAAGAAAAAACATAAAAGAAAAAAACTGAAAATAATTTTACTAATAATTTTAATAATAATAATTGCAATAGTAGGTTTTATAGCATATAGAACGCAAAAAAATGGTGGAGGAATGAGAGGCTTCCTAGCTACAATGCTTGGACATAATGAACATACACTAGAAAATCTAGATGAGTTATTTGTGCTAATTGTTGGTGAAAGTCAAGGTATGACAGACACAATTATGTTGTGTTCATATGATCCTAAAACACAAGAGGCATCAATGCTTTCAATACCTAGAGATACTTTTATAGGAGAAAATAAAACAATTGCAACAGCATCAGATAAAATAAATTCTATATATAATAGTAGAGGGTTGGAAGGATTAGTAGAAAAAGTAGAAAAGCTAACTAATATCGAAATACCTTACTATGTAAAAGTAGATACAGCAGGTTTAAAATCATTAGTTGATACTATAGGCGGTGTAAATTTCGAAGTCCCAATGGATATGAATTATGATGATAATAAACAAAATTTACACATTCATCTTAAAAAAGGATATCAACTTCTTGATGGAAATAAATCAGAACAGGTCGTTAGATTTAGACATAACAATGATGGAACAAGTTATCCAGTAGAATATGGTGATAACGACTACGGAAGAATGAAAACTCAAAGAGAATTCCTAAAAGCAGTATTACATCAAACTATAAAATTAGGAAATGTAATGAAAATAAGAGAATTTATAGACATAGGAAACAAATATGTCACAACAAATATAAATGTAAAATTTATTAAAGATTATATACCTTATGTTATAGACTTTAAACTAGGGGATTTAAAAACCGCAACTCTTCCTGGAGTATCAGAAAAATGCAACGGAGTTTGGGTTTTCCTACATAATGAACAGCAAACAGAAAAAATAATAAATGAGATGTTTTTATCAATAAAAGGTAAAGATGATGATATAGAAGATGATAAAAATTCTAATAAAAATAACACAACTCAAAACGGTATAGTGGATACAGATATACATGCAAATGAGATAGAAGATGCTAAACCAGTAAAATCAAATGGAATAAAAGTAGAACTTGTTAATGGAGCACCAACCAAAAATCAACTTAATAGAATGAAGAATATTTTAGAAAAAGCAGGATATACAGTTGTAAATACAAAAACTACAAACGAAACAGAAAAAACAATGATAATAAATAAAACGGATTTATCAGATAGTAAATTAAATAAATTAAAAGATACAATTGGAGTAGGAAATTTGAGCAATAAGCCAGACAAAAAATCTAAAGTAGATGTATCAATAATAATAGGAAATGATTTTTAATCATTTCCTACGTTTTTTTTTACCTAATATATGTATTAAAAATATTTTAAACAAGTACTTAAGGCATTATTTTTTATTATATTTGTACCATATTCAGTCAATTTTTTTTCAAAAATATTAGAACAACTTACAAAATTTGCAAATTCAACAATAGAAGAGCAGAAGTGCTTAGATAATTGCATTTCCGGAATCATTTTAATATTATACAATACTAAATAATATTTATTATTATATAAGTATAAAGATATATTCTCAGAAAAGTTTTCTATGTAAAGAATTAAATTAGGATTTAGTTTTTTTAAACTTTTACAAAAATCACAAAATAAATCAAAAGTTGCAAAACAGTAAACTGAACTTTTAAAATTTAAATCTGGAAGTCTTCTTTTTATACGAAGTTTTTTCTTATAAAAATTAGGTTTTGTTTTTTCAGTTTCAGGAATAATTCTAGTTATTGTTAAAACAAATCCTCCATCTGAAACAGCTAAAGCTTCTATCATAATCTTATAATTATCAGTAACAAATCCTATTTTTTCTTCGACTTCATCAAGCATTTCTAAAAAGATTTTTTGTGATTCAATAGAGTTTGTCATAAAAGTATTTAAATCTATATTTTTTTCTTGTAAATCAGTCGTATTTAAAATTATTCTAATTTTATTTTCATTTAATTTTTCAATTTTCATGAGTAACCTCCGCAAAACAATATATTAGCTTATATATTAATTATACTACTATTAAGTAAGATTTAAAATGATAAAAATATGGTAGTGCTTACAATTATTATATGATAAATAAGAAATAATGTGATATATTCTAAAATTATGAAAAAGACGTTATTTTCATATGTAATTGTTCTTTAATACTTGAAAAAAATTTACAGAGCATATATAATACATATGTAATTTATGTGAGTATACGGAACAAAGGAAAAAGCAACCTAATTAAGGAGAGTGAAGTAATAGTGGCAGCAAGAGATAAAAATTTTTGGATATTATTAGTGTTTTTACTATCAGGCCTAGTTATTGGAGGACTTTTAGGAGAAATAGCATCTAAAGTCGATTTTTTATGGTGGTTATCATATGGTGATGATTTTGGAATTAAAAGTCCGGTTAATTTGGACTTAAGCGTATTAAAAATAACTTTTTCCTTAATTATAAAAATAAATATTGCTAGTATAATAGGAATGGCAATAGCTATATTCATATATAGAAAAGTTTAATTACTTTTAATAATGGGGAGTAGGAGAGCAAGAAAGGATATAAATATGTCAATTAAAATGAAAGAACTTCCCGAGTGTGAAAGACCATACGAAAAATTAGAAATGTATGGAGCAGAAAAATTATCTAACGCTGAATTATTGGCAATAATAATAAAAACAGGAACAAAAGAAGAAACTGCAGTAAGTTTAGCTCAAAAACTTTTGAAGTCAAGCTCTATATCTAATAAAGATTGTTTAAAGTTTCTTCAAGAGATGTCTGTAGAAGAATTAACAAAGATAAAAGGAATTGGAAGAGTAAAAGCCATCCAATTAAAAGCTACATGTGAAATTGCAAAAAGAATGTCTAGACCAATAGATACTTTAAAAATAAAGATTAAAAAACCGGAAGATGTAGCAGAATTATTAATGGAGGAGATGCAATATGAGAAAAGAGAGATAGCTAAAGTAATGATGCTAAATACTAAAAATATTGTATTAAAAATTGTAGATGTATCTTTCGGAGGAACAAATTTTGCAATGATTGACCCTAAAGAGGTTTTAACAGAGGCAATCAAAATGCAAGCTCCGAAGATAATATTAATCCATAATCATCCAAGTGGAGATCCTACACCTAGCTCACAAGATTTTAATATTACTGATAGAATTTACGATGCATGTGAAATAATAGGTATAGAATTATTAGACCATATAGTCATAGGAGATGGCTATTTTGAGAGTATATTTAACAAGAAGAAAAGGAGTTTTTAATGAGTACAAACAAAATCTTTAAAAGTAATGATATAGGTATAGACCTAGGAACATCAAATATTTTAGTGGCAATAAAAGGAAAGGGAATTATCCTTAATGAACCTTCTGTTGTAGCAATAAAAAATAATACAAATACCGAAATAGCTATGGGATTCGAAGCAAAAGATATGATAGGAAGAACCCCAGAAAGTATTAGTGCTATTAATCCTTTAAAAGGAGGCGTTATAGCAGATTTTGTAGCTACAAGAATATTACTAAATAAAGTTATGGAAAAAGTATATAAAAGACACAAAATTAGAAAACCAAGAGTAATTGTAGGAGTGCCATGTGGAATTACAGAAGTAGAAGAAAGAGCCGTAGAAGAAGTAGTAGTCCAAGCAGGTGCAAGAGAGGTGTATCTAATAGAAGAACCTATGGCAGCAGCTATTGGAGCGGGAATAAATGTGGCAGAACCTACAGGAAATATAATTGTAGATATTGGAGGAGGAACAACAGAAGTTGCAGTAATTTCATTAGGTGGAATTGTTTTAAGTAATTCTATTAGAATCGCAGGAGACAATTTAAATGAAGATATTATAAATTATATAAAAAAGAAATATAACATGATAATTGGATTAAAAACAGCTGAATATATAAAAATAGAATTAGGATGTGCGACTCCAATAATGTCTGAAAAAACTTTACAAGTAACAGGAAGAGATTTAGAAAATGGCTTGCCTAAAACAATAATTATTGGTTCAGAAGAAGTTAGAATTGCAATAGAAGCATCCTTAGCAGAAATAGTTGAAGTTATAAAGATAACTCTAGAAAAAACTCCACCAGAATTGTCATCTGATCTTATGGCACAAGGAATTGTTTTAACAGGAGGAGGAGCACTAATAGAGCATTTAGACTCTTTGATTAATCAAAGAACTGGAATTACAGTACGTGTATCGGAAAAACCATTAGAAGATGTGGTAAATGGAACTCAAAAAGCCTTAGCAGACTTAGAGAAATTAAGAACAGTATTGAAATATAAAAAAAAGAAGTAATATAAACATAAGTAGGGGGAAATAATGTATAAAAAGAAAAAAGGTATTTTAGGAGTTGTAATAACAACAATTATACTAATTATACTAGTTTTTTTAACAAATGTTAATACAGAAAAATTATCATACATTGAAAATGTATGCAATAGCCTCATAATGCCTATTCAAAATGGTATAACTTATATAAAAAATAAAATTAATGGAAATAATTCTTTTTTTGAGAATATAAGTGAAATACAAGAGAAAAACAAGGTATTACAAGAAGAAAATACAAAGCTTGAACAGAGTTTAAGAGAATTAGAAATTATAAAAGCAGAAAATACAACTTTAAAAGAATATTTATCTTTAACAGAAAAATATGAAGAGTTTAAATCAATACCTGCATATATAATTAGCAAAGATGTAAGTAATTATAGTAGTGTTTTCGTTTTAAATGTTGGAACTGATGATGGTGTTGAAAACGGAATGACAGTTATAGCAGATAAAGGATTGGTGGGACATATCATTTCTGTAACAAAATCTACTGCAAAAGTTCAAACAATAATAGATTCTGCAAGTAATATAAGTGCAAAAATTAATACTTCAAACGAAAGTATATCTTGCAAAGGGGTATTAAGTTCAAAAACATTAAAAGCCACATACATTCCAAATAATGCAGAATTAATTTCTGGTGATACTGTTCAAACTTCAGGAATGGGAGGAATATATCCAAAAGGTATACACATAGGAACTGTACGAAAAATAGTATCTACCAATAATATTCTAGATAGATATCTAGAAATAGAGCCAGCTGTAAATTTTGAAACTGTTGAAACAGTTTTAGTCATAACACATTAGGGATAATTAAAAGAGTGCTTTTTACCATGGAAGGAATGAGATAAAATTTGAAAAATATTCTAGTAGGAATAATATCTTTTATAGTATTTTTAATAATATATTTTTTGCAAATAAATTTTTTTAGTTGGTTTAATATATCTGGGGTAAAGCCAAATCTTTTCGTCATTTTAGTATTATTTCTAGGATTATATGCAGGGCAGAGAAATGGACTAGTTTTAGGAATAATATTTGGAATATTTCTAGATATGACAATGGGAAGAAATATAGGAATATCAGCAATAATGTTATCTATAATAGGTATTTTAGGAGGATATTTTGATAAAAACTTTTCTAAAGATAGTAGAATAACAATAATGCTAATGGCAGTAGGAGCAACACTTATTTTTGAATTAGGTTCATATTTATTAAATGCTATATTGTTAAGCTACAGAATAGATATATTAAATTTCATAAGAATAGTAATTATAGAAATGTTTTTCAATATGATGCTTATAATTATTTTATATCCACTACTAAAAAAAGTAGGATATATGCTAGAAAATATGTACAAATCTACGCAAGTGCTTACGAGATATTTTTAAACTATTATTGAAAGAAGGCGAAAAATGGGAAATAAAGAACCAAACATAAATATAAGATATAATGTTATGACTGTACTTATATATGTAATAGGAATAATTTTTTTAATAAGATTATTTAGCCTTCAAATAATAAGTGGAGCTGAATATAGAGAAACATCAAATACAAGACTTTCCAGAGAAACATCATTAAAAGCAGCAAGAGGAAATATTACAGATAGATCTGGGAACGTTTTAGCAGGAACACATATGGGATTTGGATTAGAGTTTTATAAAAGTAAAGCTGATAATAAAACTTTAAATGATACAATATTAAGAATAATAACGGTTTTAGATGAAAAAGGAGAAAAATATGATGATACATTTCCTATAAGTATAAATCCTTTTAAATTTACTTTTTCAAATAAAGAAGCAGAAATTGCTTGGAAGCAAAAATATGAGATTGATGTGAATACATCAGCAGAAGATTGTTTTTACATATTCCAAGAAAAATATAAGATTGATAATGAGTATATAGAAGATATAAGAAAAATTCTAACAGTAAGATATAGAATAGAAACAGAAGGATATAGTTCAACAAAATCAATAAAATTAGCAGATGATATAAAAAGAGATACAGCTGTTACTTTTAGGGAAAGAAGTTCAGATTTTCCAGGAATCAATGTAACTTTAAGTGCTATAAGAGAATATCCAAATAAAAATTTAGCATCTCACATAGTTGGATATATAGGAAAAATAGGAGAAGAAGAATATAAAGCTAATAAAGATCAAGGATATTTAATAAGTGATTATGTAGGAAGAACAGGCATAGAATATACTTTTGAAAAATACTTAAAAGGAACAGACGGAGTAAAACAAATAGATATGGCAGTTGATGGAACTGTTAATGACGAATATATAGTAGAGGAAGCAACAGGAGGTGCAAATGTTGCACTTACAATAGATGCAAATCTTCAAAAAGTTGCAGAGGATGCTTTAGAAAAAGCTATAATAGGACTTAAAAAAGGAGAATATAACAAAACAAAATATAAATCTAACTGGGGTGCAGTTGTAGTTATGGATGTAAAAACGGGAGAAATATTAGCTATGGCAAGTTACCCAGATTATGATCCTAACATTTTTGTTGGGGTATTAGATAATAAAGACTGGAAAGATGTTAGTGAAGGGAACAAACTATTTAACAATGCAATACAAGGATCATCAGCTCCAGGTTCTACTTTTAAAATGGTAACAGGTATTGCTGCTTTAGAAACAGGAAAAGTAGATAGATATGATACTGTTAATGATATTGGAATCTACCATAAAGCACATAATCCAGTATGTTGGATATATACTATGAATAAAACTGGACATGGTTACTTAAATATGGAACATGCATTAGAACGTTCATGTAACTATTTCTTCTATGAAATGGGAAATAGAGTCGGAATTGATAATTTGGAAAAATATGCTAGATATTTTGGATTAGGTTCAAAAACAGGAGTAGAATTACCAAGTGAAACTGCGGGAACAGTTGCGAGTAGAGCTGAAGCAGAAAAAGATGGTGAACAATGGTCAGATGGAAGTACTTTATCTGCAGCAATAGGTCAAAGTTATAATAATTTTTCGCCAATACAAATGGCAAAATATGTTGCGATGATTGCTAATGGAGGAAAAAAAGTAGATCCAACGATAGTAAAATCAATAATTAATACAGATGGTTCAGAAGTCAAAAAAGATGAAATAAAAAAATATGTTAAAAAAAGATTAAATTTACCAGATGATAAAACAGAAGATTTAAAAATTTCTAAAGAAAATTTAGACACAATTCGTTCAGGAATGAAACTTGTTACAACATCTGGAAGCGGTACAGCGTATTCAGTGTTTAAAGGATTTAATATAACTGTAGCAGGAAAAACAGGTTCTGCACAGGCTGGAGATGTAACGAATGGATGGTTTGTTGGGTTCGCACCATATAAATCACCAGAAATTGCTGTAGCAGTTTTAATAGAAGATGGAGCAACAGGAGGAGCAACAGGAACAGTTGCAAGACAAGTTATTGCACAATATTTTGGAATGAATGCAACAGATATAAAAGAGGATGTAACAGCAATGCCAAGCGTAGAAATACAAAGATAAAATAATTAGTTGTAAGAAAGAGGAAGAGTAATGAGAAATTGCACAATTATAACAGTAGGAGCAAAAGAAATAAAAATAAAAGTAGATGAGAAAGCAACACATGTAGAATTAATGGAATCATTGAAGAAAAAAATGAATAAATTAAAAGATATTTTTGAAGATGAAAAGCTTCCAATAAGATTTGCAGGAAAAATATTAAGAATAAAAGAAATGGCAGAAGTGGAAGAATTGATACACAAAAACATTCAAGCAAAAATTAATTTTGATAGTCCAAAAGCCTTAGGGCTACATGAAATTAAAAATACCTTTACAACAGAATTAGAAACATCTGATACTAAATTTCATAAAGGTTCTATAAGATCTGGAATGAAATTAGAATATGAAGGTAGCTTAGTAATATTAGGAGATGTTAATGCAGGTGCAGAGATAATAGCTGGAGATAATATTGTAGTAGTAGGAACTTTAAGAGGATTAGCACATGCAGGTGCAAAAGGAAATAAAAAATGTATAATTTCAGCATCACAAATAGAAGCACCTCAATTGAGAATCGCTAACATAGTAAAAGAAGTTGAAAGAGAAGAATATGAAAATGCTGTAATGGTAAAAAAATATGCTTTTGTAAAAGAAAAAGAAGATGGCAGTGAAGAGATAATAATAGAATAAAAGACATAATGGGAGCAAGAGAAAAAATGAAATGGAAGAATTTTTGGGGACACTTATGTACAATAACTAAACATAAATGGGTGGTATTTAAATTAAGTATAAGAGCAGGAATTCCTATAAGAGGTTTGTTGCATGATTTATCTAAATATTCTCCAACAGAATTTTGGGAAGGTGTAAAATACTATAATGGAAAAAGAAGTCCTATTATAATGTGTAAGAACGAAATAGGTTATTCTAAAGCATGGTTACATCATAAAGGAAGGAATAAACATCATTTTGAATATTGGGTAGATTTTACAGCACCAGATAAAACACCAGTAATTCCATACAAATATACAGTAGAGATGGTTTGCGATACATTAGCAGCGGGATTAGTATATATGGGAAAAGACTGGAATCAAAGTGAACCTCTAAAATATTTTAATAGAAGAAGAGATAGAGAGTATTTAAATGATAAAATAGAAAATGTTATGTTAGAAGTTTATAGACAGGTTGAGAAAAATGGAATAAAAAAGACTGTAACAAAAAAGAATCTAAAGAGAATTTATAATATGTATGTGTAGAGATGTTAATTTAATGAATAATGAATGATGAATAATTAATAATTAATGTAAAAAAATTGCAAAGCAATTTTTTTCTAAAATTATACATTATATATTATTCATTATTAAATATTCATTGCAATGTGAAAACATTGCACATCTGTAGGGGTCGGCGTCCTCGACGACCCGGACAACAAAAAACAGTAGAGATGTTAAATCAATGCAAAATTAAAATTATGATAATAATAATATTTGTATGAAATAACATCTCTACTGTTAAAATTTTTACGGGCTGTTGATGCTGAGGCTGTTAAGGCTTTGCCTGTTACAGCCTCAGTATGCAGTGGCGGACGCCAGCCCCTACGATAGGCAAAGCCTTAACAGCCTCAGCATCAACGCCCGTTTTTATAATCTATAATTTTTTCTGCTAACAGCTCTTGTTACTTTCTTTTTCATAAATGCTAAAAGGATACAAAATAATACCAAAATAATGGGAATTAATATAATTCTTACAATAATAAGAACATAAGAAACTTTTTCTACATCTGAGTTAGCAACTAAATTAGAAGAATATGTTTCACCATCTATATCATATGTTATAGTACCAAGAACATCTCCTTTTTTTATAGGAGCTTTTAAAGTTTCATTTATATCTATTTTAGGTTCTAAGTCGGATATAGAAATGCTTTTATCTATAAAAGCTGAAATATCAGATTCATAAACAATATCTAAATTTTTTGTTTCCTTAGTAGCATTGCCAATTGTTGCTTGAGTACAAATATCCCCTTGATTTGATATAGTTTCTATTGTATAATTATCAAAGGCAAAATTAAATAATGTTTTACAGTCTAAATATTTTTCTCTTAGACCCTCTTTTGTGTATCCACCACCAAGAACTACAGCAATGTATTCTATACCATTTTTTTCTGCACTGGCTACAATGCAATCTTTTGAATTATCTGTAAAGCCAGTTTTTACTCCAGTAATATAATCACAATAATAAGATTTCATACTCTTTCTAATCATAGAATTTGTTGATACAAAATATCTATCCTCTTTTTTATATATGTCTGTTGCAGGAAGAGTATATTCAGGTTTCTTCACAATTTCCCTAAAAGTATCAAATTTAAGAGCATAATCTGCTAATAAGTATAAGTCATAAGCTGTTGAATAATGATCTTCTTGATGCAATCCGCTAGGGTTTAAGAAGTTCGAACCGGTACATCCAATTTCTTTTGCTTTTTGATTCATTAATTTAGCAAATTCTTCTATAGAACCAGAAACATGCTCTGCAAGTACATTTGCAGCATCATTAGCAGAAGGAATTAATAAAGCATGTAATAATTCGTAAACAGTAAATTGTTCACCTTCTTTTAAGCCGGCTGTTGTATAATCCGAAGGAACACTCATTATTGCATTATTGCTAACTGTAGCTTTTTCATTTAAATCACAATTTTCTAAAACTAAAATGGCAGTTAATATTTTTGTTGTGGATGCCATATAAATTCTATCATAAGCTTTTTTCTCATATAAAATTTTTCCTGTACTTCTTTCAACTAATATAATATTTGGACAGTAAGTTTGTAAAGATGAAGAATCAGCGGCTGCATAAACATTGTTTAAGCCAAAAATATTTAATATTAGTATTGCTAGTATAATTATTAATAAAAATTTTTTCTTAATCATTTGTTTTGGTCTCCTAAAAATAAAATTAGTTATACTATATATTAAATTACAAAAAAAATCAACATACGGAGGTAGAATAATGAAGGTTTTTGGTGAAAAAAGAAATTTTATATTTTGTATTGTAGGTATATGTTGTGCAATATTAATAATAGTTGTTTTTAATTTATATGTAACAAATGATAAAACTATAACAGATGAAGAAAATTTTTTCAATAATATAGAAAATAATAATTATTCAGAAAATAATGAATTAAATAATAATATAGAAAACAACGAATTAAAAGAAGAAAAACTATTAACAATCCATGTGGCTCGGAGCTGTTAAAAAAGAAGGTGTCATTAAAATAAAAGAAAATTCAAGAATAATTGATGCAATAGAAGAAGCGGGAGGACTAACAAAAGATGCAGATTTAAAAAAAGTTAATTTGGCGTATAGCATAACAGATGGACAAAAAATATATATTCCAAGTATAAACGATAAAGATGAATTTGAAATAGTAAGTAATGGAATAAATGAAGGAGAAGTGGCAAACGAAAAAGGAATGGTAAATATAAATACAGCAACTCAAACACAATTAGAAGAATTATCAGGAATTGGACCATCAACAGCAAGTAGTATTATTTCATATAGACAGGAGAATGGAAAATTTAAAAGTATAGATGAAATAAAAAATGTATCTGGAATTGGAGAAGCTAAATATAATAAAATAAAAAATTATATTTGTGTTTAAATAAATATAAAAAAATACACCATAAAATGTTAGGATTTTGCGAAACATTTTGGGTGTACCTAAAGTGTTTTTTAATAAATAGATATAATAGCATGAGTTGTTGTTAAATCATCACTTTTTATTGTTACAATATGTTTTCCATCAGAATTAGAATAAAAACATTTTATTCTATTAGGATATCTAAGTTGTTTTTTATAAAGTATTTCTATTGTATTATTATCAAGTTTAGAATAAACATCTAAAGGTAAAGATTCATAAGCAAAATCTAAATAACAAAGATTATTTACATGACTATTTAAATCTATATCTCTTCTTTGAATATCATATTCGAAAGTTAAAGAAGAATTTTCTGGTTCTTGCATTTTTTCATCAATATTAATTTCAAATACACTTTTATCTAGTGTTCCGTAGGCATCGTGCATTTCTGAAGAAATTTTTTCTAAAGCATGTGTTGTATAATTGGTTAAAGCCCATTTTGAGGAAGCTATACAAATTAAATTATTATTAGAATCGTATACTTCAAAATCACGATAAGAAGATGCTTTTGAGATTATTCGTGCCCAAGTTTTTACATGCAAAACTTCAGATATAACAGGTCTTCTTAAAATTTGTATTTTCCAATTAAGAATAACCCATGATAGATTAGTGCTAGAAATATTTTCAAAACCATATCCTATTTTTTCAGAATGGTCATTAGCAACATCTTGTAAGTATTTAAGAAATCCCTTCGAAGTTAATCTATTAGTAGAATCAATTTCCCAATATCTAATTTTTAAATCTTTTTCAAAAATGTTCATATATCATTTATCCTTTCTTTTTCAAAGTATAACACCATAAAAAACAAAAGTAAAGAAAAATAATATTACGCAAGTTTGAAATTTAAATGAAAAATATCGACAAGTTTTTATATTTGTGATATAGTATAAAAAAATATTAGCTTTTACAGGTGGAGGACTTATGGATAGAGGTAAAAGATATTACGAAGAGCCAAAATTAAATATAAAAAAGGTAATAGCAGTAATTGTTGCAATACTAGTAATAATTATGTTTGTTATAGCTTTAAATAAATTAATAAAAAAAGAAAAAACGAATGAAGCTTTTAGTAAAAAATATTATTTCCCAGTATATACAAATAAAAAATGGGGAGTAATCGATAATAATGGAGATATAATAATCGAGCCAACATATGAAGAATATATAATTATTCCAAATGATGAAAAAGACGTTTTTATTTGTACATATGATGTTAATTATAATAAAAACACATATAAAACTAAAGTATTAAATGCAAATAATAAAGAAATAATTTCAGGATATACAAAGATAGAGCCAATATATAACTATGATGAAAGCAATAATATATTCTTTGATGACAATATATTATTGGTAGAAAAAGACAATAAATATGGTTTAATAGATTATGAAGGAAAAGTAATTTTAAATTGTGATTATGATGGCATAGAAGCTCTTAAAAAGATAGAAAATAGTTTTATAATAAAAAAAGACAATAAGCAAGGAATTGTAGATGCTAAAGGCAAAATAATAATAGAGCCAACATACAAAGAAATTAAGTCTATTGGAGATAATTATCAAAATGGATATATAGTTATAAATGAAAAAAACAAATATGGCGTAATTGATTTTACAGGAAACCAGGTATTAGAAAATAAATATGATGACATATCTCAAGTGTATGGAAACAATATGTACATAGTACAAGAAAAAGGGAAATATAAGCTTATAAAGAAATCTGGGGAGACAGTTTTAAAAGATTTTGATTCAATAAAATCAATTGATGATGAAAGAATAATTGTAAAAGAAGATGGCAAATACGGAATAAAAAATACTAGCGGAAAAGAGATAGTTCCTGCAAAATATCAGGATTTAGAATATACATTTTCAAATTATTACATAGCAAAAAAAGATGGTAAATATGGAATAATAGATACTGATGGCAAAGAAATGTTAAAGTTTAACTATGAAAATATTTCATATAGAAGTGTAGCAAATTTTTTTGAAGCTGAGAAAAAAGAAGAATCAAATACAATAATAATTGATTCAAATTTCAAAGAACAAGTTAAAGGCTATATTAGTGAAGTAAATCTTGAAAAGGGATATTTTAGAATAAGAGTAAATGGAGAATATAAATATTACAACTTTAAGTTTGAAGAAAAAGAATCAAAAGAAGTATTAACAGACAATAATTTGTTCTTAAGTAAAAAAGACAATAAATATGGATTTGTTGATAAAGCAGGAAATGTGGTTGTGGATTACATTTATGATGATGCAAGAGAACAAAACGCATATGGATTTGTGGCAGTAAACAAGGATGGATTATGGGGTAGCCTAGATAAAAATGGAAAAATAATAGTAGAACCAAAATATACTCTAAAATTTAATGTATATGAAAACTTCATTGGAAAGTGGCATATTAGCGAAGATTTAAATGCATATTATTATACTGATATATAAAAAGATCAATTTAGGATGGTGTAAAAAATGGAACTAAAGACGAAAGATCAATACTCATATTTTATATATCCATATATGGTGGATAAGAAAAAATACAATAGATACATTTTAAAACTGCTAAAAAATAAAAAATGTAAAGTTAAACTATTTGAAAAGGAACGAGATTCAGAAGTATATACATATTTCAATCCTACAATCAGAAGAGTAGTATTTCCGAGCCTAGAATATAGTAAACTTCAACTAAAAAAATTTAAAGAATATGATGAAATAATGAAGGCAAAAATTTTATCACAAGGTATGTGTACTATGTTTGAATATGATTTAGGAAATGATGTTCAAGGTAAAGCTGGAATGGAAGATGGAATATTCTTTAAAATAGAAAAAATAGAAATTTTATGTTTTGATAGTGGAATTTGCTTCATATTAATAAAAACTAAAATTGAAAATAGTAATAGTTTTTCAGACGTTTTAGATTTTAACTATAAGTTTAGAGACATAAATTCAAAACTTAATAAAGAAAATGCTGATGAAGATATAAAAATTCAAACAGATAGTTTAGATGATATAAAAATGCTATCTGATATTATTGATGAAATAACAGAAAATTCAGAAGATGTTCAATCAATAGATGTCGATACAAATAGATTTTTAACGTATTCATACACATGTCTAGAACAAGAATGCTGGAATTCTAATAAAAGTTTTGATGATATAAAAAATGAATTTTATAAATTTTCAAATATATTACCAAGTGCATATTCATCAACATTGGAAGAAAACACTTTAATAACAGCATCAAAATGGCAATACACTAAAATAGGTATTACTCAAACTGGAACAGCTTTACTAAATTCTGGAGTTGAAACAGATAATTTTACTATGATACCATATATGTACGAAAATCAACTTATATACACTTATATTATAGCTTTATATCAAAGATTAAGACTAAAACAACTAATAAAAGAATTTAAAGAAAATGATAATATAATAGAAATAAGTAAAGACTTATTAGAATTTACAAAAAGTTTATGGATAAAAGAAATTACTCATAATGAACTAGGTTCAGAGCTTTATAGAAAATGGAGAGAAGTATTAGGGCTAAGCTATTTATACAAAGATTTAAAAAATATGTATGAAATAAAATATAGACAAGCAAACCTTGAGAAAACTAACGGAATGAGTAGAATATTAATATTTGCACTTTGTGGAACTATAACAATTAATGTTATAAATTATTTAATGATAATTAGTTTTAAATGATAATATTTTTTAATAAAAATGGAACGGTAGAAGTACCGTTCCATACTCATCAAAAGATAAAAGTAAAAAAAGGAGTATAGGAAAGGAATATTACAGAAAATGAAAATAGCTTGCGGAACTGATATTGTAGAAATTAATAGAATAAAAAATGCTATTGAAAAATTAGGTGATAAATTTATAAATAAAATTTTTACTAAAAAAGAAATAGAATATTGCGAAAGCAAAAAACAAATGAAATATCAACATTATGCTGCTAGATTTTCTGCAAAAGAAGCAGTTTTTAAAGCTATATCAAATGCTATAGAAGATAGCTATCCAATAGGTTGGAAAAACATAGAAGTTACAAATAATGAAAAAGGAAAACCAGAAATACAATTTTTAGATTACAATATAAAAGGAATAAAAAGCATGGATATTAGTATGTCACATTGCAAGAGTTATGCCACAGCAATGGTAGTAATTATTTTTGACAAATAAAATATATGGAGGGAAAATGGAATTTTTTGATACACATACACATTATAATGATGAAAAATTTAAACAAGAAGCAGAAAAAATGCTAAAAGAGCTTAAGCAAAATGAAATTGGAAGTATTGTAATACCTGGATTTAATATAGAATCATCCGAAAGAGCAATAGAGTTAGCAAATAAAAATGATGGTGTATATTGTTCGGTTGGGATACATCCTAGCGATATTGAGAATAGTACAGAAAAAATAGATGAGCAAATTTGTAAAATAAAGGATTTAACAAAAAATGAAAAAGTTGTAGCAATAGGAGAAATAGGTCTTGATTATCATTGGGTTCAAGATAATAAAGATTTACAAAAATATGCTTTTAAAAAACAAATAGAACTTGCAAACGAGCAAAAATTACCAATAATAATACACACAAGAGATTGTATTCAAGATATGATAGATATATTAAGCAAAGAGATAAGCCCAACTGAACCAAGTATATTGCATTGTTGCCCTTTTAATAGAGAACTTGTAAAAGAGGGATTAAAATTGAATTTTTATATATCCTTTGCAGGACCAGTTACATATAAAAATGCAAAAAATGCGGAAGAAATAGTTAAAATGGTTCCAGAAGATAAAATCTTAATAGAAACGGATAGCCCATATTTACCACCAGAACCATTCAGAGGGCAAAGAAATGATTCTACTAAGGTAAAATATATTGCACAAAAAGTTGCACAAATTAAAAATATTCCTCTAGAAGAATTTGCAAAATTAACATTTGAAAATGCTAAAAAAGTATTTAAAATTAGCAATTAAACAGTATATAAAATAATTTAAGTAAATTTTGTAATTTTTTTAGGACATGCAGAATAGTATATAGTAAGTCGACTTTATTATAAAAACAAAATTTGACAAGATTATAAATTAAGGTTATAATGTATGTATCGCTTAAAGGAGGATAAGTTTTTTATGAATAGAGATGAAAAAGCATCGATATCAGTACTAAAAATAGTATTAATATGTATAGTGCTAATATTTGCTTTTAATGTTGTTACAAAAGCCACAAATGTTGAAATAAAAAATACAAAAATAATTTTATCAAACAACTATGAATTAGATGTTGTAACTACTAAAGAAAAAGTATCAGAAATACTAAAAGAAAATCATATAGTTGTATTACCTGATGAAAAAGTTACACCAGATTTAGAAACAGTAATTTCTAATAACGAAGTTATTACAATATCAAAAACTGATGCTGGACAACCAACAAGTGCTATCGAATTAGCAGAAGAAGATTCAGAAGTTTCAATGGATCAAGTATTAAGTAATTATACATCAATAGTAGAAAAAATAGTTGTGGAAGAAGTAGTTATACCATACGAAACTATAACTAAAGATGTTTCAAATAGTTCAAAAGATACTACAAACAAAGTTATTCAAGAAGGAAAAGATGGACTAAAAAAGATTAGTTACAAAGTAAAATATCAAAATGATATAGAAATAGAAAAAATAAAAATAAGCGAAGAAATTGTTAGAGAACCTGTAGATAAAATTGTACAAGTACAAACAAAAACAACTGCTAGAAAAACTACTACTGCAGGTGAAAGATTAAAAGCAGGAAAAACAATTTCTAAAATGGGAACATATAAAGTAACAGCATATTGTGCATGTTCAAAATGTTGTGGTAAAGCTACAGGTATTACAGCATCAGGAAAAAAAGCAACAGCAGGGCGTACAGTTGCAGCACCATCAAACTTTGCATTTGGAACAAAACTTAAAATTGGAAATAATGTATATGTAGTAGAAGATAGAGGCGGAGCAATAAAAGGAAACAGAATAGATATTTATATGGACTCACATTCAGCTGCATTACAATGGGGAAGTAGATATTTAACAGTAGAAGTAGTAGAATAATAATTGCAATGCGAATATATTGCACATGTAGGGCGACCATCGGTCGCCCGTTCTTGTTTTTTAGGAAAGATAAGAAAAAATGCGGAAAAATATTGAAAAAGTAACAAAAATATTATATAATTGTAACATATGCTGAAAAGTAGCGGAATTTACGTATAAGTTAATTTGAATTTTTATAAAAAAAGAGAAAATTTGGAAAAAAACATACGGAAAGCGAAATTTCAGTATTGACTTAAATTTTAAAACATGTAAAATATAATATAGAAGAATTATAATAAAAAGTAAAAGGTGGTACAATATGAAATCAAAAAAATTAAGAATAAGCTTAGTTATAATATGCTTAGCACTTATAATTGGAATTATTGCTTGGGCAGTTCAATCAGTAGCAGTAACTAATGTGAGTTATCAAATTAAAATTGCTAAACTAAGACAAAATTCAGGAATAGGTTTAGCAATGTCTAAAAATGCATCCAATGGCAATGAGGGCAATAATGGTGCATATCTAGAAATTATAAATTTAGTTGGTGTAAATAACAATACTGAAGAGGAAAGACCTTTATATTGTTTACAACAGGGATTGGGTTTTTCAATTACAAATAGCACTGAACTACCAAAAGCTGTAACATATAATAAAGCTTTTGATATGAAACTAGTATCAGATAAAGCAGAAATCAATAAAGTTAATGAAAATTATAAAGATAAAAAAGATAAAGATAAAGAAGGGTCAGACAAAAAGGAAGAAAAGTTAATAATTGCAGAGAGTTCAAATGATTCTAAATACAGTCAAGTATTATGGTTGGCAGATAATATGTATGTACCAGGTCAAGATTCTGTGGAAGATAAAATAGCATTACTAGAAAGAGCTGGTGTTATAGGTAGTGAAGCTCTTAAAAAGTATACAACAGAAGTAAAAAGACAAGTATTATCAGGTTTAAAAGAAAAAAATGCTATTGATGAAGAAATAACAGAAGACCTTTCAAATGAAGAAATAGATAAAATTTTCAATTCAGAGTGCCTTATTTCAGATGATGTTATGGAAGCAGTTCAACAATTAGCTTTTTGGTATATAATTCATGATGATAATGGAGAGAAGAATGAATATCACCGTGAAATTCTACCAGATTTATACTATATTGACGAAAGTAGTTTATCTAATGGAGAAAATCAAGATAAATCGCCATATAATAACAAATTACTTAAAACAACTTATGGACAAACAGTTGCCGTAGGTAAAGGGTCACAAACTACTACATATAAACAAGGTGAAAGTTATCAAACAAATGCAGCAATATATTACAAATGGCTTATAGAGCAAATAAAAAAAGAAGAAACAAAAAAATATTTTGATAAAGTAAAATATGAAGATGCAGATTATGCTAGAAAAATCCCAGTACAAGTAAATGATACAGTATTAAAAACTGAATTAGATGGAGAAGATTATATTGTAGGACCTTATGAAATAGAAAGAATTGTTAAAGGAGATTTTACATTAAATACAGAAATATCAGCAAAAGATTATACAATATTAAATAAAGATAAAAAAGAAGTTGAAAGTATAAAAGAAGTAATTGGAGAAGAGAATGGAAAATATCAATTCTATCTTAAAGTACCAAAGGATCAAATTTCAAACTTAACAGTAAAATTTAATGCAAAAAGTAATAATAGATTAGTTACATTATTATTAGGAGAAAACGCTCTAAGTGAGCAACCAGTTTTATTTATAGATAACAAACCAGAAGATTACAATAAAACAGTTAAATTAAATACATTTGACTTAGCTTTAAGAAAAGTAATTACTAAAGTTACAGATAAAGATGGTAATGAAAAAGATATTATAAATCTTCAAAAAGAAAATAATGCAAGAACAGTTGATGTAGATACATCTAATTTAAATAAAACAGTTGATGGAAATTTAGAAACAACAGCAACATATAAACATAGAAAAGATCCAGTATTAATAGAAACAGGAGATGTTATTACATATACAATTACAATATATAATGAAGGAAATGCAGATGGTAGAGCAACACAAGTTGTTGATGTTTTACCAGATGGGTTAGAGTTTGTAAGAATTGTAGAAGGAGACTATGAAGTTTCTAATACACTAGAAGATGGTTCAATGCCAAAAGATAGAATAATATTCAAGAAAAAGAGCGAAGATAATCTTAAAAAATATGATGGAAAAGGAGAATTATCATCAGAATCAATAGTTATAGAATGTAAAGTAACAGCAAATGCATCTGCAACTAATAAAATATTAACAAACATTGCTTTAATTACAGAAGAATATAATGCTGAAACACAAACAGTAATTACAAATCAAGAGAAATTAGATAGAGATTCAGAACCACTTACAACTCCAACAGAAACAGTAACAAGAGAAATGGATAATTATAAGGGAAATTCATCAAATAAAGATGATTTAACAGATGCTAATTATTTCTATCAAGGTGAACAAGATGATGATGACTTTGAAAAATTAGTTTTAAAAGGTGCTAACTTCGATTTATCATTAAGAAAATACATAACAGAAGTAGAAACCAAAAATGCTAAAGGTGAAAGTGTAAAAACAAAACATGATAGAGCACCAAAGGTAGATGTAAGCAAATTAAAAGATGGAACTTCAACAACAGCAGAATACAATCATACAAAAAATCCAGTAGCAGTAAATGTTGGAGATATAGTAACATATACAATAAGAGTATATAACGAAGGTGATGTTGATGGATATGTTGCTGAAATAACAGATTACTTGCCACAATGGTTAGAATTTTTACCAGATGATTCATTAAATAAGAAATATGAATGGAGCTATAGAAAAGAAGGAGAAAAGAGAATAATATCAACTCCTATAACAGCTAAAGATAATAAAGCAGGAGATACATTATATAAAGACAGAAAAGATGGAAAATTATTAAGAGCATTTGATCCAGCTACAATGGATACTTTAGATTACATTGATGTACAAATAAGATGTAAAGTACTTGAATCTGTAAATGATGTAAAATTACAACCAGGTGAAAAAGTTACAAACATAGCTGTTATTACAAAAATGACAGATGATACAGGTTCAGATATAGAAAAAGATAGAGATTCACAAGTAGATTATGAAAATATCCCATCAGATGAAAATTTACCAGGATATAAAGATGATGAAATTGAATCAGGAAAACCTTATATACCAGGACAAGAAGATGATGATGATTTTGAAAAAGTAATAATACAAGTATTTGATTTAGCTTTAAGAAAATTCATAACAGAAGTAGAAGGAACACCAGTAAATAATAGATATCCAGTAGTAAAAGAAGGAACAGATGGAAGAGACTTTAATTATGAACACACAAAAGAGCCAGTAGAAGTAGTATCTGGAAATACAGTAATTTATACAATAAGAATCTTTAATGAAGGAACAACTGATGGATATGCAAGTGAAGTAATGGATGATTTACCAGAAGGAATAGTATTCTTACCAGAACATGCAACAAACGTAGAATACAGATGGGTAATGTATAAAGAAACAACAAGTGGAGAAGCAGATTATGAATATGCAGGAAAGAAATATGTAAAAACAGATAATGCAAATGAGGCAGATATAATAGTAACAGACTACTTAGATAAAGAAGTATCAGAAGCAGCAGGAAGAGATAGCTTATTAAAAGCATACGACAAAGAAAAAGGAATAACAGATGGAAATCCAGATTATAGAGATATAAAAGTTGCATTTAAAGTAACAGAAGCAAATACATCTGATAGAATAATAGTAAATACAGC
>CANQSV010000005.1 GCA_947626605.1 uncultured Clostridia bacterium | reverse complement strand
TTGTTACTCTGTGCAAAACTATAAGTTTTTTGACGCCCCCAGCATAGCTGGGGGTTTTCTCTAAAGTTAATAAAAAAGCAGAGATATGAATTATATCTCTGCTTTTTGGTGCGGATGAAGGGACTTGAACCCCCACGTCGTTGACACTGGTTCCTAAGACCAGCGCGTCTGCCAATTCCGCCACATCCGCATTTATTTTTAACAATGATTATAATAACATATTTAACTTATAATTGTCAAGAGTAGTTTTATTATTTCTTTATTATATTTAAATTTGATATTTGATAGACTGAAAACTTTTTTAGAAATATTAAATAAATATTGACTAAATAAAATATTATTAATATAATTTCTATATATATTAATATAAGGAGGAATTCAGATGAAAAAATATTTATGTGAATTAGTTGGTACAGCTGTGCTTGTTCTATTTGGATGTGGAAGTGCAGCAATAGCAGGAAAAGCACTTGGAACACTTGGAATTGCATTAGCTTTTGGTTTATCAATAGTTGCAATGGCATATGTTATAGGAAATGTTTCAGGATGCCATGTTAACCCAGCAGTATCACTAGCAATGTTCATGAATAAAAAAATGAGTGGAAAAGATTTTGTTTTTTATGTTATAGCACAAGTTATAGGAGCAATTTGTGGAATTGGAATTTTATATGGAATTATGATGAATAGTAACTTAGATGTTGCAGTACAAGGACTTGGAGCAAATGGATTTGGAGAAGCATCAACAGTAGGAATAAATATGATGGGAGCAATTTTAGTTGAAGTAATTCTTACATTTGTATTTATTTATACAATTTTAGGAGTTACATCTGATGATAACAAGTCAGCTGTTGCAGGAATCGTAATAGGATTAACACTTACTTTTGTACATATTATGGGAATTCCATTAACTGGAACATCTGTAAACCCTGCAAGAAGTTTAGCACCAGCAATATTCTTAGGTGGAACAGCATTAAAACAAGTTTGGGTATTTATTGTAGCACCATTTATTGGTTCAGCTTTAGCAGCTTTAACATATAGAGTTTTAAATACAGAAAAAAGCAAATAATATATATTATAAGGGCGATTAATAATCGCCCTTTTTTTGTAATTTTACATAAAAAATGGTATAATATAAATGATGCTTTACCAAAGTGGTATTTGCAGGTAAGAGCTTGGAATTCCCGGCATACGACCAATAGCCCATAAAGAAAGGAAAAATGCATATGAAAAAATTGGTCTTAACAGAACAGGAACGAGTGTTCCGGACACCTCGCATGGAGGGTGTAAGGGTCACATACTCTACCTCGGAAGGGGAGAAGGTTTTGACCCACACTATAATCCGTAGCAAAGCTTCTGTGGCAGTCATTTGCCGTAAAGATGGCAAAATCGCTTTCATTAGACAGTTTAGATCTACTACCGGAGAGTACTACATGGAAATTCCGGCAGGACTGCTGGAAGAAGGCGAGACTGAACAGCAGGCAGCTGTTCGCGAAGTCCGTGAGGAGTCAGGTCTTCTGGTACATGCTGAAGTACTGGTAAAAGGGCCTTCCTTACTGGATCCATCCAAATCTGACGAAAACTATGGCGTCTGCATCGCAGATGTATATGGCGCTAAAGGCCAGGTACTGGATGAAATGGAACAGATTGACGAGGCTATGATGTGGCTGGAGGAGCAGGAAGTTCACAGTAGACTCCTGATGCAACTCCAGGGAAAGCCATTCGACGAGGAAAACAACCTGTTTCTGTCAGGTCACTCAGTATATGCTCTCATGGCGTATTTCTTCATGAAGTGACCCCCAAAATCCCCCAAACGGGGGATTTTTTTATAAGGTAATACAAAGCGAGATTTTTCTTGAATGTTTTAACTAAATAATATATAATTATATCAATTATTATTAAGTATGAGGAGATATGATTATGTTAAATATAGGTTGTCATTTGTCAGCATCAAAAGGATTTACTCATATGGTAGAAGAATCTTTATCAATTAATGCAAATACATTTCAATTTTTTACAAGAAATCCAAGAGGAGGAAAAGCAAAAGAAATTGATGAAGAAGATGTAAAAAAAGCAATAGATTTAATGCAAGAAAATAATTTTGTCAAAATTCTAGCACATGCACCATATACATTAAATCTTTGTTCAGCAGATGAGGGAATAAGAAAATTTGCAAAAGAAACATTTGCAGATGATTTAAAAAGAATGGAATATGTTCCAAACAATATGTATAACTTTCATCCAGGAAGTCATGTCGGTCAAGGGATAGATGTTGGAATAAAAATAATAATTGATGTTTTAAATGAAGTATTAACTGAAGAACAAACAACAACAGTACTTCTAGAAACAATGGCAGGTAAAGGTAGTGAAGTTGGAAGTAAGTTTGAAGAATTAAAGCAAATTATAGATGGAGTAAACTTAAAAGAAAAGATGGGAGTTTGCTTAGATACATGTCATATTAGCGATGCTGGATATGATGTGGTAAATGATTTTGATGGAGTTTTGAAAGAGTTTGATAAAATAATAGGCCTAAAATATTTAAAAGCTATTCATATTAATGACAGCATGAATCCAATGGGAAGCCATAAAGATAGGCATCAAAAAATTGGACAAGGAGAAATTGGAATAGATGCATTTGAAAAAATAATAAATCATCCAATTACTAGAAATTTACCATTTTTCTTAGAAACACCTCATGAAGATATAATGGGATACAAAGGAGAAATTGATTTATTAAGAAGTTTGTATAAAGATTAGGAGTAATTAATGGATAAACCTGTAGAGAAAAATAAAGAGTATATAGTTGATATAATAGATAATGGTTATGAAGGAGAAGGTATTGCAAAAATCGATAATTTTACAATATTTATACCAGGAGCAATAAAAGGCGAAAAAATAAAAATCTTAATAGTTAAGGTTTTATCTTCACATGCATTTGGAAAAATAATAGAAATATTAAAAAAATCGGAAGAAAGAGTAAAAGAAGATTGTTATACATATAAAAGGTGTGGCGGTTGTAATCTAAGACATGTAAATTATAAAACAACTTTAGAAATGAAGCAGAATATGGTTCAAAGTTTAATAAATAAAACATTAGATAAAAAAGTAACTGTTAGAGAAACAATAGGTATGGAGAATCCTTATAATTATAGAAATAAAGCTCAATATCCAATCGGAATAAATAAAAATAATGAACCAATAGTAGGTGTTTTTGCAAATAGAACACATGAAATTATACCTTTCGAAGAATGTAAAATCCAAAAGCCAATATCAGAAAAAATAGCTAGATTTATATGTAATTATATAAAAGAGAAAAAAATCAGTGTTTATAATGAAAAAACTCAAAAAGGTATTTTTAGGCATATTGTTATAAAAGTAGGTGTTGCTACAAATGAAATCATGTGTATTTTAGTTTTAAATGCAGATGGATTTAAAGAAGAAAATGATTTGGTAAATAAATTAAAAACTAAATTTACTAATATAAAAACTATAGTAAAAAATATAAACAAGAAAAACACTAATGTTATCCTAGGAAGTAAGAATGTAGTTTTATATGGAGATGGATATATATTTGATAAATTAGATGAGTTTAAATTTAAAATATCTCCAATGTCATTCTATCAAATAAATCCAGTACAAACAGAAAAGCTTTATAAAATAGCAATAGAAAAAGCAGAATTAAATCCTAATGAAATTGTTTTTGATTTATATTGTGGAATAGGGACGATTGGGATATTTGCAGCAAAACACGCAAAACAAGTTTATGGAATAGAAATAGTAGAAGAGGCAGTAAAAGATGCAAAGCAAAATGCCAAAATAAATAATATAGATAATATTAGTTTCTTTGCAGGAGATGTAGAAGAATTATTATTTGATCTAATTGATAATAAAAAGATAATACCAGATGTAATAATAGTAGATCCACCAAGAAAAGGATTAGATGGTAAATCAATAAATAATATAATTAGAGTAGCTCCTAAGAAAGTAATATATATAAGTTGCAATCCTGCAACTCTAGTAAGAGACTTGCACCTTTTGGAAGACAAATATGATATAAAAGAGATACAACCAGTAGATATGTTTCCTTTTACGCGGGAGCATTGAGTGTTGTGCGGTGATGGGTATTAAAGTAGGAGAAAATATATGAAGAATTTAAAAGAATAAAACAAGAATATACAGATTTATTTTTAAAATAAAATTTATAGGTCAAAAAAATTAAAAAATTTGACCTATAAATTATTTAGAGTCAAAAAAATCAAGAAATTTGACCTATAAATTATTTAGAGTCAAAAAAATTTAAAAATTTAACGTATAAAATTTTAGTTAGAGATAAAACTATGACAGACTATATTCCAACAGATGAAGATTTACAAAAATCATTTCCCAATATAATTACACCATAGGTTGCTAATAAAGTATATATAAGTTTTATAGTAAGCGATTTTTGTTGAAAAATTTTTCCCATAATGTTAAAATATTTTTTGAATGAAATATAGGGGGGATTTTTTAATGAAAAAAGTATTAAAAGTTTTAGCAGTCATTTTAATAATGGCACTAATTGTTGCGGGATGCGTATTTGCGTATTTTAAGCTTACTAAAAAAGAGGGAACAAATGGACAAGAAGAAGCTAAAAAAGAAGAAGTTTCAACAGAACCTTTATTTTCTTTAGAAGATTATCCAAAAGTTGATGCTTCTCTTGCTACACAACCTTTAACAAATGCTTTTATAAAAAATTTTACAGGTGAAGAAGTTGATGAGAAGGATTTAGATTACACTAATACTCATCCAGGTTATGTAAGATTAATTAATGATGATGTAGATTTAATAGTTGTTACAGAACCATCAGAAGATGAATTAAAATTAGCTGAAGAAAAGGGTGTAGAGTTAGAAGTTATTCCTGTTGTAAAAGAAGGTTTCGTTTTCTATGTTAATGGAAATAATAAAGTAGACAATTTAACTTTAGAACAAATCCAAAAGATATATACAGGAGAGATTAAAAATTGGAAAGAAGTTGGTGGCGATGATGAGAAAATTAGAGCTTATCAAAGACCAGAAAATTCAGGAAGCCAAACAGGTATGCTTTCTCTTGTAATGAAGGGATTAAAATTAATGGAAGCTCCTAAGGAAGATATGATTGAGACAATGCTTGAAATTATCAATGTCGTTTCTGATTATGATAATGGAAAGAATTCTATAGGATATTCATATTATTATTATGCAACTACAATGTATAATGAGATAGATAGTGAAGTTGCACAAGGAATAAAATTACTTGGTGTAAATGGTGTTAAACCAACAAATGAAACAATCCAAGATGGAAGCTATCCAATACAAACTGCATACTACATAGTTATTAGGAAAGATGAGCCAGAAAACAGTAATACTAGAAAATTAGTAGAAGCTATGCTATCAGAAAGAGGACAACAAGTAGCTGAGGAGGCTGGTTATGTCAGAGTTAAATAATAATGATGAAGATTTTAAAGTAGTTGAGGAGATTAAGAAAAAGAAACATCCAGTTAGAAATACAATAATATTTTTAATTTTTTTCACGGTAATATGTGTTGGGACAACAGGATACCTTATATATACGAACAATCTAGAGGGGGAGCCTAAAGAAGAAGCAACAAGCAATATAGATACAGTAAAAAAGGAAAAAAAGAAAAATAATATAAAAAAAGAAGTGGAATATTGCGATGGAATAAAATCTAGAGAAGAAATGTACAATATAAATGATATAAAGATTACAGATAAAAAGTTCCATGAGGGAAATGTAGTAGATAAATTTAATGACGGAACTGTGCAATATAGACTAGAAGTAAATTATATCGAAATTGATGGCTTAAAAGATAAGGACTTACAAAAACAAATTAATAAAAGAATAAAAGATACAGCAATGGAGATGTATACACAAAAGGAAGTTAAGGATGATAAAATAAGAGAAATAGGCGTTAGTGTTAGAGTAGAAGCAAATTTCGAAAATGTATTATCAATGGATATAGAAAAACAAATAGGATATAAAGATGAATCAAAAGATTGGGATTATGAATATCAAGGTTTAAATATAAATTTAATAGATGGTAAGGATATAGCTTTTGAAGAATTATTTACTAAAGATGCTCCAATAAAAAATATATTAAATCAAGTTGCATATGAAGAATTAGTGCAAAGTTTTCCTAGAGAAAATGGAGAAATGTTTGAAGATCTTGATATGAGTAAAGTGGATTATTCTGCAATAGAAGATGAAGTCTTAAAAATTATGTATACATATAATTCATCAGAAAATATAAATTTTACTTTTTCTTCAGATTATATTACTGCTTACATAAATGGATATCATATACCTATTAGGATGTTTGATTATTATAAGTATATAGCAATATATAATAGATATAAAAGCAATGAAAATTTATTTGATGGAAAGTATAAAATGGAAAAAAATAATTTGGTATTAACTGATACTTATGATGTTGAGCATTGTAGATACTATAAAGTAGGAAGAGCATCAGATAATTTATTTGTAAGTATTCGAATCTACAAAAGTGAAGAGGAAAATAAGAATATCAATAAAAAGCTAGATGAAATACAAAAAGAATTTGAAGAAAAAATTGAAAAGTATAAGAATTTAAAAGATGGTAAAGTAAGATATATAATGGCAAGCATAAGTAATTATTCTAATTCTGAAGAAGATTGTAATATAAGTATTTTAACTCAAGAATTTGAAGCAGATAAAGAATATTTTAATTCTGATTTTATTGAAAAAATATTGGATAGTATGCAAAAACCAGGAGTAGAAATGATTGCAATGGGATATATAGAGCTTCCAAAAGAAATGCAGAAAAAGGTTAAGAAGTTGAATCAAGAGGATTATACTTTGGAATATAATGCTTCAACAAAGAAATTTGAAAAGAAATCTTATGAATAAAAAAGCAAAATAATAAAATATTATAATTTTCAAAATTATAATATTTTATTATTTTAAGAGGTGAAATTTATATGAAGATATTAATGGGAACAAAAAATGTCTTTATTATGGCTCTAACAAAACATATAAATGGTGAGATTTGGAAATAAAATAGTTAACTGTAGTAAAATTGTTGATAATATATGAAAAATATAGTAAAATAATTATATAGTATCTGCAAAATAAGGAGGTGCATAGAAGTGACTGTGACCAAAAAAGAATTGTATGACACAATTGATTTGATTCCAGATTCAGTTGCTAAAGAATTATTAAACTACGCTGAATACTTAACTTCAAAATATATTGAAAAGACTATGCCTGAAGAATTGATTATAAAAGATAATCAAGATTTAAAGAAAAAATTGAATGAAAGAATTAAAAAAATTGAAAGTGGAAAAGCAAAAATGCTTACGATTGAAGAAGCTTTTGAAGAAATTGATAAGTTATAATTGAGGTGACATAAAAATGAATAAATACGACGTAAAAATCCTAAATGAAGCAAAAGAGGATATTAAAAAAATTATAACATATATAAAGAAAAAATTAAAAGAACCAGAAATTGCAAATCAACATCGTAAGGCTTTCAAAGAACAAATCTCAAAATTAAAAGAGACAGCTGATATATATAATATAATTGATAATGAAATAACAGGAAAAAGTGATATAAGAAAAATAAATGTAAAAAATTTTATGATTTTTTTTAAGATAATCGAAGAAATAAAAGAAGTGCAAATTATTGCAGTATATTATTCTGGAAGCAATTGGCAAAAAAATGTAAAATATAGATAAAGGGTATATTAGAGGGGGAACACAATGCAGTGTTCCTTTTTGTAATTGAATTATATTAAGTCAATTAAAATTTCCTGAGATTGCAAATAAAAAAATGTATGTTATAATTTTTCATAAGAAAAGTAGAATAGTAATTTGGGGATTGAGATGAGACACAAAAAAAGGAGGAGTGTATATGAAATATTTTAAAAAACTAATAGGAGAAAGAGTTTATTTATCACCAGTAAATGCAGAGGATGCAGAAAAATATGTAGAGTGGTTTTGTGATTTTAAAATGACAGATGGAGTAGGAAGTAGTGGAAATTTGATGACAATAGAAACAGAGAGAGAATGGATTGAAAACACGCTAAAAAGTGGGAATTTTTGCTTTGCAATTGTAAATTCAGAAAACGATGAATTAATTGGAAATTGCGGAATAGAAAATATTAGCTATAAAAATAGAATTGCAACAGTTGGAATTTTTATAGGAAAAGAAGAAAATCGCAACAAAGGATATGGAGCAGAAGTATTAAGATTACTATTAGATTTTGGATTTAATTATTTAAATATGAATAATATAATGCTAAATGTAAAATCATTTAATGAAAGAGCTATAGCATGTTATAAAAAAGTTGGCTTTAAAGAAATGGGAAGAAGAAGAGAAAGTTATTTCTTAAATGGGAAATACTATGATGATATTCAAATGGACATTTTAGCTAGAGAATTTGAAGGTAGTTATATAAAAAATAAAAATGTTTAATACTAAGCAAGGAAATACCAGATATAATTGCTAATATATTAAAAGAAAAAGAAAATTTAAATTTAACCGAGATAGCAACATTATATTATAATCAAAAAATAAAGGAATGATATATGTGGAGATAATAGAATATAAGCAAAAGTATGACGAACAAATAAAAGACTTATTAAAAATGTATATAGGTAAAAAAGTTAGAGTTCAAATCGATAGAAAACTAGGAACAAAACATCCCAAATATGATTTAATATATCCAGTAAATTATGGCTTCGTTCCTAATACAATAAGTGGAGATGGAGAAGAGTTGGATTGTTATGTATTAGGAATATTTGAACCAATAGATACTTTTGAAGGCAAATGTATTGCTATTATACATAGATTAAATGAAAATGATGATAAATTGATTGTTGTTCCGGATAATGTATCATATACTAATGAGCAGATAAAGGCATTAACTGAATTTCAAGAAAGATTTTTTGAAAGTGAAATATTAAGATAGAGTTTAAGGTGTTAATATAAACTTTATATTAACAAATGAAAGGAAAAATAATTATGATATCTAAACAAGCATATTCAGAAGTATATTATTTAATAAGTGAAATGTCAGAGGAGTTAAGACAAAAAATTCCATTAAATATAATTAATGCTATAAAAGAAAAAATGGATAAAAATTATCAATTTAATATAGAAAATAATGATATAGAAGATTTAGTACTTTTAGAAGATACGGAAAAGGTTTTATCAGTATTGTATACGGATTACATAGCTACAGAAGAAGAAAAAGCGATTATAAAAAACAAAGAAAGAGTATTGGAAGAAAAAAGAAAAGCAGATATTCCAAAAGTTGAAGTGAAAGAAATACTATTTGCAACAAATGAGAAAAATAATAAAGAGGAAAAAGCTCTAGTGAAAAAAGAAGATAAAAAATGGTATACCAAATTATTTAATTGGTTAAGAAGTCATAGTAAAAAGTAAAGGAGAAATGATTTCAAAGGGGACAAGAAATTAAATGATGAAATAATTTATTGAGATTCTACTATTAGTAGATATAAAAAAAGGAGAATCTACCTATAATAACTTTATTTTGTTACTCCTTTTAGTTATATTAAGTACAGATTATAATTAAAGGAGGAAAAAATATGAATCAAGAAAAAATAGGAAAATTTATAGCTGAATGTAGAAAAAATAAAAATCTTACGCAGGCACAATTAGCAGAAAAATTGAATATGTCTAATAAGTCAATTTCTAAATGGGAAACAGGAAAGGGTATGCCAGATTCTTCAGTTATGTTGGAATTATGTAATTATCTTGATATTAGTGTAAATGAATTATTAAGTGGAGAATATTTAAATGAAGACAAATACAAAGAAAAAGCAACAGAAAACATTATAAGTATTGCAAAAGAATCAGATAAAAATAAAAAAATTAAAAACTGTATGGTAATAATCGTAATAGTTATTTCAATTTGTTTGTTAGTCTTATTAATTGGTAAGATTATATATAAGAATTTTGAATTGAATATTGAGTATGATGATAGATTGATAAAATGTGAAATTAGAGATGATGATATAATATGTACATTTAGTGGTTTAAGCTTAGTTTGTTTAGAAACTCAAAAAGTTGACGTAGAAGAAGAAACATTAATATTTATAAAAGGAACAATGTTATTGCAAAACAAAATTAGTAGCCATTTTGAAAGTTGGGATTCTATGGCTCAATTAATAGATAATCAACAGCCTCATTTTAAGTCAAAAATAACTATTGATAAAAATGATTGTAAAAAGAAAATAAAAGTGTATTATACAGATATATCATTTAAAAAAATAAAAAAGGCTAGTAAATTTGAATTACAAAGAATACTAGACCATTCAAAACTAATAGCTGAAAACTGATGCAACAATTTGCATCTTTTTTTGAAAATAAATAGTTAATCGTTGTAAAGTGAAAAAAACATGTTATAATATAAAATTTAACTATATTGATATGTATAACTCAATTTTATATATACTTAATTCCAGTTTGCCCTGTAATAGGATCTCTAAAAATACCTATGTTAGGTGCAGAATAGGTAAAAAATACAAAACATATTCCAAGAAGTATTAATAATGTTAGATATATTTTATTATTACATTTAAAATTATTTTTGATAAGTATATAAGAAAGAAATTCTCCCAAAATAGTTGCAACAAAAAATAAAATTATATCAACGATAGCAATATATTTACCTAATATTCCACTATATATATAGAAAAAAGCAATAGTGAACAATATAGAAGAGAGTATGCCAATTACTTTTGAACAAATGAAATTAGGAGTTGACTTACCTATATAAAAGTAACCAATTATTAAAGTTAGTAACATAGGAAAATACAATAACTTCAGATGCTCCCATATACTTTCGTTTACAGCAGAAAAAGCTGCAACTATGATATTTTCTCCTGACCATTCATATGTAAAATGTAATAATGTTCCTAATATAAATGTGAAAATTATGCTTAGTAATGTATAATTTCTAATTTTATTTGTATTCATATAAAAATATCCTCCTTAAAATCTATTATATTAAGAAAGAGTATAAGATGTTAATATAAATATATGAGGCATCTCAAATTCCAATATACCAAAAATTGAAATTTTATGTAAATTGTGATATAATATAGTTGTAAGTCGTGCACCGAGCCGACTCCCAAATGGGAACATCTGTTGAATATGACAAGGAGGCAGTCATTATGAAAGTATCAAATTTTTTTAGATACTTTTTCAGTATTCTCAGTATTTTAGCAGCTTTGCTGGGAATGCTGTACTTTGCAATGTATTACCATTCTAAAGATTTCTATAATGAATGGAAATCTTGGGATACCTTGGTAATGTGTGTATCTGTAGGTTCAATATTTGTAACTGAAATAGCAAATGCTGTTTTTGTAGTAACAAAATCAAATGTCAAACCAATGCCCAAAAAGCTTCATATCAAAAATGCAGCAAAGACATCTATACCACTGTTGTTAATTGCGGCTTTATGTGCCTTTATATTAGGCGGAGATCTTTTCTATACTGAGATGGCATTTGTACTAATTGACATTATATTTCTTATAGGAGGAGACATGATTGATTATACAGAAGTGGTAGAGGTCGAAACAACGTTATATGAAGGCGATGACTTAGTATAGCTGCTAAAAGAGTTCCTTTCCGAAGGAGCTCTTTTTATAATTACTAAAAACGTGATAAAATCACGAAAAACTTGAAAAAGCCAGTAAAAGTATTATAATATGTATTAGAGAGAATCTTTTTTATGAATAAATATAATAATAAATTATAATGAATTATAATACCAATAGAAGTTAAGGCTTCGGATAACACTAGTTCAAAAAGTTTAAACTATTATATAAAAAGGTTTAAACCAGAATATGCAATAAGATTGTCAACTAAAAATTTTGGGGAATCAAATGGAATAAAGTCAATTCCATTATATGCTAGTTTTTTAATATAACTATAGATTCATGGGTAAAAATAATTGATTTTAGAAAGTAGAGGAGAAATATAGTGGTAGAATTAAAATTTAAACATCAAGAAAAAATATATGAAGGAATGAAACAGTCTTTAAAGGAAAAGAAAAGAGCAGCATGGATAACTCCAACAGGAACAGGAAAGACATTTCCAGGATTAAAATATATTGAAGAAAATCCAGATAAGACAGTATTAATAGTAGTTCCAAACAGAGCAATAATACATCATCATGAAAAAAATATAAAAGAGTATGTAGAAAATGGAGAAGAACGTTTAAAAACAGGAAAGATAAAAATAATAACATATCAAAGGTTAGAAAGAATGCAACAAATTGCTAAAAAGATGTCAGATAGGCAAATAAAAGCTGATATAGTTATATTTGATGAGATTCATAGGATTGGAGCAGAAACATGGGGACCAGCAGTAAAGTCTTTAGAAGATGCTTTGCCAGAAACGGAAATAATAGGTATGACAGCAACTCCAGAAAGAACAGATAGAAGAAATATGGCAACGGAGAAATTTGAAGATGCAATAGTATATGTAATGAGTTTAACAGAAGCACTTAGTGGAGAAAAAGAAGGAGAAGTAGTTTTACAAGCCCCAAGATATGTAAGAGTAATTTCAGAATTAAAGATAGAATTAGAAGAGTATTTAGAAAAAATAAACAAAGTTGAAGATGAAGAAAAAAGGAATATGTTACTAGAAAAATATAAAAAATTACACAACATTGTAAGTAGAGTACCAGAAATACCAGATATGATGGAACAAGGAATAAAAAAGAAAAATGGTAAATACATAGTATTTTGTAAAGATAGAGAAGACCTAAGAGAAAAAATGGAAAAGGCAAGCGAGATATTTGGAAAAGTAAATTCCAATATTAGTGTGAAATATATATTAAGTAAAAATGATAGTAAAGACAAATTTGGAAAATCCCAAAAAGATAATGATAGAGTAATAAGACATTTTGAAGAGACACCAGAAGGAGAACAGTTACAATTATTATTTTGTGTAGAAATGTTGGATGAAGGAACACATGTAGAGAATATAGATGGAGAAATCATGTTTGCAGAAACATCATCAGCAATTAGATATAAACAAAGACTAGGAAGAGTAATGACTACAGATAGAGAAACAGTTATAATAGATGTAGTAAATAATTGGATGAGACAAATAGAAACATATAGAGAAATTGCAGGAGCAATCAATAGAGGAGGAGAATATAAAAAAGGAGAATTTAGTTTTACAAATCTATCATTTGATGAAACAGACTTATTAGAAATAATGAGAGAAATAAATGAAGAATTAAAATACAATATTCAAACAAGAAAAGATATTTATGAAGAAATAATAGAATGGCTAGAAGAACATGAAGGAAGAATGCCAAGAGGTACTATAAAGAAAAAAGGAAAGACACTAAAAAGAGAAGAGATGACAGAAGAAGAGCAGTATGAAAAAAATTTATATGGAAGATGGAGATTTTCAGCAGATTGTAGAATATTAGAAACATATGTAGGAGTAAGCATAGAAGAAATATCAGAATCGGAAGAAATGAAGGCGAAAATTAAAACTTTAAGAAGTTATGGACTAGGAATGAAAGAAAAAACACCATATGAAGAAATAATAGAATGGCTAGAAAATCATGAAGGAAAAATGCCAAGAGGTGCTATAAGTCGAAAAGGCAAGATGTTAAAAAAAGAAGAACTTACAGAAGCAGAACGTTATGAAGTGAATTTATATGGAAGATGGAAAATTGCAGAAGAGCATAGATTGTTAAATAGATATTTAGGAATAAAAATAGAAGAAATACCAGAATCAGAAGAAATGAAGGAAAAGATTAAAGCTTTAAGAAATTATGGACTAGGAATGAAAGCAAGAACACCATATGAAGAAATAATAGAATGGCTAGAAAATCATGAAGGAAAAATGCCAAGATGTACTATAAAGAAAGAAGAAAAGACATTAAAAAGAGAAAAGATGACAGAAGAGGAGCTTTATGAAATAAAATTATATGCAAGATGGATAACGTCAAAGGAACATAAATTGTTAGAAGAATATGTAGGAGTGAGAATAGAAGAAATACCAGAATCAGAAGAAATGAAGGAAAAGATTAAAACTTTAAGAAGTTATGGACTAGGAATGAAAGCAAGAACAACATATGAAGAAATGATAGAATGGCTAGAAAATCATGAAGGAAGAATGCCAAGAGGTACTATAAAGAAAGAAGAAAAGACATTAAAAAGAGAAGAAATGACAGAAGAAGAGCTTTATGAAAAAAATTTATATGCAAGATGGAAAAAGTCAAAAGAATCGAAAATGTTAGCAAAGTATGTAGGAGTAAAGATAGAAGAAATACCAGAGTCGGAAGATTGGAAAGGTAGAATAAGTACTTTAAGAAACTTAATAAAAAATAAAAAAACATTATATGAAGGAATAATAGAATGGTTAGAAAGTCATGAAGGAAGAATGCCAAGAAGTGAGATAAGAAAAAAAGGAAAGAAATTAGAAAAAGATGAAATGACAGAAGAAGAGAATTATGAAATAAAATTATATAGAAGATGGGGGCGTTCTGAAGAAGATAAAATTTTGAAAAAGTATATAGGAGTACCAATAGAAGCAATACCAGAGTCAGAAAAAATAAAAGAAAAAATTAAAACTTTAAGAAGTTATGGATTAGGAATGAAAGAAAAGACAACATATGAAGATATAATAGAGTGGTTAGAAAGTCATGAAGGAAGAATGCCAAGAGGTACTATAGTACAAAACGGAAAGCAACTAACAAAAGAAAATATGACAGAAAAAGAACTTGCGGAAAAAAATCTATATGCAAGATGGTCAAAGTCAAAAGAACGTAAAAAGTTAGAAAAATATGTAGGAGTAAAGATAGAAGAAATCACAGAATCAGAAGAAATGAAGAAAAAGATTGAAGTTTTAAGAAGTTATGGGCTAGGAATGAAAGAAAAGACAACATATGAAGAAGTAATAGAATGGCTAGAAAATCATGAAGGAAGAATGCCAAGAAGTGAGATAAGACAAAAAGGAAAGATATTAAAAAAAGAAGAGATGACAGAAGAAGAACTTACGGAAAAAAATCTATACGCAAGATGGCGAAGAACAGAAGAACATGAAATGTTAGATAGATATGTAGGAGTACCAATAGAAGAAGTTCCAGAAGAATGGAGAGAAAAGATAAGAACTTTAAGAGATTTAGGACAATTAGGTAAGAGTAAAGATGAGAAAATTAAGAGGAGAATGAAAGAAGCGGTTGGAAATAGAGTAGAGAGCAATGAAGAAGTAAGAAACGAATTAGAAGAGATAGTTCAAGAAAAGGGGAAAAAAGGACATGGTGAACAAACAGAATAATAATCTTTATAATAAAACACATATTATGAATTAAAACTAGTTTTAAAGAAAAATAGGAGAACTAAAATAATGAATGTAGAAGAGTATTTATCGAAATTTTTTAAAGGAACTAAAAATCCAACATTAAATGCAATGAAATTTTTTATGGATGAATTTGGACATCCTGAAAAATTTTTAAAAGTAATACATATAGCAGGAACTAATGGAAAAGGTAGTTGTACAGAGATGATAACAAATATTTTAATAAATGCTGGATATAAAGTTGGAAAATTTATTAGTCCTCATTTAATGAAATACAATGAAAGAATAAGTGTGCAAAATAAAGATATAACTGATGAGAAAATGGAAGAAATAATAACCAAAATAAAGCCTAAAATTGATAAATATAATAGTTTAAATAAAGAAAAAGTAACTTTATTTGAGTTAGAAACTACAATGGCCATTTTATATTTTTATGAAAGTAATTGTGACTTTGTGGTATTGGAAACTGGACTTGGGGGACTATACGACTGTACTAATATAGTAAATCCGTTAATTTCAATTATAACTAGTATCGGCTATGATCATATGGATATTCTAGGAAACACATTGGTGGAAATAGCAGAACAAAAGGCAGGAATAATAAAAGAAAATTCACAAACAATATTTGCATTATCAGATGATGAAGAAGTAAATAAAAAAATAGAAAACATATGTTTAGAAAAGAAAAATAAACTTCATGGAATTGAAAAAAGTGATATAGAAAACTATTCATATGATAGTGAGTTCCAAAAATTTGATTATAAAAAACATAAGGAAATATTAATTAATTTAAAAGGAGAAAAACAATTATTAAATAGTTGTATTGCAATAGAGTGTATAGAAATATTAAGAGAACAAGAATACGATATTAGTGAAGAGGCTTTAAGAATAGGATTAAAAACAGTAGTACATAGAGGAAGATTTGAAGTAATAAATAACAATCCATTAATTATTTTTGATGGAGCACATAATAAACCGGCTATAGAAAATTTTATAAGAAGTTGCAATATGTATTATAAGGAGCAAAAGAAAGTTTATGTTATTTCAATATTAAAAACAAAAGATTATGAAATGGTATTAAAGCAACTTTTAAAAGATGAAGAAGCGGTGTTGATATTTACTGATGGAAATGATAAAGAAAGATACAGGTCAAAAGAAGAACTTTTAAAAACTGCTAAACAATATGCAGAAAATGAAAATTTATATATACAAGATTTAGAAAATACAATTAAACTTGTAAAGGAAAGATATTCTGATTATGTTGTATTTTTTGTAGGAAGTTTCTATGTGTATGGAACTGTAATAGATATGCTAAAAAATCCAATTAATGAAAGATAGTTATGAAGCGGAAAAATGTTATAGGAGGATATGCTAAAATAAAAATAGATGATACAGTAGAAATCAAAATTGAGAATTAAAAAAATATATTAAATTGTAAAAGAATCTTAAGATTTTTTTACAATTTTTTTTTGAAAATAAGATAAGATTAGCGAAAAGATTATAGGAATCAAAAAAATTAAAAAATTGTAACAAAAACAATATGTAAAAGTCTAATATATAGAAAGTAAATTTTCATGATACAATATTAATATTACATACAAAAGAAAAAAAGAAAGGAGAGTGATGAAATGAAAATCTCTATGGAAGACTTTAATGAGATATATATAGAAAATTATCAATTGGTATATAAGTATTTATTGTTTCTTACTAATAACAAATATATATCAGAAGAACTTACTGAAGAAACTTTTTATAAAGCTATTATTAATATATCCAAGTTTAAGAATAATTCAAAATTATCCACATGGTTATGCAAAATAGCAAGAAATTTATGGATAGATGAAATAAAAAGAAAAAATAAAATTGCAGAAATAAATGATAAAGATGTTATAGTAACAGAAGATGTATTTTTAGAAAAAGAAGAAAGAATGCAATTATTCAAAGCAATTCAAAAATTAGACGTATTAACAAGAGATGTAATATATTTAAAAATTAAAGGAGATTTGAGTTATAAAGAAATCGCAGAAATAATGAATACAACTGAAACTTGGGTTAGAGTAACCTTTTATAGAGGCAAAGAAAAAATGAAGGAGTGGTTTAATTATGAAAAATAAAGAGTGTAATTTAGTTAAAGATTTATTACCAAATTATATTGATAAAGTAACTAGTAACGAAACCAATGTTTTTATAGAAGAACATTTAAAAAATTGTGATGAATGTAGAGAATCTTTTAAAAATATGTCAGAAGAAATAAAAGTAGATTATAAAAATAATGAGAATAAAAAAATTAATATTTTTAAAAAAGTAAATAATAAAATAAAACTCTTAAAAACAATTATCTTTGTAATTATTTTTCTATTTATAGTTATTTTTATTAGAAAAGTAGCTATATTATACAAAGTGGAGAATATGGCTATTAAAGCAGACTATAAAAACTATTCAAAAATTAGGGTTGAAACAACAGAAAATTGTACTATCAAGAAGGAATATTATCAGCATAACGACAATTTTGTAGCTATTACTACTAGGATAGACGAAGAAGGGGTAGAAGAAATGATAGAATATCAACTTAATGGAATAAAAGATAGAAGAAGCTTTAAGAATAAAGTAGAAAACAAAGATGTTAATAAAGATAAAAATAGCATTAGAGAAGACGTGAGATATCAATTTTTAAATAAAAGTTTTTGGGGAAATATAGGAGTAGCATCAATAGATTCTATTAAGAGTGTGGAATTAGGACATAAAGATTGTTATTTATTGGTAGGAGATGATTATTTGAATTTTATAGATAAAGAAACAGGATTAACAATTAAAGATGTAAACTTTCATAATAATTTTGTTATAGACTACAAATATACTTTTGGAGATGTAACTGATGAAAAGATAGAAAATCTAATTAATGATTTTCAATCATAAAGTTTATATATAAGTGATTTAATGTCGGCAAGTGATTATTTTTATAATTACTTGCTTTTTTATTGAGGATTAGAATCAACATTTACAAAATAGCAAAAAAACAATAAATTGCTTGATTTTACTTGGGAAAAGTGATAAAATATTGTCATGTGTTTGTACAAAAGATGAAGAAATAAAAGGTGTGAGAATATAAGGGGTAGTAAATAAAATGAGTATTAGCGAAATGTTAATAAAATTGGATAAAGAAACATTAAAGTTAATCGATACATACAAAAAAAATCAGGCAAAGGATAAAAACGATACAAGTAATAAAGTAGCTGAAATAAGAGGTTCTTATTTTACTTTAAGGAAAAAATTAGAAGAACTTGAAAAGGAAACAAATTTTATTAACAAATTAAAAATAAAAAGAGATTTAAAAGATCTTCTTAAATCTTTTAGAGGTAGAAAAAGCCTTATAATGCAAAGAATGATTATAATAAATGCAAATTTTCACAAATTAATATTAAAATACAATGCAAGAGAAGAGAGTCAACAAACACATGATAAAAGATATGATGAACGAGTTGAGTCAAAAGAAAGTTTTGAAAAAGAGGAAGCAAGTACAGAGCTAAAAGATAAAATTTCAAGGGTTCATGAAAAGGTAAAAAGGGACAGAGAGATAAATGGAATAGAATGTAAGGCTCCTGTTCAAACTTTTACTCTAGCTGAAATAAGAGAACATCAAGAAAGGGAAAAAAGAATAGCAGAAGCGATAGAAAAAAGAAGATTAGCAAAGCAACAAGAAGCGAAAGAGGCTGAAGAAAGACAAAAAAGAATCGAGCAAGCAATAGTAAGAACTCAATTAGCTAAAAAGAGAAGATTAGAAATGCAAGAAGAGGATGCTAGAGTTGCTAAAGAAATTACAGCCAAAATAGCTAAAATAATGGAAGAAAAAGAAAAACAGCAAGTAGATTCTGAAAAGAGTTCAGAGCAAGAAGAGAAGCCAATAGAAAAGAAAAAAAGAGTTTTGAAATATAGTAAAGAGAAAAAAAGAAAATTGGTATGGTATACTGCAATCCCTGTTATTGGTGCATTAGCTATTTCTACAATATCAGGAGCTATGTCAACGGTAATGCATAATAAAGCAAGTATGAAAAATACTGAAAAAACTAATAGTCGAAATCATGAGTATCTAGCATCTGTAGATCCAAGTGAAACTAATGAAGCAACTAAAATAACTGGAAATTCAAGTGCATCTACTACAACTTTTTTTGACACACATAGTATAGATGTTCCAATAACTACAGAAAAACAGGATGATGCAACAGCAGTAATTCCAGATGAGGAGAAAACAGCAGATGTTAAAGAAGAGGATATTAAAGAAGAAAAGCCAGAAGAAAGTGTTAAACCACAAGAACCAATAGTTGTAAATATTGGAGATAAAATAAATGTAGCTGATGGTTTAAAATATACTGCTACTTGTTTGGGTGGTGGAAAAAGCAATAAGATAGGTGCAGTAAGTTGGAGACCAGCAACAGAATATTCTATAGATAGAGTAGCTTTTTGCTATGAAGGTAAAGTTTTAGGAATAATGAATTCTGGAGATGGTGATATTGAAAAAACATTAAATAATTATGCTACTGAATATGGAGTAAATGCAAATGAAATAGATGTAAGTGTTCTTCTATCACTTGTACCAGGTTATCATGATACAGGATGGGCTCAAATTAGTATAAAAGATATGCAACAAAATAAAGCCGTTAATACAGTGCAAAATTTAAGCTCAGAAGAGAACAATCAAACTTTAGAGGCAAGTAGATAATTATAAAATGAAAATGACTTGTTTTTGTTCGTTCATAATCAAGTCATTTTTGATTTTGAAATGAATAAAAATGTAAATATAAATTGACATGTTTTTTGAATATGCAAAAACAAGTCAAAAATGGAAAGGAATGATAAAATGAAAGTATTATTAGTAAATGGAGGACCTCATAAAGAAGGTTGTACATATACAGCTTTAACAGAGGTTTGTAAAACTTTAAATGAAGAGGGAATAGAAACAGAAATCTTTTGGGTAGGAAACAAACCTTTATCAGGTTGCATTGCGTGTTTTAATTGTAGGAAGACAGGAAAATGTGTATTTAATGATACTGTTAATGAGTTCGTTGAAAAGGCAGAAACAGCAGATGCATTTATATTTGGAAGTCCAGTACATTATGCTGGAGCAACTGGTGCAATTACATCATTTATGGATAGAGTATTTTATTCAGCTTCTCAAGCAGGAAAAATAGATAGATTTTTATTTAAACCTGCAGCAACTGTTATTTCAGCAAGAAGAGCAGGAACAACAGCAACATATGATCAATTAAATAAATATTTTGGTATTACGCAAATGCCAATCATTTCATCAAGATATTGGAATATGGTACATGGAGGAACACCAGATGAGGTAAGGAAAGATGAAGAAGGAATGCAAATAATGAGAATATTAGGTAGAAATATGGCATATTATTTGAAATGCATTCAAGCAGGAAAAGAAAAAGGTATCGAATTACCAAAGCAAGAAGATAAAATTAATTTTACAAATTTTATAAGATAAATTAAAAGAATATTTTTAGAATTAAAAAACACTCTTGTTGAGTGTTTTTTTTTACTTGCTAAGAATTTTGAATAATATTAATTATACCTCTAACAGTGGAAAAATAAGTGTTCAAGTCATCATCATTAATATTCATAATATGTTTTATCATACGTTCGTCAACAATATTTTCCTTACCTAGCAATATATAATCTGTTGATATACTTGTCTTTTGAGAAAGTAAAATTATTTTTTCAACAGAAAGGCAATTATCACCATTTTCGATTGAACCTAGATATTGAGGAGTTATTCCTAAAAAATTAGCAAATTCATTTTTATTCATACCTAAATTATTTCTTATAGTTTTTATTCTCTTACAAATATCTTCTCTCATAAAATCCTCCAGATAAAAAAAATTAGTATTTTGATTTTAATATAGAAAGAAATAGTATAGATAATTAAAAATAATAGAAAAACATGAGTAAAATGTAGTTTTATGTAGAATTTTGTGTAAGAATATGGTATATTCTTAATGTATATGTTTAAAAAGTAAAGGAGACAATTACTTATGAGTAACAAGAGACCAATCACAGTTTTGTTAATTGAAGATGATAAAACAGATTGTATAAACATGAAAAATTATATAAATACAAGAGATGATGTAAAACTAATAAATATAGTAAACTCTCCAGAAAAGGCAATAGAATCAATAAAAACATACATTCCAGATGCAATAATTTTAGATATAGAATTAAATAATGGAGAGGGTTCAGGTTTAGAAATATTAGAGAAACTGAAAAGTTTGAAATTGGATTTTAAACCAATAATTGTAATAACAACAAATATATCATCAAAAACAGTATATACATATGCACATGAAAACGGTGTTGATATGATATTTCACAAATTGAAAGAAGATTATTCTCCAGATTTAGTAATAAGGAACATAGTATTACTTAGTAAAATAAAAACAAATGAAAAGTTAGAAAATGATATAGAAAAACAAAGTGAGGGAGAATATAGAGAAAGAATATCTGAAAGGATAAATAGAGAATTAGATTTAATAGGAATAAGTTCTCATCTTGTTGGAAGAAAATATATACATGATGTAATAATGTACTTGCTAGATGAAAAAGAAGAGAAAGAAAATGCATTTATATATTTAGCAAAGAAATACAAAAAAGGAAACAGCACAATAGGACGTTCAATACAAACTGCAATAGAACATGCATGGAGAAAATCATCAATAGAAGATTTACAAAAATACTATACAGCAGTAGTAAATTATAATACAGGAGTTCCAAAGCCAACAGAATTTATATATTATTATGTAGATAAAATAAAAAAGGCAATATAGCCAATTAATTATAATTGCTCAAACATTTTAAATCACGAAACTACTTAAACAAAACAGTTTAAGTAGTATTTTTTTATGTAGTAAAGTTTTACATAAAATTCTTCAATGAAGAGAGGTGATTTAGGATGTGGTGGGAGCTTTTAGAATACATAAGAAAAATGTTTGGAAGATAATTTTTAGGTATTAATTAGAAATAAAACATATTATAATAGGACATTTGATATAATGTTTATTGTAGGGGTCGGCGTCCTCGACGACCCGTGATTTGTGGAACTTGTAGAGATGTTAATTTTGTACTATTTTATAATTATTATAGATTAACATCTCTATAAGTTTTATTCTTTGCGGGTCGTCGAGGACGCCGACCCCTACATTGGTATTGATTTTTTCCTTGATTATTTCTAATATATTAAATATAATAAAAAAGAGGTTAGAAATATGATTGAAAATTTTATGATTATATTTGTTAAAACATTTTTTATGAATTGGTGTATATCTTATTCATTTATAAAGATTAAAGGATATAATAGAGGAAGCAAAGTTAATAAAAAATATATTATATCAATAATTTTAACTAATATTATGACCAGTATATTATATTCAATAATACGTGAAAATATAAATAGTTTTTTACCCCCAGTGCTCATGAACCTTATATGTTATAGTATATATTTATTAATATTTGCAATTATGCTGAAAGAATTTGATAAAAATTTCTTAGTAATAATGTTAATGGCAATGTGTTTTTCTTTCATGGATTATTTTGTAGCATCAGCTATACTTTTCTATATAATAAAAGCAAAAATTTTTAATAAAATTATAAATAGTTTAATGGAATTCTTTATAGCAGGAGTTATTCAAATTATAATAATATATTATTTCTTTAAGTTAAAGAGATTTAAAGATGGTTTTCCTTTTATCAAGGAAGAAACTTTGTCAATGGAAATAAATATAATGACTCTTATATTAATTGTTACAATAATTCTTGATATCATATTTACTATAACTAAAAAGCGTATTATATTTGGAACTACAATATTGTTAATCATATTTGGAATAATATTAATTATCTTCCTCATCCAACGTTCCATCACCAACCACTACAAATCCAAAATGAAAGATAGAACTGTTGAATATTTAAATGAACAAATAAAAGAAAAAGATAAAATTATAGAAAATCTAAAAATAGATTTAGATAAAACTTTAAAAATTAATCACAAATACAATCATAGAATTTCAGCAATGGAAAGAGCAATAGTAAAAGCAAAATTTAATGAAGAATTTGCAGAAGAAAACAATGAAATCATCAATCTAGTAAAAGAATTAGCAAAAGATTATAAAAGCGAAACTTTTGAAGCAGAATCAAAATTGCCAAAAACCAATGTATTCAGTATAGACAATATATTAGAATATATGGCAAATAAAGCAAACAATGATAACATAGAATTTCAAGTAGATGTCAAATGTAATATAAAAGATTTAATAACGAATATTGTAAACCAAAGTAAACTAGCTACTTTATTGGCTGACCACATTAATGATGCAATAATAGCAATAAATTATAGTAAAAATGAATTGCGTAAAATACTAGTAGTGTTTGATAAAATAGATGATATATACGAAATAAAAATTTATGATACTGGTATAGAATTTGAAATAGAAACATTACTAAAACTCGGAAAAGAACAAATAACAACACATAAAGACAGTGGTGGTACTGGAATAGGTTTTATGACTACATTTGAAACTTTAAAAGAAAGCAAGGGTAGTTTGATTATAGAAGAAGATAATTCAGAAAATTATTCAAAAGCAATAATAATAAAATTTGACAATAACTGCGAATATAAAATTCGTTCACACAGAGCAGATGAAATCAGAGAACAAAATAAAAACAGTAATATAATTATAGAAAAAATATAATAAAAAGGAGATGAAACTTTAGATATCATCTCTTTTTATTTTTGATAAGTAGGTTACTTTAACTCATAAATTTCTACTTTTACTTTTTTACTTTCTACCTTAGTGTAAATCTTTATGGGAAATTCGGAATTATTTTTAAATTTAAAATCAGCAGTTCCTTTATTTACAGAAGCATCTTTACCTTTAGGAACATATGCTACATCATCACTATGAGGATGACGTTCTACTACTTCAAATTTATCTTCATCTTTTAAAACAGCATTATAAATAGTGCTAGAAATCTGACAAATTCCACCACCTAAAGCTTGAATTTTTTCTCCATCACCATCTAAAGCTTCAGCTTCTTTATAACCTTTTTCCTTTGAGGTATCTTTTACTATGTTCCAAAAAGAAAAAGTTTTACCAGGTTCAATAATAGTAGCATTAATTTCATCACAAGCAAGTTTAATATTAGTATTTCTATTTTTGTCAGTTCCTAATAATTTTGTTGAAAATTTAGATACTAAAATTTCTTCGTATGATGGCTCTATAGTTTCATTATTTGAAAGATGAGAAACATTGTAATCTGAATTTGGTTTAGAATTATTATTAGAACAACCATATAGAGAAAATGTGAAAAATACCAGTAATAGTATAAAAAACAATCTTCTAACTATAATATTTATTTTAAATTTAGATAAATTCATGCGTATTAGATCTCCTTTCAAACATATAAATATTTTTTGAAATATTAAAAAAAATATACAAAAAACAAAAATAAAAGGTTTTAAAAGTTTATATAATATGTTAAAATTACAGTATTATTAATGCTTATAGAGAGGTTGATAAAAATGAAACTTTTAATGCATACTTGCTGTGCACCTTGTAGTGTGTATTGTATAGATAAATTAAGAGAAGAAGGAATAGAGCCAACATTATATTGGTATAATCCTAATATTCATCCATATATGGAATACAAAGCTAGAAGAGATACTTTAAAACAATATTCAGAAATGATAAATATAAAAGCGATATTTGAAGAAGAATATGGCTTAAAAGAATTTTGTAAAAACGTTATAAATGATTTAGAAAATAGATGTAGCAATTATTGTTATAGAGTACGATTAGAGCAAACAGCAAAATATGCAAAAGAAAATGGATATGATGCAATAACAACAACATTATTTGTAAGTCCATACCAAAAACATGATGTTATAAAAGAAATGTTAAAAGAAATTGCAGAAAAATATGAATTAGAATTTGTTTATAGAGATTTTAGAGAAGGTTTTAGACAAGGGCAAAATAAAGCAAGAGAATTAGGCTTGTATATGCAAAAGTATTGTGGATGTGTATTTTCAGAGGAAAATTCAAATTATGACCACATTATTTCTGATAAGAAATCCCAAATTCATGAAAATAAAATAACAGAGCAAAAAATTAGATTGAATTGGGAAGTACCAAATTTAGAATTAAGACCATACAAAAATGGTAATAAAGAACAAATTGAGTTTATCTATGATTTAAAAAAGGAAGTTTATCAAAAATATGTAGAAGAAATTTATGGAGAATGGAATGAAGAGATACAAAAAAAGTTATTTGATAAATTTATGAAGGAAAATTCAAAAAATATAGAGCTTATATATATAAAAGACGAATTAGTTCGGATTTTACAATGGAAAAGAAATAGGTAATAATACTTTTGAAATAGGCAATATTTGTATAAAACCAGAGTATCAAAACAAAGGAATTGGAACAGTAATATTAAAAGAAATTATATTTGAGAACAAAGGTAAAAATATAAAATTACAAGCATTTAAATTAAATGAAAGAGCAATTAAGTTATATGAAAAAATGGGGTTTGAAAAAACAGATGAAAACAACACACATTACATATATATAAAATATTTAAGGTAAGGAGGAGAATTAATGATATTAAAAAATAAGTTAGGCTTAGATAATGAAGTAGAACTTGCTAAAGAGGAAGAAAGAATAACAAAATTAAAAGCAATAGAATTATTTGAAACTGGAAAATTAAATGAATTTGAAATTGGAACTTTTCAAGGTTTATCTCAAATTCATAAATATTTATTTGAAGATATATATGAATTTGCAGGGAAAATAAGGACAGAAAATATTTCCAAAAACAACTTTAGGTTTGCATCAGCAATGTATTTGAAAGAGGCATTAAGAAAAATAGATAATATGCCACAATCAAATTTTGATGAAATTATAGAAAAATATGTTGAAATGAATATTGCTCATCCTTTTAGAGAAGGAAACGGGAGAAGTACAAGAATTTGGCTAGATATGATTTTAAAAAAGAAACTTGGTAAAGTTGTTGATTGGAGCAAAATAGATAAAGAAGACTATTTATTAGCTATGGAAAGAAGTCCAATTAAAAATACGGAGATCAAGTTTTTGATAAAAGAGGCATTAACTGAAAAAACAAATGATAGAGAGGTTTACATGAAAGGCATTGATGCAAGTTATAGATATGAAGGATATAATTTGTATAAAACAGAAGATTTAAAAAACAATTAAAGTGGTCTTAATCGTCTACAGCAGAGGAAAAAAGGTATCAAAAGCATGATATTATAAAAGAAATGTTAAAAGAAATCTAACTTCTTGAAAATAAAATTACAAGCATTTAAATTAAATGAAAGAGCAATTAAGTTATATAAAAAAATGGGGTTTGAAGAAACAGATGAAAATAACACACATTATGTAATGATAAAAAATAAAAATTGACAATGAGGAGGAGTGCGATTGGAAAATAATTTGGATTTAAGTTTTAACGAAATTGTGAATATGATAGAAACTAGAAGAAATAATGCTTATAAAAAGGTAAATGAAGAACTAATTTCTTTATATTGGGATTTTGGAAAATATATAAGTGAAAAAGTAAATGATGCTAATTGGGGAGAAAAGATTGTAGATAAGTTAGTAGACTTTATGAAAAGAGAATATCCAACAATGAAGGGATTTAATAAACGTGGAATTTATAGAATGAAACAATTTTACGAAACCTATAAAGATTATCCAATTGTGTCACCACTGGTGACACAAATTAGTTGGACTAATAATTTAATGATTTTGAGTATGACGAAAACAATAGAAGAAAAAGAATTTTATAATTGATAGATAAAAATTATTAGAGAGCAAACTAAAAGAAATTACAAATATAGTTGAAGAAAATGAATTGAGAGGAGATTCAGTCGTCAAGGAAAACTTGACAACTGCTTCAGATGATAAAAAATAAAATAAAATTGTGGTCATAATGTGCAATCCAAGAGGAAGTAGATATCAAAAGCGAATAAAAAAATGTGAGGGAAAAGTGCATTATTTAGATAAAAAAAGTCGTTAAATCCATAATATTATTAAAAATATACGCAAAGAAAGTCAAAAAATGTAAAAAAGGGTTGAAAAATCTCTGAAAACATGAAATAATATACACCAGGTGTAAAAAACATATCATTATATAGAATGAAAAAAGTTAAGAATCAGATATAGACTTAACATTAGCTTAAAAATAAAAACATTTGAGCTTGGCATAAATTACAGCAATAAAATTTATATAGTAACTATTTGAGCAATTTATTTACAAACATTTGAAACAAAAGAAAAATGAGAATAAATAAAAACAGGAGGTATAAATATGAATATTGCAGTTATTTTTGCAGGTGGTGTTGGTAGCAGAATGAAAACTACAGGAGGAACACCAAAGCAATTTTTAAACGTGCACGGGAAGCCTATTATTATACATACACTAGAAAAATTCCAAGAAAATGAAAATATTGATGCAATAACTATTGCATGCGTAGACGGATATATCGACTATTTGTGGAAATTAGTAAAAAAATATGATATTACAAAAGTTAAAGCAATTGTAAAAGGTGGAAAAAATGGACAAGAGTCAATATATAATGGATTGAAGGCTGCAAAGGAAATATCTGATAGCAATGATGATATAGTATTAATACATGATGGAGTAAGACCACTTATAGGTAACAAATTAATAGATGATAATATTGCAACTGTTAAAAAATATGGAAATGCAATAACATGTGTAGAATGTAAAGAAACAGTAGTAACTGTTGACAATGATAATGCTATTGAAGGGACAAACGTTCGAGCTAATAGTAGAATTGCTAGAGCTCCACAAAGTTTTAAATTAAACGAAATTTTTGAAATACATAATAAAGCAAAAGAAGATGGGTATACAGAAGCAATAGATTCATGTTCTTTAATGAAACATTATAATAAAAAGTTGAATATTGTTATGGGAAGTAGTGAAAATATAAAGATAACTACACCAGATGATTATTATATTTTCAAGGCCTTATTAGAATCAAAAGAAAATTCAGACCTATTTGCTTAGGAGGAAAACAAATGGAAAATTTAGAAAGCCCTAACGATAATATTTTCCAAGAGGATTTAGATTGTATCGCTAAAAAAATAGACTGGAGTGAATTAAAAAATTCTACAATATTAGTTACTGGAACTACAGGGTTAATAGGTTCAATTATAGTAAAATCATTAATTTGTAGTAATAGGAAAAACAATACTAATATAAATATTATCGCAATGGCAAGAAGCAAAGAAAAATTTGAAGAGCTATATTATAATTGTAAAGACAATAATAATTTAAAAGTTATATATTGCGATATATGTGATGAAATTAATATAGACTATAATATAGACTATATAATTCATTGTGCAAGTTGTACGGCTTCAAAAGAGTTTGTTACTCATCCAGTAGAAGTGATAGATACATCAATTTTTGGAACAAAAAACATATTAAGTCTAGCAAAAGCTAAAAATGTAAAGGGCATGGTATATTTATCATCAATGGAAGCTTTTGGAATAACTGATCCAAAGCTAGAATCTGTAAAAGAAGAAGATCTGGGATATATAGATATACACAATGTTAGAAGTTGCTATTCAGAAGGAAAAAGAATAGTAGAATGTATGTGTTCTTGCTATGCACAAGAATATAAATTAAATGTAAAAATTGCACGTTTAGCACAAGTTTTTGGAGCAGGAATTTCTAAAAATGAAAACAGGGTTTTTGCTCAATTTGCGAAAAGTGTGATAGAAAAGAAAGATATAATTTTACATACGAAGGGATTGTCATATGGAAATTACTGCTATTCGAGGGATGCAGTAATGGCAATATTAATGTTACTAACTAAAGGAGAAGCTGGGCAGGCATATAATATTTCAAATCCAAAGTCCAATATAATGATAAAAGACATGGCAGAAATGGTAGCTTCGAAATTCGGAAATGGAGAAATAAAAGTAATATTTGATATACCAGAAGATAATTTAAAATATGGATATGCACCAGATGTGAAAATGAAGTTAAATTCAGATAAAATGCAAAAATTAGGGTGGAAACCAGAAATAGATTTAGAAGAAACCTATAACAGATTAATAGAAAGTATGAAAAAGTAGTTTGGTATGTGGCAGGAGATGAATATGGAAGAAAAGAAGATTTGTATAATTGTAATTGTTAGGGAGAACATTATAGAAAAAATACAAAAAACTATAAATAATCTTACTAATAATGGTTGTACTAATGAAGAATATATTATTGCAGTGAAAAAAAATGAAATGGAAGAAACTTTGCAATATTGTACAGAAAATTCAATACAATATTATGAATATGAAAACATAAAAGATGTTTATTGCGAATTACCAAAGCAAATTACCTCTGATTATATTTCTTTTATCGAGGAAGGAGACAAATATTCTAAAAACTTTAGAGGAAAGCTATTAAAAAGAATAAATAAAGATCAAATTAAATCAGTATATATTATGCCAGCTAAAAATAAATATAGATTAAATAAAAATCTGGAAAAAGGGAAAAAAGTAGTAATTGAAAAAAATCCTGAAAAAATATGGATAAATATAAAATTTGCTTTTTTATGCAGGGAAGATTTATTAGAAGTAATTGATGACATAAAAGAAGAGTTAGAATATTACATAGGTAACAATATATTGATGAAAATAATCATAGGCAAAGGTGTATACAAAATAATTAGAAATATAAAATTGAAATCATCTAAAAAACTAGAAGATGCTAAGGAAAGTAAACTAGAAAGTTATGATATACTATGGTATAATAATCTAATTAGTAATATGAAGAATCTAACAGAATATTCTAAAAAGAACTTTGGCAGTGTAATAAAATTTTTGCAATATGATTATCTATATATGATAAAAAATGTTATAAATGAAAATGTAAATACTAAAAATAAACATATGTTAAAAGAAGAATCAAAACAGAACTTTTATAAAAACCTTGCAGAAATTTTAAAAGACCTTGATGACGAAATTATAATGAAAACATATGGCAAAAAAATAATCAATTTTTATCTTATCAATTTGAAGTATGGAAATGAAGGATATCAATACAGAAATTTCAAAGATCAAATATGTGTTATGAATCATAATACAATGATTTTTAATGCAGAAGATGAAAAAATAAAAATATTATTAATGGATTATATAGATGGTGTTTTAAATATTACAGCAAAATATGCATTACCATTCATAGAGGAAAAATTAAGAATTTATGCAAAATATAATGATGAGATTTTTGAAGTTAGCAAAAATTATTTATATTCGCAGTATAAAATATTTGGAGATCCTATACATGAAGAATATGTTTTTGATTTGAAAATACCATTAAAAGCTAATAGTGAAAAAAAATATATAGAATTTTTTATACAAAGCGGGGAAAGCAATTTTAAATTAGATGTTAATTTCAAGAAACCATTATCAAGACTTACAAAATCAAAATATGCATATTGGGAATGTGGAAATTTTACTCTAAATTATAGAAAAAAATCTATAATGGTTATGAATAATTCAAAATTACGACATATAAAAAGAGAATTTAAATATGTACGAAGCCTGATTTCTAATAAGAAAAAGAGAGTAAGGAAAGCAGGATATTTACGATTACTATATGATATTACAAAGCCTTTTTATAAAAAGGAAATTTGGCTATTTGAAGATAAAATCTTTAAGGGAGGAGATAATGGAGAATATCTCTATACTTATGCATCTAAACAAAAAGATGATATAAAAAAATATTATATTTTAGATAAAAAATCTTTAGATGCGAAAAGATTTAAAAAAGAAAAAAAGAAATTTGTAAATTATGGAACTATAAAGCATAAATTATTATTTTTAAATAGTAGTATAGTTTTTGAAACACACAATAGTGCTACAAAACATCATGCTTTTGATGATAAGAATGAAAAGTTCTTTAGGGATTTATTTAATAGTAACAATGTATGTATTCAACATGGTTTATCAGTGCAATATATACCACACTTAGTAAATCGAATAAATGATAATATGAAACTTTTCTTCCTAGCATCAAATATTGAAAAAATAAATCTAGAAAATAAAGAATATGCATACGAGAATCATACAGATATTTTAAAAATAACTGGTTCACCAAGATATGATGGATTAATAAATAATGATAAAAGACAGATTTTGATTACTCCAACATGGAGAAATTATTTAGCAATGCCGGCATTAAATGTTGTAGATAAAAGAAAGCATAATAATAATTTTAAGAAGTCTGAATACTTTAAATTATATAACAATTTAATAAATAATGAGAAATTAATTAGAGTTGCAAAAGAAACTGGCTATAAAATCATTTATTTATTGCATCCTTGTACAAGCTCACAAATAGATGATTTTGATAAAAATGATGATGTCGAATTAATTGCAGCAACTGAAGATTTGAATTATGAAAAAATACTTACTGAATCAAGTTTAATGGTTACGGATTATTCTGGTGTTCAATTTGATTTTGCATACATGTATAAACCTATTGTTTATTTTCATCCAGAGGAATTACCACCATCTTATGATGAAGGAGAATATAAATATGAGACTATGTCATTAGGTGAAATTGTAAAAAAATCAGATGAACTTGTAGATACATTATGCGAATATATGAGAAATAACTGTAAAATAAAGCCTGAATATGAAAAACGAATTGATAAATTTTTTAAATATCATGATCACAACAATTGTAAGAGAATATACGAAGAGATAATGAAATTTAGAAATGGGGAAAAGACATGGAAAGCGTTCTCGAAAAAGAGAAACTTCAGATTGAAAAAGGAAAAAGTAAAACAGGTAAGCAACGCAGAATAGAGTGGATTGATTGGTTAAAGGCTGTAGGAATATTTTTTGTTTCATTAGGACATTCAAATTGTATATCCGATTTAAGAAAATATATATATTCTTTTCACATGCCATTGTTTTTTATGGTTAGTGGAATGACTTTAAAACCTACAAAATATGATAATACAAAAGCTTTTATTGTAGATAAATTCAAGAAACTTATAATCCCATATTTATTTATAAACTTATTCACATTGCCATTTTATTATATTTACAGTACTTATATGGCTAATACAGATTTTAATATATTCAATATAATAAAAGGAATAGTAATTGGAAATAATGATATACTTACATTAATATCAGGTCCATCATGGTTTATACTTACATTATTTTTAGCAGAAGTATTATTTTATATTTTATACAATTTTTACAATGGCGACAAAAGACATCTCTTTACGGCATCTATTATATTAATTATAATAGGATATGTAGAAGGAATTACAAGTAGAAAAATATTAATGCCATGGCATATTAATACCGTACCTGTTGCATGTGCATGTATAATAATTGGATATATTGCTTTTTCATATATACAGCAAAATGAGAAGAGAATTAAGAAGACAAAAATGGTATATCCTATTGTTTTGCTAATAGTAGGAGCATATATAGCTATTAGTGTTAATGGTAAAGTTTCTTTTGGAGGCAACAATTATAAATCAATAATTTTGACCTATTCTTCTTTAGTTTGTACAATTTCAGGTTTGATTTTAATGTTGATGAGAATAAATCAGTGTAAATTGCTATCTTTTATAGGAAGAAATTCTTTAATAATTTTAGCAATACACAAACCAATAATTGATATAATAAGGTATTTTCATCCAGCTTTTAAAGAAATATCAAATGAATCTACAATAATTGGAATTATAATGTTTATTGGATTGTTACCAATTACTTGGTTAATAGAAAAATTTATGCCATTCTTAGTTGGAGATTTAAAAAGATATAGTAAAAATGGTAAGAAGGTCATATATACCTTATTAATTATTATTTTATTAGGATTTACAGGAGTACATATATTTGAAAGAATAGATTTATATAAATATAAAATTGATATAAAAAAGCAAGATTATATTGCACATGCACTAGGAAGTATTGAAAATAATCAGTATACTAACAGTAAGGAAGCTTTAAAAAATTCGTATAGTAAAGGGGTAAAACTTTATGAAGTTGATGTTAGTTTAACTAGTGACGAAAAGTTAGTTTGTATTAGTGGATGGTCTAAAGATGTTTATAATGAAACATTAGGAATTAAATATAATAAAGAAAATGCTGTTATGAGTTATGAACAATTCATGAATACAAAAATAAAAGGCAAATATACAACAATGTCTTTCAAAGATTTAATTGAATTTATGAAAGTGCATGATGATATGTATGTGATGATAGATATAGGTAATCAAAAGAAGAAAAAAACAAAGAATATGTATGAAAAAATAGTTCAAGATGCTAACAATGATCCAAAAATTCTTAACAGATTAATTGTAGGTGGACATACAACAGATATGATTAAAGCAGAAAAGGATATTTTTGATTTTAAGATAATAAATTTATATTGGGCAAGTAAAGATGACAGAAAAGATAAGAAAATCGATACAAAAGAAGAATTTGTAAAATACTGCAAGGAAAACGAGATTTCAAGTTTATCTACTTCGTTAAAAACATATAAAAAAGAAAAAGATACAATAGAATATTTCAAGAAACAAGGGCTTATTGTTTATGTATTTACAGAAAATGATGAGAATGAAGCAAAAGATATTTTGAAAAATGTTGATGTAGTTGGAACTGATTTTATATAATAGATAAAGGTGTAATGTAAGATGAGATTTGGAAATATAAAATTAAAAACAATAATTACAGAAAAAGAAGTTATTTTAATTGGACTGGTTAAGAATAAAGCCAAAAAAGGTGTTGAAGATGATGAAGAAAATTCAACAACAAATGATACAAAAATTGATTTCAAGAATACAGTATTGCTATTAAATGAAAAAAAATATGATATCAAATTCATAAGAGGATTTATAGTAAGTTTATTTATAGCAAAAATCCCAATACAAGATTTGCTAAATGCTGGAATACATAATAAACCATATCTTTTTAATGAAAAAAGTGAATCAAAAACATCTATAAGGTATTCAATAAATGGAAAAATAGGAAAATATAAAAATGGCAAAGTAAAAATTTTAAAAAACATTGGAACATCAATATATGTTAGACAAACAGCAAATAATAGATTATCAATTACTGTAAGAAAAATAAATAAAACAGATGATTTTAAAGAACAATTAAAAATCAATTTAGCTTTTTTTATATCAAAATTTGTACGTAAATATAAGATTTTAATGTACGAGAAAGAATCAAAAAAATATGAAGAAAGTGCATCAGTTGTGTATGAAAAACTTATTGATGCAAATTATGATAATGTTTATTATATTATTGATAAAAATAGTAAGCATATAGAAAACATTCAAGAAAAATATATGAAAAATATAATATACAAGTATTCAATGAAACATTATATTGCTTTCTTTTCAGCAAAAACACTTATAGGAACAGAATCTCCTGGACATGCAATAGAATTAAGAGTAGCAAATAAACATGCAGTTAGACGAATATATAGTAATAAATTTCAGTATGTTTTTTTACAGCATGGTGTAATGTATATGGTATCTTTAGACTCAGCTAGTAGAGACTTCTTTAGAAAAAATGGAGGAATGCCAGCTAATTCTAAAATAGTAGTTTCATCAGAGGAAGAGGCAAATCATTTTATAGAATTAGCTGGATATAATAAAGAGGATTTATACATATGTGGTCTTCCAAAATATGATAGAAATAAATTATCAAAGAAAGCAGAAAAAATTACAGTAATGCTAACATGGAGACCTTGGGAATATAATATAGTTAGAAATAATATTAATAAGTCTAGATATTTTAAACTATTAAAAAAGATAATAGATGCTATACCAAATAAGCTAAAAGATAAGATTGTATTAATGCCACACCCATTAATATTAGAAGATTTTAAAAAGTCTAAACTTTCAAAGTATATTTTAGATAATTTTACTTACAACGAAGTTCTAGAAAATACTAAACTTTTAATTACTGACTATTCTTCAATCGCATACGATTCTTTTTACAGAGGGGGAAATATAATCTTTTACTGGGAAGAAAAGGATTATTGTATGGATATGTATAAAGGAAAATTAATGCTAAATGATGACAATGCTTTTGGAAATATATGTTATTCAAATAAAGAATTAAAAGAAATTATAGAGAAAGTTTATAATGGTAAACAAGAAGAAAGATTTATAGAAAATTATAAAAGAATAGTAGAGTTTCATGATAATAAAAATACTGATAGACTTATTGAGTTTTTAAAAAAAGATAAAATAATTTAAGATTTATATTAATTTAGAACTAAAGAAAAATTAAGGCGGTAAAATAATATGATAAATGGAGTAATAATACAGTATTTTGAATGGTATATGAATTGTAATCAGAATTTATGGAATGAGGTAGCTGAGAAAGCAGATGAGTTAGCTAAGATGGGAATAACAGCTATATGGCTACCTCCTGCTTATAAAGGAATTGGTGGAAAAGATGAAGTAGGATATGGAGTGTATGACCTTTATGATTTAGGAGAGTTTGATCAGAAAGGTACTATAAAAACTAAATATGGTTCAAAAGATGAATACTTAAACTGTATACAAACATTACAACAATCAGGAATAGAGGTATACGCAGATATTGTATTAAATCATAAAATGGGAGCAGATCAGATTCAAACAATACCAGCCAAAAAAGTAGATTGGGGCAATCATCAACAAGAAATAACAAATGAAGAAACAATAAAAGTTGCGACAAAATATACTTTTCCAGGAAGAAATAATAAATATTCAGATTTTAAATGGAATTGGACTCATTTTGATGGAATTGATTATAATATGGCAACAGGAGAAAAAGCTCTATTTAAGTTTAAAGATAAGAGTTGGGAAAATGTAGTAGATGAAGAATTTGGTAATTATGATTACTTGATGGGAGCAGATTTAGATTTTAGTAATGAAGAAGTAAGAGAAGAATGTAAAAGATGGGGAAAATGGTATTGGGAGCTTACAAAAGTAAATGGATTTAGATTAGATGCGGTAAAACATATTTCAGCTACATTTTACAAAGAATGGATAAAATATTTAAGAGATTTAACTGGAAAAGAATTATTTACGGTTGGAGAGTATTGGGCTAGTGATGTTAACAAATTACATAGGTACATTACTGCAACAGAAGGAGAAATTTCTCTTTTTGATGTGCCATTACATTATAACTTTTTTTCTGCATCTAGAGATGAAAATTACGATTTAACAACAATACTAAATAGTACATTAGTAAAAGAAAATTCAAGTAAAGCAGTTACTTTTGTAGATAATCACGATACGCAACCAGGACAAGCTTTGGAAAGTTTTGTGGAAAGATGGTTCAAAGCAATAGCATATAGTATAATTCTTCTAAGAAATGAAGGATATCCATGCATCTTTTTTGGAGATTTATATGGTATTCCACAATATAATATTGAGCCAATGGAAGAATTGAAAACAATATTAAAATTAAGACAAGAAAGAGCATATGGAGTGCAACATGATTATATAGATAATCGAAATTGCATAGGATGGACAAGAGAGGGAGATGACGAACATATAAAATCAGGTTTAGCTATTCTTATTTCCAATGGAGGTTATGCAGAGAAAAGAATGTATATTGGAGAAAAATTTGCCAATCAAAGATTTATAGATGCGATGTCAAACATAGAAGATGAGGTAATAATAGATGAAGAAGGTTTTGGGAATTTCAAGGTAAAAGAAAAATCCGTATCAATATGGACTCAGGTATAAATAAAAACAATATCACACTTTACATAAAATGGAAAGTGTGATATAATGTATTCCGTTAAAATAAAAATAAATAAAGGATGATGTATATGAAAGTAAGAATTCCTAAAAATAGAGATAATGATAATAATAACGATAATAATGATGAAAAAAAGAAGACAGAAGAAAGTGTAAGAGGCTCAGATGGTTCTAAGATAATATTTGTTTCTGGAAAAGAAAACAAGAGAGGTCTTTCACAAGAACCACTGTTGGCACATTTAAAGAAAAGTATAAGACAGAAGATTGAGATGGATATAGAAAAAATTCTTCAGGCAAGCCCTGAAGATACATCTAGAGGAGAAGTATTAGTAAAGTTGGCTACAAGAGATGCATATGCTAACTCTTTTAATCCACCAAAAGTAAGAAAAAATGTAAAAATAGAGGTTTCTAATTTATTAAATGAAGAAGTAATTTCTAAAGTTGATCAAATAATACAAAAGGCTGAAAAAGAAAAAGGTATATCATATGAAACTATAGTTAAACAATTAGAGAGAGCAGTAGAAAGCTTAGTAAGTTCAGAATTTGAAGGGTTTATATCAGACTATTATCTAGCAAGAATGCAAAAAGCTTTAGACCAATATGCTGAAAAAAAATTAAGTGAATATGAAAAGAAAATAGAAGAAAGAAAAATTTTAGAACAAGAAGAATTAAAAAAACAAGAAGAAGAACTAGAAAAACAAGAACAATTACTTAGAGAACATGAACCATTCTTTTGTGAAGCAAGAGATTATACAGACAATTTTAAATTTTTAGCAACAGATATTCTTGTGCATATTGCCAATACAGGACATAAAGAAATAAAGAAATTTAGTAATTTTGAATATGGTATGAGATTTTTGAATTTACAAGATAAATTACGAGAAATAATATCTTCATATAGAACAAGTGAATCTCGAGCAATTCAGATATTAATAAGAAATGATAAAAGTTTAGATGCGGAAGAAATGAGAATATTAGAATCTAGATTGGATGTGCTTTCTAGAGAAAACGAAGACAATGATACTTTTGAAAAAAAAGTAGGAACAAACAGATAATAATCTTAATAGCAAATTGAGTACAAGAATACTTAATTTGCTTTTTTTTATATTGTAGGAAATTTTCTCTTCCTTTATTGCAATTAATGTGATAGAATCAGAAAATAGAAAAAGATATATACTATAATTGTAAAATTTGGATAAAATAAAAAATAAATCAATTAATCGGGAGGATAATTTTTTGGAAGATAATAAATTGGTTTTAATAGATGGAAATAGTATTTTAAATAGAGCTTTTTATGGAATAATGGGCAGTAAAATGCTTATGACAGCAGATGGAACATATACAAATGCTGTTTATGGCTTTTTGGCAATTATGTTTAAAATATTAGAAGATATAAATCCTAAATATTTAGTAGTTACTTTTGACTTAAAAGCTCCAACTCATAGACACAAATTATATGATCAATATAAAGCAAACAGAAAAGGAATGCCAGATGAATTAGCTATGCAAATGCCTTTAATAAAAGAAGTATTAAGGGCTATGAATATTTGCATTATAGAAAAAGAAGGTTATGAAGCAGATGATGTTATAGGAACTTTATCAAAGTATGGGCAAAAAGAGGGTTTGGATGTTACAATCCTTACAGGAGATAGAGATAGCTTTCAGTTAATTGATGAAAAAATTAGAGTTAGAATTCCCAGAACAAAAATGGGAAAAACAGAAACAGAAGATTATACTGTACAAAAAATACTTGAAGAGTATGGATTAGAACCTAAGAAATTAATTGAAGTAAAAGGATTGATGGGAGATACATCTGATAATATTCCTGGAGTTCCAGGTGTTGGTGAAAAAACAGCAATTAATTTAATAAAAGAATATAATAATATAGAAGAATTATATGAAAAGTTAGAAAATGGAACTGATACAGTTAAGGGAAAGCTAAGAGAAAAGTTAGTAGATAATAAAGAATTAGCATTACTTTCAAAGGTATTAGGAACTATAGATATAAATGTTCCTTTAGATATAGATTTAAATAATATAGAAGTTAAACCTTGGAATAATGCAGAAGTGTTGGAAATATTCAAAAAATTAAGATTTAATAGATATATTGAAAGATTTTCTTTGAAAGAGGAATCAAAAGAAAGTAATGATATACTAGAAGATATTACATTAATGGATTATAGCAATGAAAAAGAAAAGGTTTTGGAGATTATAGATAAAATTAAAAATCAAAACAAGATGTTTTATGTAATTAATACAAGAGATTTGAGTTTGAAGGAACAAGAAGACGGTAAGAATCCGATAATTATTCCTAAAGAAATAGAAAATATAGCTTTTAAATTTGAAAATATAGTTATCAAAATATCAAATAGAAATGATATAATACATTGCTTAAAAGATGTTCTAGAGAATGACAAAATAAAGAAAATAGGATATAATCAAAAAGAAGAATATATATTATTTAAACAATTAGGAATAGATTTCAGAGGTGTAGATTTTGATACAAAAATCGCAGCATATATATTAAATCCTACAAATAGTAAATATATATTAGAAGAAATGTTTAAGGAATACTTAGAAATAGATATAGGTGAGTATTTAGAAAGCAAAAATGAGAATTCACAGATTAATTTATTCGATAGTTTAGATACAAAAAATCTAGAAAATGAAGACAACAAAAAAGAAATTATGGTAAAAACAATTTGTATTGAAAAACTTTATAATGTCTTGAAAAGTAAATTAGAAGAAACACATCAATTCGAATTATTTACAAATATTGAGATGCCAACTCTAAAAGTATTGGCAAAAATGCAATATGCTGGTATGTATGTTGACAAAGATGAATTATTAGAATATGGTAATGAATTAAAAGAAGGAATAGCAAATTTAACTAATGAAATTCATAATTTGTGTGGTGAAGAGTTCAACATAAATTCAACTAAACAACTGGGAGAAATTTTATTTGAAAAATTAAAATTACCAGTTAAGAAAAAAACAAAAAATGGATATTCTACAGATGTTGATGTACTAGAAAAATTAAGATTTGAACATCCTGTAATTGAAAAAATATTAGAATACAGGCAATTAATGAAATTAAATTCTACATATGTAGAAGGAATGCTACCATATATAAATAAAACAACAAACAGAATTCATTCTGCATTTCATCAAACAGTAACTGCAACAGGTAGAATAAGTAGTACAGAGCCAAATCTTCAGAATATACCAACTAGAATTGAATTAGGAAAAAGACTTAGAAAGGTATTCAAAGTAAAAGAAGGATATGTATTTGTTGATGCAGATTATTCACAAATAGAATTAAGAGTTTTAGCACATATATCAGAAGATGAACATATGATACATGCTTTTTTAAATGATGAGGATATTCATGCACAGGCAGCTTCAAAAGTTTTTGATATACCATTAAACGAAGTATCAAAAGAAAAAAGAAGTGAAGCAAAAGCAGTTAATTTTGGAATTGTATATGGAATTAGTGATTTTGGACTAGCAGAGCAACTAGGAATATCAAGAAAAAAAGCAAAACAATATATAGAGCAATACTTAGAAAAATATGTCGGAATAAAAAACTTTATGGAGAGTATAACAGAAAAAGCAAAAGAAGATGGGTATGTTGAAACTTTATTTAAAAGAAGACGCTATATACCAGAACTTAAATCAAATAATTATATGGTAAGACAATTTGGAAATAGGGTAGCAATGAATACTCCAATACAGGGAACTGCTGCAGATATCATGAAAATAGCTATGATAAATGTAGATACAGAGTTAGAAAATCGAAAATTAAAATCAAGAATTGTTTTACAAATACATGATGAACTGTTATTAGAAGTAGCTGAAGATGAAAAAGAGGAAGTAAAAAAGCTTTTAAAAGAATCAATGGAAAATGCCTGTGAATTAAAGGTTCCATTAAAAGTTGACATGTGTGAAGCTAAAAATTGGTATGAAGCTAAATAATTATATATTAATTTACAAAAGAAGATGATGGATAATTGAGGAGAGATAGATTTGAAAAAAAAGAAGATGATAGGTATAATATGTATTATACTAATAGTAGTATTCTTTACGCTATTTAAAGTGATAAAAATACAAGATGTTGTTTATAAATATTTTTATCCTATTAAATATGAAGCATATGTATATAAATACTCTAAAATGTATGGAGTAGATCCATTATTGATATTTTCAATTATAAAAGCTGAAAGTAACTTTAACGAAAAAGTAGTTTCTAGTAGTGGAGCAGTTGGATTGATGCAAATTATGGAATCTACGGCAGAAGAAATAGCAGAAGATTTAGACATAAAATATGTAAAGGGAGAAACCTTATATGATCCAGAATTAAACATAATGATAGGAGTTAATTATTATACTAGATTAATAAAAGCATATAATAATGATTCTAGTATAGCTTTGGCAGCATATAATGCGGGAATAGGAAATGTAGATGATTGGATTGAAAATGAGGTTATAAAAGATGATGGATCAGATCTTGAAAATATACCATTTAATGAAACTAATAATTATGTAAGAAAAACACTTAGAAACTATAAAATATACAAAGAGTTATATAAGTAAGTTTATAGTGTGATAATATAAAAACAATTTGATTATAATTTTAAGAAAAACTCTAAAAAAGGAAGTGGAGTTAATGGAAATTAAAGTAATTGAAACATATATTTTATTGTTTTTTATTTACTCATTTTTAGGCTGGGTATGGGAAGTGGCAATAAATCTAGTTAGAAAGAAGAAATTTATAAACAGAGGATTTCTTATAGGTCCATATTGTCCAATATATGGATATGGTGTGATATTAATAACTATATTACTAAAAAAATATAATGATGATATAGTAATAACATTTATAATGTCTATTCTAATTGCAGGAATATTGGAGTATTACACAAGCCTAATAATGGAGAAGCTTTTTAATGCAAGATGGTGGGATTATACATACAAAAAATTTAACATTAATGGAAGAGTATGTTTAGATTGTTTACTATTATTTGGAGTATTAGCGTGTTTAATAATATATTTTGTAAATCCATTCTTTATTAACATACTTTCAATCTTTAAACCACCTTTTGTTCATATATTAGTTGCTGCACTAGTGATAGGATATATAGCAGATAATATAACTTCATTCAAAATAATAATGAACTTAAAAGATGTATCTAGAGCATTGAAAGACAATACAGAAGAATTGTCAACTAAGGTTAGAAAAATACTATCAAAGAAATCAAGACTACACAAGAGACTTGTTTATGCGTTCCCAGCTATTGATACAAAGGTAAAAATAGAAGAATGGAAGAACAGATTAAATACAAAAATTAAAGCAAGAAAAAGATTATCAATTAGAAAAAGAAATGAAATGAAAATGAAAACAGAAGAACTAAAAAATAAATTTAAATCAAAAATAAAATATGCTGAAAATATAATAAAACAAAGAAAGAGCGAAGAATAAAAAAGAGGGGATAAAATAACTTATCCCTTCTATTTTTCATTATTAACAGTTACTAATTTATGCGTATAATCTAAATTTGACCAAGAGTCATATTCATATCCTAAAGTATATATGTTTGTTGCTTTTATATCAGTTTCAAGCATTGATTTTAAAACCTTATTAGGATTAGAATCCATAAAACGCTTTACAGAAGTTATAATAGGAAGTTTAGGATTTAACTTATGCACTTCTGATATTAATTCTTTTCCATTGTTGTTAAAACCTAAAACTCTTATAAAAGGTATAGTCTTTTTAGCAGTTTGCATATCTTTTTTAGTAATTCCAATTAATGCATATAAACAAATACGTTGAAGTCTGGTTTGCGTAAAACGTTTAGTTTTTGCAATATTAAAAAATTCTTTTAAAGAATTGCAAGAATCGGCAGCTTTTTTCAATACAACATCTAATCCTTCATTTACATCAGGTAAATCATTTATTTCATCTGTAGACATAGTTCTAAATTTATACAATATTTCTTTTTGTAAACAAGAAATATCAGAAACATAGTGACCTTTGGAAACATTATCTTGCAAAAGCTGGAAGGAAGATTTTGGCATCACTTTTGATATTTCTATAAAATCATGTTTTTTGAAAAGTTCTCTAATAGCAGTAGCACTTGCAAATTCATTGTCAATAGAGGTACTAGTATAAGAAGAGCCCATTCTATTAATAGAAATACATTGTATAGTGCTTTTTAATCTTTTAATAGCTTTTAAATATTCAATTCCTAAAATATTATTTGGACTGGAAAGAACATTGGCATATCTTCTTATATCGTTTAAATAAAGCATAAGAGCTCTTTCCCTAGCGGTGGGAAAAGAAACACCTTTTTGAAGTTCACGATTAAGAAGAGAAGAATACTCTTTAGGCTCATTATATAAAATATTAGCTATATCATCTAAAACAGAAATATCGCAATGTTCAGAACCAAAAGAAAGAACATCTATAATTCCTAAAGAATCTAAGAGTTTTATAGCACCTTCAGCAAAGTTTTCAGCACTAGAGATGCTATATATAGTAGGCAACTCTATTATTAAATCAGCACCATTTCGTAGAGCCATTTCTGTTTTTGTCCATTTATCTATAAGAGAAGTATTACCACGTTGAACAAAGTTGCCAGACATTATAACAACAACATAATCTGTTTTAGATAGCTTTTTGGATTCTAATATATGATGTAAATGACCATTGTGAAATGGATTATACTCAGCAACTATTCCTAAAACATTGTTCATAAATAACACTTTCCTTTCAAAAAAACTTGTATTAGAGTCAATTTATTGATATAATATCATATATGGGGAAAAAATACAAATATGTAAAAAATTATTTTATTTAAGGAAGAGTATATGGAAAATGTCACAATATATACAGATGGAGCTTGCTCAGGAAATCCAGGACCAGGTGGTTGGGGAGCAATTCTTATGTATAAAGATGTAAAAAAAGAAATATCAGGAGGAAGCCCTGAAACTACAAATAATATAATGGAATTAACAGCAGTAATTGAAGGTTTAAAAATGCTAAAATTTCCATGCAAAGTAAATTTATATAGCGATAGTGCATATGTTGTTAATGCATTCGAGCAAAAGTGGATTTATGGTTGGATGAAAAATGGTTGGAAAACATCTGGCAAAACACCAGTAAAAAATAAGGAATTATGGCAACAACTATACAGTTTAACAAAAGAGCATGAAGTTACATTTATTAAAGTAAAAGGTCATAGTGATAATGAATATAATAATAGATGTGATGAATTAGCAAGAAGTGAGATTAACAGAATCTAAAGGAGTGTTTTATATGAAGATAATAGGACTAGTTGGAACATCTGGTTCAGGCAAAACTACAATATGCGATATTTTAAAAAAAGGAGAAAAAGCAACAATAATTGATGCTGATAAAATAGCTAAAAAACTTTCAAAAAAAGGAACTTTATATTTCAATTCAATTGTAGAATGTTTTGGAACCCATATTATAGATGAAAAGGGTGAATTAAAAAGAAAAGAACTAGCAGAAATTATTTTTGAGGATGAAAAGAAAAGGGAAGAACTTAATCAACTAACTTTTATATATGTTGTAGATGAAATTAAAAGACTTATATCTTTATCAAGTGCAAAAGAATTTATTGTTATAGATGCACCTCTTTTGTTTGAAAGTAATTTAAATCAAATTTGTGATTTTGTAATAGGAGTAATTGCTCCAAACGAAGTAAAAGTGGAAAGAATAATGAAACGTGATAATATAGCAGAAGATTTAGCTATAAAGAGATTAAATATTCAAAAAGATAACGATTTTATAAGAGAAAATTCAGATTTTATAATCGAAAATGTAAAAGATATTGATTATCTTAAAGAATGTATAGAAGAAATAAAAGAAAAAATAAAATAAATTAAATATTATAATTTAGGAAGGGTATTATTTTAAACAATAATACCCTTCTTAAGCTTTATGACAAGAATATTACATTTGCATTATTTTGTTGAAAAAACTTTTTTTTTAGAATATAATACAACTATATGTAATATAGAATTACAAAGATACAAAAGATTATTTTAGGAGGAAAACGTGGAGACTTTTGCAGATTATATTTTGTCAGAAGAAGATTATACACGAAAAATAGAAATAGCATATTATCTTAGTAAAAAAGAAAGGTTATTTTTTGATAAATCAGTAGCATTTAAGACAGAACTTGCAAGATTATTTATTGACACAATGAAAATAGATATTGATAGAAATTTAGTACTTACTGCATGTCTTTTGTATGCCTGCAAAAAAACAACTAATTTATCAGATTTAGTTAATATAGAAGAATATGTATATGATGGAGTTGAATATCTAGAATGTCTGGGATTTAATGATTATTTTTGTAATGTTTGTAAGCAAGTAAACAGAAATACAAGTCCTGCTAAAAGAACAAAAGAAGGAGATATTTTAGAATTAGTAGATAATTTTGGAGAAATGCTACTTGAAAAAGATAATTCAAAAGCTTTTTCTATAGATGATGCTATAATTTTACTAAAACATAAAGATTTTAAAGGTGAGAGCAACCAATACCTAGATAAATTTTTAAAATTTGTAAATTTGGAAGAGGGGGTTGCTATATGAGCAAAACAATAGAAGATGGAAGAAGACATTTGATATCAAAACTAGTTGTACAAATGAATGATCCTTTAATAACTCCATTAGTAGCCATAAAAAGAGTTACAGAAAATGTTGAGTATTGTGAGGAGTGGGATAGCAAACATCCTTTGCAGAGTAAGAAAACAAATTCAAAAAATGAAACAGATAATTGGGACAAAATTCTAGAAAATAATAAAACATTTGTTAATGAAATAAAGGCTAGAGTTGAAACTGAAACGGCACAAACAATTAGTGAATATTTAAATTCAAAAGAGAAAAACGAAAGAGAATAAATTTTTATGAAATACAAAAGACAGACTATTTATTATATATTATATGAGAAAATGGGCTGTCTTTATTATATTGAAAGGAAGTATTTAAAATGTATGAGATTTTTGCAGATTTGCATGTACATATAGGTAGAAGTGAAAATAATAAGCCAATAAAAATAACAGCTGCAAGAAGCCTTAATTTTGCTAATATTGCTAAAGAATGCGTTAATAGAAAAGGTATAAATGTAGTAGGTATTATTGATTGTGCTTCTCCATATGTTATAGAAGATATAGAAAATTTTCTAAAAAATGGTGATGCATATGAAATAGAAGATGGAGGAATTATTTATAAAGATAAAGTTTGCATAATTCTAGGAAGTGAAATAGAAACAGCAGAGATAAACGAAAAAGGAAAAACAGGTAGTGCACATAATATATGCTTTTTTCCAAAACTTTCAGATATAAAGGGATTTTCAAAAGAAATGAGTAAGCACATTGGAAATATTACTTTAAGTTCTCAAAGAGCAGATATATCGGCTTATGAACTTATAGATATAGTAGAAAAATATAATGGTATACTAATTCCAGCACATGTTTTTACCCCTCACAAGAGTTTTTATGGTAACTGCACAGATAGATTGGAAAAAATATTTAAAGAAAAATATAGTAAAATTTTAGCTGTTGAATTGGGATTGAGTTCAGATACTTTTTTAGCAGATCAAATATCAGAACTTGAAGAAAAAACCTTTTTAACAAATTCTGATGCACATTCTTTACCTAAAATTGCTAGAGAATATAACAAGATACTAGTAGAGAATATAAGTTTTAAAGAATTAGTAAAAGCTTTAAAAAATGAAGATGGAAGAAAGGTTCTATGTAATTATGGTTTAGACCCAAAACTTGGAAAATATCATAGAACTTTTTGCGAAGTGTGCGAAAAAACAATAGAAGGAGAAGCACCAGTGGTAAAGTGCAATAATTGTGAAAGTAAAAATATTACAATGGGAGTTTTTGACCGAATCGAGGTTATCAAAGATAAAAAAGAAACCAAAAGTCCAAAAAACAGACCGCCATATATTTATCAAATTCCATTAACTTTTATACCTGGAGTTGGAGGGAAAACAATAGACAAATTATTAGATAAATTTGAAACAGAAATGAACATTTTACATAAAATTTCAAAAGATGACATAGAATCAGTAATAGGTGAAAAAATAGCAAATAATATTATACAAGCTAGAGAGGGCAAACTTTCTATAGAATCAGGAGGAGGTGGTGTATACGGAAAAATAAAAATATAGTTCTAAAAATGGTTTCATAACATAAAAATTATCTAAGAGTGGAGGTTTGTTATGATTACCAATGGTAGAACAAATATAATAAGTGAAAAAAGATTTAATTACAATACTAAATATAAATTCAAATTTGATATTAAATCAATAGTTATAAACTACATACAAAATAATATAAGAGAGATTTTTTCTGTGCTATCATTACTATTAATAGGAATAATTATAGGTACAGTGCTCATAAACAATTTAAATGAAACTCAAAAAGCAGAAACAACAACATATATTCAAGATTATATTTTGAATTTAAAAGATGGAAAATGCATAAATAAAAAAGCCGTTTTCCTAGAAACGATAAGAAATAATTTAGTATTTACAATAACATTGTGGTTTGCCGGTTTAACAATAATAGGAATACCAATTGTATATATAACTATATTATTTAAAGGTTTTACTCTTGGATATACTATAGCTGCAATAACGGCAATTTTAGGAATAGGAAAAGGAAGTTTATTTGTTTTTTCCACAATGTTTTTACAAAATATTTTGTGTATTCCATGTATTCTAGCTATTGCTGTTAGCGGAATAAAAATTTATAAGGTCATTATAAAAGATAAGCGTAGAGAAAATATCAAATTGGAATTATGTAGGCATACAACTACTAGTATAATATTTTTCAATATACTAATTATAGAAGCATTTATATCGGGGTATTTTTCTACACTTATTATTGAAAATATAGCAAAATTTTTATAAGATACAACAGTTTAGAGTAAACATATATATGTGAAAAAAAGAAAAATATTTATAAAAAAAAACAAAAAGTATTTACAATTTTGACAGTATTTGATATAACTTATATAGTTTATGTAAATAAAAAATTGAATAATTAATATTTGTATGGGAGAGTTGAACATGGAAAAACAAATAAGAAATTTTTTAGATTTTTTGAAAAATGATAAAAAAGCATCTAAAAACACTTTACAATCATATGAAAGAGATATAATGCAATTTTATAGATATACATCAGAAAATAAAATAGTATATACAAAAGCAACAGAAGAAACCATTAAAAAATATTTTAAACATCTAGAAGAAATTGGAAAAAAACCATCAACAATATCTAGAAATCTAGCTACAATTAGAGCTTTCTATCAATATTTATTAAAAGTAAGAAAAATTAAGAAAGATCCTACAGAAAAAGTTCAAGCTCCAAAAATAGAAAAAAGAGCACCAAGCATATTATCAGCACAAGAAATTGAATTATTATTAGATCAACCTAAAAGTGTTGAATTAAAAGGAATCAGAGATAAAGCAATGCTAGAGTTTGCATATGCTACAGGAATGAGAGTAACAGAAATAATTTCGTTAGATGTAGAAGATGTTAACCTAGAAGAAGGATATGTAACATGTAAATCAGAAACAAAACAAAGAAATATTCCATTAGGTTCATTATCATTAAAAGCATTAGAGGATTATATTCTTAATGCAAGACCAATCATAATTAAAGATGATTCTGTTAAAGCACTATTTGTTAATACAAATGGAAAAAGGTTAACAAGACAAGGATTCTGGAAAATAGTTAAATATTATAAAGAGCAAGCACATATAACAAAAGATATAACACCACATGTTTTAAGACATTCATTTGCAACCCATTTATTACAAAATGGAGCAGACTTAAAAGCAATACAAACTATGCTTGGACATTCAGACATTTCTTCAACACAGATTTATATGCAATTCCAAGATGAGAGTTTAAAAAATGTATATAAAAAAGCTCATCCAAGAGCATAAGGTAAAGAGAAGAACTTTTATAGTTCTTCTTTTGTTACATATTATTAAAAGAAAGCTAAATTTTTTACTTGATAACATACATATAATAATATATAATACTCAAAGAACAAAAAAATATAGGAGGAACTATGCCAAAGTTTTTTGTTAAAAATGAACAGATAAGTGAAGATGAAAATAAAGTTATAATATTAGGTGATGATGTTAATCATATAAAAAATGTATTAAGATTAAAATTAGGAGACCATATAATAGTTTGTAACTTATTTAATTCTAATAACTATTTATCTGAAATACTGGAAATAGAAAAGGATAATATTGTATGTAAAATAAAAAAGAGGCTCGAAAGTGTTGCAGAATCAAAGATTCATGTACATATATTACAAGGATTACCTAAAGCAGATAAAATGGAATTAATTATAGAAAAATGTGTGGAATTAGGTGTTAAAGAAATAACTCCAGTTGCTATGAATAGATGCATAGTAAAATTAGATGATAAAACAAAGGTAAAAAAAGTAGAAAGATGGCAAAAAATATCTGAGATAGCAGCCAAACAAAGTGGAAGAGATATTATTCCTAAAGTAAATAATGTAATTGTTTTAGAAAAAATATATGATTTATTAAAGAATTATGATATAGTACTAGTTGCATATGAAAATGAAAAGAATAATTCGTTAAAACAAGAACTATATAAATTGAAAGAAAATGCTAAGAAAGATTTAAAAATAGCTGTAATTATTGGTCCAGAAGGTGGAATAGAAAAACAAGAAATCGAATTATTGCAAAACAAGCGGAGCTCGTGTTATTACATTAGGAAATAGAATTTTAAGAACAGAAACCGTTGCTTTATCTGTAGCAAGTGTTATAATGTATGAGTTTGATAATCAATTTTAGGAGGAAAATATGCCAAAGAAAAAAGAAAATGATGTGCAAAAAGAAATAGAAGAATTTTTTAAAGATGATGAAGAAGATATGGAAATTAAAGAAATAAAAAAAATAAGAGAAGATATAAAAATAGAAAATACAAATAAGGAAGAAGAAAATAAAAAAGAAAATATAGAAAAAATGCTACAAACAATAAGTAATAACAAAAAGATTCCAAAAGAAATAATGAAGAAAGTATATTCTAGTATTTTTGGAAATCTAACAGTATCAGTAATTATTATGGCTTACTTATTTTTTATCATAATAGGATTCTTTAATATTGAGAAGGTTATTTTTGAAATAGACTTAAAGGTATTTAGCGGTTGCTTATTTTTGTTAACAATCATATTGATGGAAATGTCATATAGAAAGAAAAATACAAGATTGATGACTCATAGTATTGAATGTTTGGTATTGTCCATAACCAACCTATTTTTCCCATATTTTTATACAGTTTTTCATTCAAGATTTACTTTAATAGTGGGATTAATATCAATATCTTTTGGAGTATATTACATTGTTAAATCTATAATAATTTTCATTTATACGCGAGAAAAGTTTTTAAAAAGAATGAGCGATGTAACAGAGATATTAAGTGAAGAGTATAATAAGGAGGATTTTAAATGCCAAGAAGTATGACAGGATTTGGTCGAGCAAAATATGAAAAAGAAGGAAGAGAATATCAGATTGAACTAAAATCAGTAAATTATAAATATTCTGATGTATCAGTTAAATTACCACGAAACATCAGTTATTTAGAAGAAAAAATAAAAAGTGAAGTTTCAAAAAATATCTCAAGAGGAAAAGTAGATGTTTTCATTTCTTTTGTTAATAATAGCTCAAAAGGTAAAAATATCAAAATAAATAATGAGATAGCAAAAATATATATTGATGAATTAAAAAAACTGGCAGAAGAAACAGGAATAGAATCTAATTTTAGAACTATAGATATTTCAAAAATGCCAGATGTATTAACTATACAAAATGAAGATGATGAAGAATTAATTATGTCTGAAATAGAAATTCCCTTAAATGAAGCTATAGAAAATTTTACTTCAATGAAAGAAACAGAAGGAAAAAGAATATCTCAAGATTTAAAGGAAAGAATAAACAATATACAAATAAAAGTTGAGAAAATTTCAGAATATTCTACTGGACTTATTGATGAATATGTAGTAAAATTAGAGGCACGTATAAAAGAAATGCTAAAGGTTGATGTTGTAGATGAGACAAGATTGGCACAAGAAGTTGTAATATTTGCAGATAAAACTTCAATACAAGAGGAACTAACAAGATTAAGAAGTCATATATCACAATTTAATGATATATTAACAAATAGTTCTGTTGTGGGAAAAAAATTAGATTTTATAATTCAAGAAATGAATAGAGAAATTAATACAATAGGTTCGAAATCTGGAAGTTTAAATATAACTAATCTAGTTATAGATGTAAAAACTGAATTAGAAGACATCAGGGAGCAAGTTCAAAATTTGGAATAAAGGAGTAGTTTTATGCAATTAATTAATATAGGATTTGGAAATATTGTTTCTGCAAACAGAATAATTTCAATAGTAAGTCCTGAATCAGCACCAATAAAAAGATTGGTACAAGAAGCCAAGGATAAAGGAGTGGCAATAGATGCAACGTATGGAAGAAGAACAAGAGCAGTTATTATTATGGATTCTGGACATGTAGTATTATCAGCAGTCCAACCAGAAACTGTTGCTAGTAGGTTAGATAAAGATGATATGGAACTAACAAAGGAAGAATAATATAGATTTAATACATTTTAGAGAATGGGGGAATAAAAAATGATGGTAAAACCACCAGTTACAGAATTATTAAAAAAAATAGGAAGCAGATATGAATTAGTTATAGCTACATCTAAAAGAGCAAGACAATTAGCAGAAGGAGCTGAGCCATTAACAAAGAAAAAAGAAGATTCAATGGTAACATTAGCAGCTGTGGAAATTGATGAAGGAAAAGTTTTTATTGAAGAGAACGAAGATACAGAAGAAAATAAAGAGAACGAAGAATAAATTATAGTAAGGTAGGAACTTTATCAATGAAAAGAAAAATCATAACATTAGCAGGTGATTTAGCTAGTGGTAAGGGAACAGTATCAGCATTATTAAGTGAAGAATTACAATACGAAATTTATAAAAATGGCGATTATGTGCGTAAACTAGCTAAAGAAAAAGGATTAAGTATCACTAGTTATAATGAATATTTAAAAGATCATCCAGAAATAGATAGAGAAATTGAAAATAGTGCAGCAAAGTATGCTGAAAACCACGATAATCTAATTGTAGATGCAAGACTTGGATGGTATGCAATACCAGATTCATTTAAAGTCTACATGAAAGTAGATATAGATACAGCTGTACAAAGAGCTTTTGGAGATAATAATAGAAAAGATACAGAATCTTTTGAAACAAAAGAAGAACATAAAGCCGATATAATTAGAAGATTCAAATTAGAAAATGAAAGATTTTTTCAATTATATGGAGTAAGAAAAGATGATATGTCTAATTATGATTTAGTAGTAGATACAACGAAACTTACACCAGAGCAAGTAAAAGATATCATAAAAAATGAATATGAAAAATGGTTAAAAAACAAATAAAAATGTTAATTTAATGAAAAATAAAATATAGAGCCTGTAGGGGTCGGCGTCCCGACGACCCGCATAACATAATAATGGTAGAGATGTTAATAAAAAATACAATTAAAAAAGAAACATCTCTACCATTTCTTTTTTTACTTTAAAACTGACCAGTCAGTCTAAAGACTTTTGAAAAAAAATATGATATAAATATAAATAAAATTTGGTTAATGCAAAGGAGTAAAATTATGTCAGCAGAATTTAATGACTACATGAATATTACAGATTTAAAAGACATGTTAAATAAAACAAAAGAACTATATAATGATAGACCGGCTTATAAGATAAGAATAGAAAAAGAAAATTACAAAGTAATTACGCATAAAGAAGTTCGAGAAATGATAGATGGTTTAGGAACTGCTTTAATAAATATGGGACTTAAAGGTAAAAGAATTGCAGTAATAGGCGAAAATAGATATGAATGGGAAATTGCCTATTTATCAATAGTATGTGGAACAGGTATTGTTGTACCATTTGATAAATCATTGCCAGAAAATGAATTGAAATCAGTAATTGAACGCTCAGGCGTAGAGGCAATATTTTTCTCTAGTAAGTATGAGCAAACATTAGAAAAAATAAAAAACTTAGGAATTGGAAAATTAAAACATTTAATTTCTATGGATATTGACATACATAGAAATGGAATATATTCTCAAAAAGAATTAATAGAAAACGGGAAAAAACTTGTATCTTTAGGAAATAAAGAATTTATAAATAGTAAGATAAACCCAGAAAAGATGAGTATAATGCTATTTACATCAGGAACAACGTCAGCTTCTAAAGTAGTAGCTTTATCACATAAAAATATTTGTACTAATTTAATGGATTTAAAAAAGATATTAGATATAGATTCAAATGATATATTCCTATCAATTTTACCAATACATCATGTTTTTGAATGTACAGTAGGATTTCTTTTTGCTCTATATAATGGAGCACAAACAGTCTTTTGTGATGGATTAAGGCATATTACAGAAAATTTAAGAGAATACAAAGTATCTGTTATGGCATGTGTCCCAGCAATATATGAGAGAATATTCAAAATAATAAAAAAAGATATAGAAAAACAAGGAAGGCTACAAGAAGTATTAGATTATGAAGAAAAATATAAAACAGCTACAATGGAAGAAAGAAAAGAAGCTTTTAAGGAAATACATGATATGCTTGGTGGAAATATAAAATTACTAATAAGTGGTGCCGCTGCATTAGATCCCAAAATTGAAGAAAAATATAGAATTTTAGGATTTAATATGGTTCAGGGATATGGCTTAACAGAAACGTCCCCAGTTGTAGGTATGGGAACAAAGAAAAATTATAGATTGGGTTCAATAGGAAAAGCAGTTCCTAGCATTCAAGCTAAAATAGTTGATGCAAATAGTGAAGGAATAGGAGAACTAGCTGTTAAGGGACCAAGTGTAATGATTGAGTATTATGGTAATAGACAAGCAACGAAAGAAGCTGTTATTGATGGATGGTTTCATACAGGAGATTTAGCACAAATAGATGATGATGGTTACATATTTATCAGAGGAAGAAAAAAGAGTGTTATAGTCCTAAAAAATGGAAAGAACATATTCCCAGAAGAAATGGAAAACTTGTTAAATAAAATTGAAGGTGTAGTAGAATCATTGGTATTTGGAAAAGTAACATCAGATGATAAAGATAATATAAAACTAAATGCAAAAATAATTTTCGATAGAGAGATAGTTAAAGATGCATATAAGGTAGAAAGTGATGAAGAAATTCAGAATGCTTTACGCTTGAAAGTAAAAGAAATAAACAGAACAATGCCTCAGTATAAAGCTATAAAAGGTTTAATTTTTTCAGAAGAACCATTAATAAAAACGTCTACAAATAAAATTAAAAGGCAGGATAATATAGATGAAATTGAAAAATCTAAAAACTAAGTTCTTAGGAAAAAATAATTTATATTATGAAAAAATCGATTCTACTCAAAGTGAGATATGGAGATTAACTAAGAAAAATATTGCAAATGGAACTTTAGTAATGGCAGGTATACAAACTAATGGATTAGGAACGCATGGCAGGAAATGGTATACAGACATGGAAAACAATATAGCTTTTTCTTTCTATATAGAAGCTAATTGCAATATAAAGAAGATAGAAGGAATAACAATAGAAATAGCAGAAACTTTAGTTGATATAATCAAAGAAAAATACAATATTAAACTGGAAATAAAATTTCCGAATGATTTAATGTTTAATAATAAAAAAATTGGAGGAATATTAACTGAAAGTAAAATAATTGGAGAAGAAGTAAGATTCTTAATAATAGGTATAGGAATAAATACATGCCAAAAAGAATTTAATAATGAAATAAAAGATATAGCATCATCAATTAAAGAAGAATTTAATGTAGAAATTGATGCCGGAGAGATAATTACAGAGTTTTGTAATTGCTTCGAAGAAAAATTTTTAAAAAGGATTGGTAAGTAATATGAAAATAGGATTTTTATTTCCAGGACAAGGAGCTCAAAGCGTTGGAATGGGAAAGGATATTTATGAAGAATATGACTCAGCTAGAAAAGTGTATGATAAAGTAAAAGAATTAACAGGAGTAGATATAGCCAAAATTTCTTTTGAAGGACCAGAAGAGGAGTTAAATCAAACTAAATATACACAATTAGCAATATTAACAATGAGTTTAGCAATATTAGAAGTTTTGAAAGAAAATAAAATAGAGGCAGAAATATCAGCAGGTTTAAGCTTAGGAGAATATTCAGCTCTTATATATAGTAAAGCTATTGATTTTGAACAAGGAATAAAGCTTGTACAAAAAAGAGGAGAATATATGCAAGAGTTAGTACCATCAGGAGAATGGCTAATGGCAGCAGTAATGGGAATGACAGAAGAACAAGTAGAAGATGTTTGTAAAAGAGTAAAAAATGGATTTGTAGTTCCAGCAAATTATAATTGCATAGGTCAAATTGCAATTTCAGGAGAAAAGTCTGGTGTAGAAGAAGCTGAAATAATTGCAAAAGAAATGGGAGCAAAAAAAGTTAGAGTACTAAAAACAGCAGGACCATTCCATACAGAAAAGTTAACAGATAGTTCAAATGCATTAAGAAAAGAATTAGAAAAAATAGATGTAAGAAAATTTAATACAAAGGTTATAAAAAATATTGATGGAGAACCTTATACGGAAAAAGATGATGTTAAAGATATTTTAGCAAAACACATAATAAGCCCAGTGAGGTTTGCAAAAACAATAAATACAATGCTGGAAAATGGTATAGATACATTTATAGAAGTAGGACCAGGAAAAACATTATCAGGCTTTGTAAAAAGAACACCTACAGAAAAAGAAATAACAAACTTAAATATTAGCGATGTAAAATCATTAGAAGAAGTAGTTAAATTAATGAATAATGAATAATGAATAGTGAATAATTAATGTAAAAAAATTGCTGTGCAATTTTTTATCTTAAATTATAAATTATTCATTATTAACTATTAAATATTCATTGCAATGCGAATGCATTGCACACACGTAGGGGCGACCAATGGTCGCCCGCAAGAAAGGAATGATTATAAATATGAATAAAACAGCATTAATAACAGGAGCAACTAGAGGAATCGGAAAACAAATTGCATTAACACTTGCAGAAGCAGGTTTTGATATAGCAATCAACTATAGAAGAAATAATGAAGAATTACAAAAAGCGAAAAAAGAAATAGAAGAAAAAGGGGTAAAATGTCTAACAGTTCAAGGAGACGTATCAAAATATGAAGATGCAGAAAGATTTGTAAAAGAAATAATCGAAGAATATGGACAGATCGATGTATTAGTTAATAATGCAGGAATAACAAGAGATGGATTACTTATGAGAATGAAGCCAGAAGATTTTAATGATGTTATAACCACAAATTTAGTTGGAACTTTTAATGTAACTAAAAATGTAATTAATTATATGATGAAAGCAAAGCAAGGAAGAATAATAAATATATCATCAGTTGTTGGAATAGCGGGAAATGCAGGACAAACTAATTATTCAGCATCCAAAGCAGGAATAATAGGATTCACAAAAAGCTTAGCAAAAGAAGTAGCTAGTAGAAATATACTAGTAAATGCAGTAGCACCAGGCTTTATAGAAACTAAGATGACAGAAGTATTAAAAGAAGATCAAAAAGAAAATATAGCTAAAACAATACCTTTAAAAAGAATGGGAAAAGTAGAAGATGTAGCAAATCTTGTTAAGTTCTTAGCTTCAGATGAAAGTTCATATATAACGGGACAGGTGGTTAATGTTGATGGTGGAATGCTTATGTAAAATTAATGAATAATGAATGATGAATAGTGAATAATTAATGTAAAAAAATTGCTGTGCAATTTTTTATCTTAAATTATAAATTATTCATTATTAACTATTAAATATTCATTGCAATGCGTATGCATTGCACACAACAATAGAGATGTTATAAAAACATTAGAAAGGAAGATATAAAAAATGGAAAGAAGAGTTGTTATAACTGGAATGGGAGCTATAACTCCAATAGGTAACAATGTTGAAGAAACATGGGAAGGAATAAAAAATAAAAAATGTGGAATTGATAAGATTACCTTATTTGATACAGAAGGATTTAAAACTAGTTTAGCTGCAGAAGTTAAAAATATAGATTTTTCAGAGCATTTTGAGACAAAGCAAATAAAAAGAACTGACAGATCATCTTTATTAGCAATTATTGCTGCTAGAGAAGCTTTTAAAGATAGTGGAATAACATCAGAAAATACAGATTTAGATAGAGTAGGAGTTTTTGTAAGTTCAGGAATAGGTGGTTTAAATACTTTACAAGAGCAATGTGAAGTAAACTGTTTAAAAGGAAATAATAGAGTTTCACCTATGTTTATTCCAATGTCAATCGCAAATATGCCATCTGGAAATATAGCAATTGAATTAGGAGTAAAAGGAGAATCAATAGCAATAGTTACTGCATGTGCATCTTCAACACATAGTATAGGAGAAGCATATAAAACAATAAAGTATGGTTCAGAAGATGCTATTATTGCAGGTGGAACAGAAGCATCAATTTGTGAAGTAGGTATTGCAGGTTTTGAAAATATGAAAGCATTATCAAATTCAACAGATAAAAATAGAGCAAGTATTCCATTTGATAAAGAAAGAAATGGCTTTGTAATGGGAGAAGGAGCAGCTATGTTAGTACTAGAAGAGTTAGAACATGCGAAAAAAAGAGGAGCAAAGATTTATGCTGAGGTAATAGGATTTGGTTCAACTTCTGATGCATATCATATAACATCTCCAGATCCAGAAGGAAATGGAGGAGCAAAAGCAATGATTAGAGCAATTCAAGATGCAAATATAAAGCCAGAAGAAATTGACTATATAAATGCTCATGGTACATCAACACATTTAAATGATTTAACAGAAACATTAGCAATAAAGAAAGCTTTAGGAGATGCTAGTAAAAAAGTAATGGTAAGTTCTACAAAAGGAAATATAGGACATCTATTAGGAGCAGCAGGAGCTATAGAAGCAGTATTTTGCGTTAAAGCAATTGAAGATAAAATAGTTCCTCCAACAATAAATTATAAAGAAAAAGATGAAGAATGTGATTTAGATATAGTACCAAATGAAGTTAGAAAAGCTGACTTAAATATTGTAATGTCAAATTCATTAGGATTTGGCGGACATAATGCAACAATAATTTTAAAAAAATTTAACAAATAATATGTTAATCTATTAAAAAATTTTAGAAAGGAATGATGAGGAAGATGGAATACGAGAAGATAAAAAAACTAATGGACGATATGGGAAACTCAAAATTAACTGCACTTGACATTGATTTTCCAGATGGAACAAAAATTAGAATGAAAAAAGAGAATAAGACAATAATTACAGAAGCAGTTGTTGAAGAACGTCCTGTAAAAGAAGAAACAATACAAAATAGTGTTGTAAAAGTAGAAGAAAAACACAATACTGAAATTGAAGATGGCAAAGTTGTAAAATCTCCAATGGTTGGAACTTTTTATAGAAAGTCATCACCAGATGCAGAAGCTTATGTTGAAATAGGAAAAAAAGTAAAAAAAGGTGATGTGCTTTGTATCATTGAAGCAATGAAATTAATGAATGAGATTGAATCTGAATTTGATGGAGAAATTGTTGAAATTCTTGTAGAAGATGGTAAACCTGTCGAATATGGAGCACCTCTTTTCAAAATAAAATAAAAAAAGACAAATTCAAATAAGTAGAAGTTTGAAGTCATTAAGTTTAATCTTTTCGAATTAACTAATAAAAGGAGTGAAAATAATATTATGTTAAATAAAGAACAGATAAAAGAAATTATTCCTCAGAGAGAGCCATTTTTAATGATTGACGAAGTTGAAGAAATAGTATTAGGAGAGAGTGCTGTAGCATATAAGAATGTAAGTGCAGATGAATGGTATTTTCAAGGACATTTTCCAGGTAATCCTATAATGCCAGGAGTTCTAATTGTAGAAAGTTTAGCACAAACAGGAGCTGTAGCAATTCTTGCAATGGAAGAAAATAAGGGGAAGAATGCTTTATTTGGTGGCATAGATAAAATGAAATTCAAAAAAATGGTAGTTCCTGGAGATAGATTAAAATTAGAAGTAAAAATAATCAAAAGAAAAGGTCCAATAGGAGTTGGAGAAGCTATTGCTACTGTAGATGGAAAAGTAGCAGCCAAAGGTGAAATAACATTTGCACTAGTGTAAGAGCGCGTTTTTTTAACAACGTCCAGCACAGCATACTGAGGCTGTAGCAGGCAGAGCCTTAACAGCCTCAGCATCGACGACCCGTTCACAATAAAACATATAGAGATGTTAATTTACGAAATAAAGAAAGGAAATGTTGCCATGAATAAGATATTAATTGCAAATCGTGGTGAAATTGCAGTTCGTGTTATCAGAGCATGTAAAGAGATGAATATAAAAACAGTAGCAGTATACTCAGAAGCAGATAAAGATGCTTTACATACCAGATTAGCAGATGAGTCAATTTGCATAGGTCCTGCACCTTCAAATAAGAGTTATCTGAATATAAAAAATATAATAGAAGCAGCTTATATAACAGGAAGTGATAGTATACATCCTGGATTTGGTTTCTTATCTGAAAATACGCAATTTGCTAAAATATGTGAGGAATCAAATATCAAGTTTATAGGACCAAAATCAGAAGTAATTGAATTATTGGGAAACAAATCAAATGCAAAGAAGATGATGAAAAAAGCAGGAGTACCAGTAATCCCGGGATCTGATGGAAATATAAAAACATTAGAAGAAGCAAAAAAAATTGCAGATGAGATAGGATATCCTTTAATGATTAAAGCAGCTGCAGGTGGTGGAGGAAAAGGAATAAGAATAGTTAATAATCCAGAAGAACTTGAAAAAAATTATAATTTAGTAAAACAAGAGGCAAAAATTTCTTTTAATGATGATGAATTATATATAGAAAAATTTGTTAAAAATCCTAGACACGTAGAAATTCAAATATTAGCAGATGAACACGGAAATATAGTTCATCTTGGAGAAAGGGATTGTTCTATTCAAAGAAAACATCAAAAGGTAATAGAAGAAACTCCATCAACAATAGTAGATGAAAATCTTAGAAATAAAATGGGAGAAGCTGCAATAAGAGCAGCGAAAATTGCTGGCTATACAAGTTGTGGAACAGTTGAATTTTTAGTAGATAGTGATAAAAACTTTTACTTTATGGAAATGAATACAAGAATTCAAGTAGAGCATCCTATAACAGAGATGAGAACAGGAATAGATATTGTAAAAGAACAAATTAGAATTGCTGCAGGAGAACAATTAAAATTTAAACAAGAAGATATAGAATTTAAGGGACATTCAATAGAATGCAGAATAAATGCTGAAAATCCTAAAAAGAATTTTATGCCTTGCCCAGGAAAAATTACAGGACTTAATTTACCAGGAGGAAATGGCATAAGAATTGATACAGGAATTTATGAAGGTTACACAATTCCTTTTACATATGATTCTATGATTGCAAAAATAATTGTACATGGAACCACGAGAAATGAAGCTATTGCTAAAATGAAAAGAGCACTAGAAGAATTGGTAATAGAAGGTGTTGATACAAATGCTGATTTTATATTTGAAATAATAAGGACACCAGATTTTATTAGAGGGGATTTTGATACATCATTTATTAGTAAGAATTTTAATTTGTAGAGGAAAACAGAGGTCTCCCGACAGCACAAAAATGGTAGAGATGTTATTTCAACAAAATACTAGGCAAAACGGGCGACCAATGGTCGGCCCCTACAGAGAAAATAATATAAACACACGTAGGGGAGACCAGTGGTCTCCCGCACAATATAAAATATTGGTATATAATAATAGAATCTTAAAGGTGAGGAAAATGATAGTAGATAAAATAAAAAAACGTGAACCATCTGCTAAAAATAAAACATCTAATATAGATATTCCAGTAGGCAAATGGATAAAATGTGATAAATGCAAAGAAATTGTATATAAAGATGATGTAAGAGAAAATTTGAGTATTTGCCCAAATTGCGGACATTATTTCAGAATGCATATAAATAGAAGATTAAAAATGATTTTAGATGAAGATACATATAAAAAATTTGATATAAATATAGATACAAATAATCCATTAGAAATAGAAGAATATCCTAAAAAATTAAAAGCTTTAAGAGAAAAAACAGGTTTACAAGAAGCTGTAGCATGTGGTACTGGTAAAATTAATGGTGAAGAAGTTGTTATATGTGTTATGGATAGTGGATTTATGATGGGAAGTATGGGAGTTGTTGTAGGCGAAAAGATTACATATGCAATAGAACAAGCAATAGCTTTAAAATTACCACTTATAATTTTTTGTGTATCAGGTGGAGCTCGAATGCAAGAAGGAATAATATCTTTAATGCAGATGGCAAAAACAACAGCAGCTTTAACAAAATTAGATGAAGCAGGAGGTTTGTATATTTCTGTTTTAACAGATCCAACTTATGGAGGAGTTACAGCTTCTTTTGCAAGTTTAGGAGATATTGTTTTAGCAGAACCAGGAGCTATGATTGGATTTGCAGGTCAGAGAGTTATAGAACAGACTATAGGAGAATCTTTGCCAGAAGGTTTTCAAACAGCTGAATTTTTGTTAGAACATGGCTTTATAGATAAGATTGTTGAAAGAAAAGATTTAAAAGAAACTTTATATAAATTAATTCAATATCATAAAGGAGGAAGTGGCAATGTCTAATACAAAAATAACAGCATGGGAAAAAGTTGAAATTGCAAGAAATCCTAAAAGACCAACAGCATTAGACTATATTGAGCAGATTTTTGATGAATTTATAGAGTTACATGGAGACAGAGCTTTTAAAGATGACAAAGCAATTTGCTGTGGATTAGGTAAAATAGGAACACAGAATTTTACTATAATTGCAGAACAAAAAGGTAGATCAACTAAGGAGAATATAGAAAGAAATTTTGGAATGCCAAATCCTGAGAGTTACAGAAAAGCAATAAGATTTATGAAACAAGCAGAAAAATTCAAAAGACCTGTAATTACATTTGTAGATACAAAAGGTGCATATCCGGGACTAGGTGCAGAGGAAAGAGGACAAGGAGAAGCTATTGCAAAATCAATGTTTGAAATGGCAAAGTTAAAAGTTCCAATTATAGTAGTAGTTATAGGAGAAGGATCAAGTGGTGGAGCTTTGGCATTGGGTGTAGGAAATAAAGTATTTATGTTAGAAAATGCGATATACTCAATACTTTCACCAGAAGGTTTTTCTAGTATATTATGGAAAGATTCATCTAGAGCAAAAGAAGCTGCAGAAAAAATGAAATTAACTGCTAAAGATTTATATGAATTCAAAGTAATAGATAAAATTATTAAAGAACCAAAAGTTGAAGAGAAAGAAGATTTCATAAAAAAAGTTTCTAAAAGTATAAAGAAAGAAATTACCTTATGCATTTCTGAAATGAATGAAAAAAATTCGCAAGAAATTGTAGAAGAAAGATATCAAAAATTTAGAAATATGGGTGAATATAAAATATTATAATTAATAAGGAGGATATAAAATGTTATTAGAAGGAAAGAAAATTTTAATAATGGGAATAAGAAACAAATGGAGCATTGCCTATGGTATAGCAAAATCAGCATATGAAAATGGTGCTAAATTAATTTTTACATATATGGGAGAAGAAAACAAAGACAAAATTGAAGAGCTAACTAAAGAATTTGAAGGAAGACAATTATATGTATTAAATGGTGCATCAGAAGATGAACTTGTTAAAGAAGTATTTACAAAAATAAAAGAAGAAAATGGAAAAGTAGATGGAATAGTTCACGCAATAGCACATGCTAATACAGAGGATTTGCATAATGATTTTATATTTACAAGTAAAGAAGGATTTAGTCATGCGAATGACGTAAGTGCATATTCTTTAGTATTAACAGCTAGAATGGCAAAAGAATTGGATATGCTAAACGAAAATGCAAGTATTGTTACATTAACATATCATGGTTCTACAAAAGTATTAGAAGGATATAATGTTATGGGAATTGCAAAAGCAGCACTAGAATCAAGTGTTAGATATTTAGCAGAAAATTTAGGAAGAGAAGGAATAAGAGTTAATGCTGTTTCTGCAGGTCCAATAAAAACATTATCTGCAAAAGGAATTAAAGATTTTAATTCAATATTAACAGTTGTAGAAGAAAGAGCACCTTTACATAGAAATGTAACAACAACTCAAGTTGGAGATGTTGCAACATTCTTATTAAGCAGTATGTCTGAATGTATAACAGGTCAAGTTATATATGCAGACAGTGGATATAATATCATGGGAATTTAATATTGAAAAAAAATAATATATAATTAAGAAAGGATGGATTATAAAATGACAGACGAAGAAATCTTTGAAAAATTAAAAGGAATTATAGTAGATCAATTAGGAGTAGAAGAAAGTTTAATTAAAGAGGAGGCAACTTTTGTTGATGACTTATCAGCTGATTCTCTAGATATAGTTGAACTAGTAATGAGTATTGAGGAAGAATTTGAGATGGAAATACCAGATGAAGATGCAGAAAAAATTGTAACAGTTGGGGACGTAGTAAAATACATAAAAGAACATAAATAGAGAATATAATTACCCAAATTTTCTATGCTTTTTTCTCGCTCGTCCCAACTTCGTAGAAACTATATAAAGAAATGCATCTGACGATGCATTTCTTTAATATTTTCTAACTCGTCGGTCCCCACACAAGCTCGCTACGAAAAAACATAGAAAATCTTATATTACATTTACATGACAAATTTTGAAAAATATTGACAGGTATTTTTTTTTTTTTATAATATTTTCAGAAAAAAATTACCGATGAAAAGGGGAGAAAAAATGCAAAAGATGTCAATAAAATCAATATTTGTTTTTATTCTTTTAGTAGCAATTCTGCTATTATTTCCAACATTTGTACATGCAGCAGATAACGATAAGAAAACTTATACTATGAAGGTAGGAAATGAAGATATTAATTTTACATATAAACTAAATGACTCTAATGAAGTAGTGAATTTGGTTTGTACAAATCAAAAAGCAATAAAAGGAGAACTTACAATACCAAATGAAATTGAGGGAAAGAAAGTAACTAAAATAGGGAGTGCTGCTTTCTATGGTTGTACAGGATTAAAAGAGCTTACAATACCAAATTCAGTAAAGGAAATAGGGGCTAGTGCTTTCTATGGTTGTACAGGTTTAACAAAAATAAATTTGGGGACAGGAGTTACGAAGCTAGAAGATTGGGCATTTCGAAATTGTAAGGGCTTAACCTCATTATATATTCCTAAAAGTCTATCTGAAGATGGAGGTTCAGATCCATTCTCAGGATGTGATAATATAACAAGTGTAACGTTTGAAGAAGGTATTCAAAGAATACCAAAATATCTACTAGAAGGTTGCAAAGGAATAACTGAAGCTATAATACCAAATTCAGTAAAGGAAATAGGGGATTCTGCTTTCCTTGCTTGTACAGGTTTAAAAGAGCTTACAATATCAAATTCAGTAAAGAAAATAGGGTATAAGGCTTTCAGTGGTTGTACAGAATTAAAAGAGCTTACAATACCAAATTCAGTAAAGGAAATAGGATTCTGGGCATTCAAAGGTTGTACAGGTTTAAAGAAAGTAAATTTTGGAACAGGAATTACGAAGTTAGGAGGTTGGGCATTTGAAGATTGTAAAGGCTTAACATCATTATATATTCCTAAAAGTCTATCTGAAGATGGATATGAACATTCATCTACATTCTCAGGATGTGATAATATAACAAGTGTAACGTTTGAAGAAGGTATTCCAAGGATACCAAGCTATTTACTATTCAATTGCAAGGGAATAACTGAAGTTACAATACCAAATTCAGTAAAGGAAATAGGGCCTTATGCTTTCCATGGTTGTACAAGTTTAACCAAAATAAATTTTGGAACAGGAGTTACTCTGTTAGGAGGAGGTGCATTTGAAAATTGCAAGGGCTTAACTTCATTATATATTCCTAAAAGTCTATCTGTAGATGGAGGTGGGGCCCCATTCCCAGGATGTGATAATATAACAAGTGTAACGTTTGAAGAAGGTATTCAAAGAATACCACGATATTTACTAGAAGGTTGCAAAGGAATAACTGAAGCTATAATACCAAATTCAGTAAAGGAAATAGGAGATTGTTCTTTTGTTGATTGTATAGGTTTAAAGAAAATTACAATTTTGGATAATGTTACAAAAATTGGTGGGAATGCATTTGGGAGGGATCACAGTGATGACCTAACAATTTACTGCTACAAAGATTCTGTTGCTGATAAATATGGTGAAGAATATTCTATTAAAAGAGTATATTTAACAAGACCATCTAATCCAACAACATCAGATGATGAAGATAATGAAACAGATAATAACAACAATGCAGGTTCTAATGTAAATGACAATAATAGTGATAATAACAATGGCAATAACAACAACTCAAATACCAATGGCTCAGTACAAAGTGCAAGTATAGATAATGATAAGAAAACAAATACAAGTAACAATAAACCAAGCACATCTAGTTCATCAAAGAATAAAACAACAGGAAAGAAAGACAACACAGTATCACAAACAATATTACCACAAACAGGATTGGGAAGAGGAATAATGGTAATAGTTATAATTGCAACAGTATATGGAATATACGCATATCGCAAATATAATTATTTAAAAGATATAAAATAGAGAGATTTTTAAATGAAACGTAGGGGAGACCAGTGGTCTCCCGTTTTTATGTTTAATGAATATTGAATGATGAAAAATGAATAATGAATAATTAATGTAAAAAAATTATATATTATTCATTATTAATTATCAATTATTAATTGCAATGCAAATGCATTGCACATGTGTAGGGGTCGGCGTCCTCGACGACCCGAACAACCAAAAACAGTAGAGATGTTAAAATACTATAAAATTAAAATATTATAATAATAGAAATAAAACAATAGGTAGATGTAAAATAACACCTCTATATGTTCAATGATGCACGGGCTGTTGGTGCTGAAGCTGTTAAGGCTTTGCCTGTTACAGCTTCAGTATACCTGCTGGACGCCAGTCTCTACAACAGGCAAAGCCTTAACAGCCTCAGCATCGACGCGACCCGAACAACAAAAACATAACCCACCATATTACATTTATATGACAAATTTTGAAAAATATTGACAGGTATTTTTTTTTTTTTATAATATTTTCAGAAAAAAATTACGGATGAAAAGGGGAGAAAAAATGCAAAAGATGTCAATAAAATCAATATTTGTTTTAATTCTTTTAGTAGCAATTCTGCTATTATTTCCAACATTTGTACAAGCAGCAGATAATGATAAAAAAACTTATAAACAAACAGTTTCAGGCGTAGAAATTAATTTCACATATAAGCTAAATAAATCTGACGAAGTAGTGGAATTGGTTTGTACAAATCCAGAAAAAATAAAAGGAGAATTTACAATACCAGATAAAATTGATGGGAAGAAAGTAACAGAAATAGGTGGCAGTGCATTTGAAAAGGCAACAGGGTTAACAAGTGTAACAATACCAAATACAGTAGAAACGATTAGAGCGGATGCTTTTAAAAATTGTACATCATTGACAGAAATAACAATTCCTAAAAGTGTAAAAGAAGGTTCGTACTGGTCATCAATGTCTGTGGGTTCACCAGTATTTAAAGGTTGTACAAATCTAAAAAAGGTTACTCTAGAGGAAGGATTGACAATTGTGCCACAATTATTGTTAGCAGGATTACCAATAGAAAAAATAACAATACCCAATACAGTAAAAACAATATCAGGAGAAGCATTTAAAGATTGTGCAGAACTAAAAGAAATAGATTTAGGAAGTGGTGTAGAAACGATTGGAGCGGATGCTTTTAAAAATTGTACATCATTGACAGAAATAACAATTCCTAAAAGTGTAAAAGAAGGTTCGTACTGG